>NZ_JBIAVW010000005.1:206283-491812 GCF_042894785.1 Streptomyces sp. NPDC001502
GAGGGCAATGCGGCGCGGCATCCCCCCCCCCCCCCCCGCGGCACACACGGCCGCGGCCCCGGGGGGGGGGGGGGGGGGGGGGTTTCCCCCGCGGCGGGGGGGGGGGGCCCCCCCCCCCCAACCCACCCCCCAGGGCCGGGCCGCTTCCGGCCTTCCCCTGCCATCGTCGGCCCTCTGCCCGGCGCTCGGCATCGCCCGGTGCGGGCGAGACACGCGTTCGCGGCGGCCGGCTCGCGGCTCAGAGCATCCCGAGGTCCTGCGCCCGGTGGACGGCCTCGCTGCGCCGGGTGACGCAGAGCTTGCGGTAGATGCTCTTCAGGTGGGTCTTGACCGTGTTGGCCGACACGTACAGCTCGGCCGCGATCTCCTCCGTGGACAGCAGCTCCGCGGCCTTGCGCAGCACCTCGGTCTCCCGCGCGCTCAGCGGCTCCACCACCGGCGACTGCCCGTCGCCCTGCGCCGCGCGCACCGTACGGGCCGGGGCGCGGGGGGTCAGCCAGCCGTGCGACCGCGCCAGTCGCGGGTCCCCGCGCAGGATCCGGCGCACCCACGGACCGCTCTCGGCGAACATCCGGCGCAGTTCCTCGGGGCGGGCGAGGGCCAGCGCCTCACCGAGGCGCCGGTGCGCCTCCTGGGAGTCGCCGTCCGCCGCGGCGATCCGGGCGTGGAGCAGGCACGCGTGGGCCCGTACCGGGGTGGCGACCGCGTCGTCTCCCGCTACGTCCGCCAGCGCCCCCGCCGCGCACGCGCCGCGGCCGGCGGCCAGCAGGGCCCGGGCCCGGGCCACCGCGTGCTCCGGCCGGCCGCTGTCCGGGGCCTCCACCGCGTCCAGGACCCGCAGGGCCGTGTCGGCGTCGTCGCGTGCGAGGTGTACGCCCGACTCGGCCACGGCCAGCTCGTCCGCCGCCCAGGCGGGCAGTCCCTGCGGGTCCACCGCGCGCAGGACGGCGAGCGCGGCGTCCCCGTCGCCCTCGGCCGCCGCGATCCGGGCTGCGATGACGGCGGCCCGGGCGGCGGTCGCGGGGTCCGGGCGCGGCCCCGGCGCCGCAGTGGCCAGGTCGAGGTGGCGGCGGGCGGCCGGCAGGTCGTCCTGCTCGACGGCCACGCCCGCCAGGACGAGGTGGTCGGTCCCGGCCCGGCGCCCGGGCGGCAGGGCGGACCGCTCGGCGACGGCGAGCGAGGCACGGGCGTGTTCGGCCGCCTGCCGCAACCGGCCGCGCAGCAGTTCGGTCAGGGCCAGAGAGCCGAGCGCACCGCAGAGCGCGGATTCCGTGCCCGGCGGCCCGCACGCGGCGACGGCGGCCGTGAGGGTGGATTCGGCCCGGTCCAGGCGGCCCGCGCCCAGCTCGACGGCGCCGAGGTGCGCCAGTAGCAGGGCGCGGATCTCGGGGCGTTCGGCGAGCAGGTGCGGCGGCAGCTCCCGCAGCAGCCGGTCGGCCTCGGCGGCGGCCCGTTCGGTGACCGTCACGTCGTCGGCCGGCCGGCCGGCGAGTACGCCGAGGAAGGCGCGGCCGAACCGCACCGCCGTGCCGCAGGACTCCGCGCGGGAGGCGTCCGTGGGGGATGCGTCCGCCAGGACGGTGTCCGCCCGCCGCAGTCCGGCCTCGCATCCGGGCAGGTCCTGTTCGGCCAGCCGGCAGGCCGCGTCGACCAGTGCGGGCGCCACTCCGGTCGTCCCGGTCGGCATCCCGGCGAAGGCCCGGCCCAGCCGGTCCGCCTCCAGGCCCGTGAGGAGGCGGCCGATCGCCAGGTTGTCGACCAGCTGCGCCGCCGCGAACTGCCAGTCCCCGGCGGCGGCGCCCTGGAGCACCGCCTCCGTGAGCCGCCCGGTCCGGGCGAGCCAGCGCGCCGCACGGCCGTGGAGCTGCGGTTCCAGCCCGGGGCAGCGTTGCCGCAGGTGCGCGCGCAGGACCTCGGCGAACAGCGGGTGCAGCCGGTACCAGGCCGAGGCGTCGATCTGCTCCAGGAACGCGTTGTCGCGGGCCAGCCCCGCCAGGGTCCGTGCCCCGTCGTCCCGGCCGGTCAGGGCGTCCGCGAGATCCGGGTGGACGCGGTCCGTGACGCAGACGCGCAGCAGCAGGTCCTGGGTGGGCGGTGGCTGCGCGTCGAGGACCTCGGTGAGGAGGTAGTCGGCGATCGTGGTGCGGTCGGCCGCGAACTGGCGCAGGAACGCCTCCGGGTCGGCGCTGCGCTGCATCGCCAGGGCGCACAGGCGTACTCCGGCCGCCCATCCCTCGGTCCGCTCCATCAGCAGGCGGATTCCGGCGGGTGAGATGTCCAGCCGGTGCTCGCTCAGCAGCGCGTCGGCGTCCGCGTGGGTGAATCGGAGGTCGGCGTGCCGGATCTCCGTGATCTCGCCGGCCGCCCGGTAGCGGTGCAGCGGCAGCAGGGTGTCCGACCGGCTGGTGAGCACGATGCGCAGGCCGCCGGCCGCGTGCCGGAGTACGAAGTCCAGTCCCTCGGTCGTCGCGGGCGGCTGGGCGGTGTCGAACTGGTCGAGCACGAGGACCGCGGGCTGCGCTGACGCGGCCAGCCCGTCCGCCAGACGCACCAGGAACGACCGGGTCACCCCTTCGGCGCGGGTCGGCCTGCCCACCGCGCCCGGCAGTGCCACCCCGCCCCGGTGGAGGGCCTCCAGGACGTACGCCCAGAAGGCGCCGGGGGCGTCGTCGGGTTCGACGGTGAGCCACATGGGGGGACGCGGCGCGCGTCCGTCGGCCGCCCATTGGGCGGTGAGCACCGTCTTGCCCGATCCGGCCGGACCGTTGACGAGGGTGAGTGGCCCCTGCGCCCCGGCCGTCAGGCGCCCCAGCAGCTCGGGCCGGTGGACCAGCAGCTTCGGCACGGCCGGGGGCGCGAACCTGGCCGTGAGCATGGGGTCGCCGGTCGGGGCACGGTGGTCCATGGAGGTCACCGGGGTTCCCGCGGCGGTACGGACTGTGATCGGCCCACGGTCACCACTGAAGCGGTGATCAGTGGTGATCACCAGTTGTGTCACCTGGTACGGGGGATGTCGGGGCGGACGGCGGCCCGGAGCATGGGCACCGGTCGCCTTCCCCACGCGGGACGGCCGTCCAGGAGGTCCGATGAACGCTCTCGCGGCGGCCGGATGGGGTGCTCTCGCGGCATTCTCCCTGGTCATCGGCGCCTGGCTGGCGCTGCGCTACCGTCCGTCGCCGAAGGCGACCGGACTGGTCCTGGGTTTCGGCGCGGGAGCGCTGATCGCGGCCGTGGCGTACGAGCTCGTGCCCAGGGAGCGCTTCGAGAGCGCCTGGGACTTCCTGGCCGTCGGCGTCGGCGCCCTGACCTTCTTCCTCCTCGACGGAGCCCTCGCGCAGAAGGCCACGGCGCAGCGGTCGGCCGGGAGCGCGCACAACGCGAACCGCTCCATCGTGCTCGGTGCCCTGCTCGACGGGATACCCGAGTCGCTGGTGCTGGGGATGGGCCTGGCCGCAGGCGGCTCGATCAGCGTCCCTTTCCTTGCGGCGGTGTTCCTGTCGAACCTCCCGGAGAGCCTCGGCGCCACCGCGGGCATGCGGGAGGAGGGCCGGCAGCCGGGTGTGGTGTACCGGATCTGGTGGGGCATCACCGCGATCTCGGGCGCGTGCGCCGCGCTGGGGTACGGGCTGGTGGGGTTCGTTCCCGGCACCGAGGGCCGGCTGGTGCAGGCGTTCGCGGCCGGGGCGGTCCTGACCATGCTCGCGAACTCGATGATGCCGGAGGCCTTCGAACTGGGCGGCAGGCTCGCCGGCCTGTCGACCGTGCTCGGCTTCGCGGCCGCGGGTGCCCTCTCCCTCCTGGAGTGACGCGCCGCCGGCGGCCGCTCGCTCAGGCTTCAGGCCTCGGGGGCCGGGGAAAGGCTGATCCGGCGCCGCTCCAGGTCCACGGCGAGCAGGGTGACGCGTACGTCGTCCCCTGCCTCGAAGGTCCTGCCGGAGAGCTCGGTCTCGTGGACCAGGCCCTCGACGCCCGGTGCGATGCGCACGAACACACCGAACGGAATGATCTTGGTGACGGTGCCGGGGAGAGTGTCGCCGATCCGGAGGGCTTCGGCGAAGGCGCGCCAGGGGTCCGGGTGCAGTGCTCTGACGGACAGGCCCACGCGCTCCCGCCCCAGGTCGACGTGGAGGACCTCCGCGCGGATCCGCCGTCCGATCGGGGCCACCTCGTCCACGTCCTCGAAGTACTCCCAGGACATTTCGGGGACCCGCAGGAAGCCCAGGGGCCATCCCCGCTCGTGTTCCAGGTCCAGGTGCACGTGTACGCCGACGTCGTCCAGGCCGCTCGCCACGGTGCCGGTCACCACGTCCCCGGTCCGCAGCGAGGCGAGCAGGGTGCGCCGTTCGTCGGCGGGGGTGCGATTGGTACGCCAGCGTGCCCGTACGACGCCGTCGGCGTCCGGCAGCACTCCGGCGAGCAGGGGCCGGCGATCGGCCGGTGCCAGCGGGACCAGGCCGGCCCGGCTCCCCGGACCACTCCCGATCATCGGGTAGGCGATGTCGGTGCGGCCCATCCACGGCTCGGCGAGGCGCGCCCAGGGGATCCCGTCGGGATGCTGCTGGACGAGGAGTTCGAGCCGTCGCGAGCGCAGGACGGCGGCGCGGACCGCCTCGATGTCGTCGGTCAGGTCCGGCCAGACCGCCAGCCGGGCCCGCGGGGTCAACAGCTCCCGTACCCGGGTGATCTCGGCGGCTGTGGCCGGCCGGTGCCAGCGATGGGCGCCGGCGACGTACCGCTCCTCGACCAGTACCCCGCCGCGCTCGGCGACCAGGCGGTGGACCGCCGTCCAGAAAGCCGCGTCCGCGGGCGGCTGGGGGTCGGTCTCGTCGAGGGCGGGGTCGTACGGGGAGCGTTCGACCGGTTCGACGGTCAGCCCCGATCGTCGGGCGTGTGCCACGGCCTCCTCGTACGGCCTCGCGCCCCCGATGTAGAGGTCGTGCCGTTCCCCGACGTGGAGGAAGAACCCTCCTTCGGTGTACAGCCGGCACCAGGGGCCCTGACGCAGCAGCATGGCCCGCAGCAGTTCCAGGCCGGTGTCGAACGGCACGCGCGCGCCGTCGTGGAAACCGGACGGTGGGAGCGGGCCGGACGGGCCGGGCCTGCCGGTGGGGAACAGCCCCGCCGGCTCCGGGGCGCTCGGGGCCGATCGGGACCGGAAGGAGAAGAACCCCCGCGCCATCGGGTTGTCGATCGTCAGCCGGTCGGTGCCGGCCTCCGGGGCGAAGCGGCGCGCCGCGGCGACGAATGTCTCGGCCACCTGCTCCCGGACGGCGAAGGGGACGGCCGCACCCGGGGTGAGCCGGTAGGTGAAGGGCGGCATCTCAGCGCGCCCGGCGGCTCGAAGTCGCCCCGAGGGCCGGTCTCGGACGGACAGAAAGCTGGATCATGCGGCCCAGCGTAGGGTACCGGGATGATCGAGACACCAGAGGCGTTCACGCACTGCACCGTCGAGCGCGAGGGAGCGGCCGGAGCCGCATGGCTCGCCGAACTGCCGGGGATCGTGGATGAGTTACTGGCACGCTGGGAGTGCGTACCGGACGGTGAGGTCATGCACGGGGGTGTCGCAGTCATCGTCCCGGTACTGCGGCGGGACGCGGTACCGGCCGTGCTGAAGGTCTCCTTCCCGCATCCCGGCAACGTCCACGAGCCGGACGCGTTCGAGGCGTGGGGCGGGCGTGGAGCCGTCCTGCTGTACGAGCGCGACGACGAGCGTTTCGCGATGCTGCTGGAGCGGGTCCGGACGGCGACGCTGGAGGGGGTCGAGGACGGGGACGAGGTGGTGACGGTGGCGGGGCGGCTCAGCCGCCGGCTGGCCGTCCCGGCGCCGGCCGGCCTGCCCCGGCTGCGGGAGCAGGCCGACTCCTGGGAGGAGCAACTACGTCGGGACGAGAAGGAGTTGACGCACACCATGCCGCGGTACGTGGTGGACGCGGCGGTGGCGACCGTCCGCGAACTGGGGCGCACCCAGCCGGACGTCCTGATCCACGGCGACCTCCACGCCCGGAACATCCTGCGGGCGGACCGCGAGCCGTGGCTCGCGGTCGATCCCAAGGGCTACGTGGGCGATCCCGCCTACGACGGCGGCACGCTGCTCAAGACGCGTGCGTTGTCCCTCCTGGGAGCCGAGGACCTCGGCAAGGCGGTCCACCGCACGCTGGACCTCTACGTCGAGGCCGCGGAACTCGATCGCGAGCGCGTCCGGCGCTGGGCTCAACTCCATGCCGTTCAGGCTGCGTTCTGGGGCCGTCGGCACGGCTTCCGGGTCGCCCGCAGCGGCCCGCTGCTCGACTGGATCACGGAATTCGCCGACGACCTCGCGCAGTTGCTGACGCGACCCGCCTGATCGCGACCCGCCGGCCCCTCACTCCCGTACGCGGTGCGGCGCGGGTGCGGCGACACCACTCGCCCCACCCGCGCCGTTCCCGTGCGTCTCCGGCGCACCCTCTGCCCTGGAGACCGCCGGGGCCCCTCAGCCCCGGCCGTATGTGTGGAACCCTCGGCCGCTCTTGCGGCCGAGCAGACCCGCCTGCACCATCCGCTGCAGCAGCGGAGGCGGCGCGTACAGGGGTTCCTTGAACTCCTCGTAGAGGGATTCCGCGATGGCCGCGACGGTGTCCAGGCCGATCAGGTCGGCGAGTTTGAGCGGGCCCATCGGGTGGGCGCAGCCCAGCTCCATTCCGGCGTCGACGTCCTCGGGGGCGGCGAACCCGGATTCGGCCATGCGGATGGCCGAGAGGAGGTAGGGGATCAGCAGTGCGTTGACCACGAAGCCGGCCCGGTCCTGGGAACGGACGGTGGTCTTGCCCAGGGCGTCGCGGGCGAAGGCCTCCACGGCGTCGAGGGTGTCGCGCGAGGTGTGGAGGGAGGAGACGACCTCCACGAGCGGCAGGACGGGGACGGGGTTGAAGAAGTGCAGGCCCACGACCCGGTCGGCGCGGCCGGTGGCCATGCCCAGGCGCATGATCGGGATGGCCGAGGTGTTCGTGGCGAGGATCGCCTCCGGGTCCGCCACGATCTTGTCGAGGCCGGCGAAGACCTCGATCTTGGCCTCGGGGTTCTCGGTGACGGCCTCGACGACGAGCTGCCGGTCGGCGAGGTCCTCCAGGTCGCCGGTGAAGACGAGCCGGGCCAGGGCGTCCTCGGCGGAGATCCGGTCCAGTTTGCCGCGCTGCACGGCCCGTTCGAGGGAGACGGCGACGCGCTCCCGGGCGGCCCGGGCGGCGGCGGCGTCCGACTCGGCGACGACGGTGTCGAGGCCGGCGCGGGCGCACACCTCGGCGATGCCGGCGCCCATCTGGCCGCCGCCGACGATACCGACCCGGTGGATCGGGGCGATCGACGTGGTCATCGGCGGTTCTCCGTCCGGCTCACGAGGTGGCGGGTGTAGGCCTCGGGGGTGAAGAAGGCGGGCAGGCGGGGGGTGAGCGCGGTGTTCACGAAGACGTCCCGGGCCTCGGCGACCCGGGCCCGCGGGTTCTCCTCCTCCAGTGCCGCGCATTCGGCGTCGAGGAGGTCGAGGACCGCCGCCCGGTCGGCCTGGTCGTGGCGCAGCCACTGCCAGATCTGGACGCGGGCGATCTCGGCGGTCGCGGCGTCCTCCATCAGGCCGTACAGGGCCACGGCGCCGCTGCCGCGCAGCCAGGCGTCGAAGTAGCGCAGGGCCACGGCGACGTTCGAGCGGATGCCCTCCCGTGTGGGGGGTGCGGCGATCCGGCGTACGGACAGCAGGTCGGCGGCCGTGATCTCGACGTCCTCCCGGGTGCGGTCCAGCTGGTTCGGCCGCTCCCCCAGGACTCCGTCGAAGACCTCGCGACAGACGGGGACCAGTCCTGGGTGGGCCACCCAGGAGCCGTCGAAGCCGTCCTCGGCCTCCCGCTCCTTGTCGAGGCGGACCTTGGCGAGGGCGGCGGCGTTCGCCTCCGCGTCCCGGCTGGGGACGTGGGCGGCCATCCCGCCGATGGCCTGGGCGCCGCGGCGGTGGCAGGTGCGGACGAGCAGTTCGGTGTAGGCCCGCATGAAGGGGGCGGTCATGGTGACCTTGGCCCGGTCGGGCAGCTGGAAGTCGGTGCGGTGGCCGAAGGTCTTGATCAGGCTGAAGAGGTAGTCCCAGCGGCCCGCGTTCAGCCCCGCGCCGTGCTCGCGCAGCTCGTGGAGGATCTCCTCCATCTCGAAGGCGGCGGTGATCGTCTCGATGAGGACGGTGGCGCGGACGGTGCCGCGGGGGATGCCGAGCAGTTCCTGGGCGAGGAGGAAGACGTCGTTCCACAGGCGCGCCTCGTACCGGTTCTCCAGCTTGGGCAGGTAGAAGTACGGGCCGTGGCCGGCGTCGATCTGCCGCTGGGCGCAGTGGAAGAAGTACAGGCCGAAGTCGACGAGGGACGCGGACAGGGGCCGGCCGTCGATCTCCAGGTGCTCTTCGAGGAGGTGCCAGCCGCGCGGCCGGACCATGATGGTCGCGAGCTGCTCGCCGAGGCGGTACTCCTTGCCCTCCGGGGTGGTGAAGTCGATGCGCCGTTCGATGGCGTCGAGCAGGGTCAGCTGGCCGCCGATGACGTTGGTCCAGGTCGGGGCGGTGGCGTCCTCGAAGTCGGCCATCCAGACCTTGGCACCGGAGTTCAGGGCGTTCACGGCCATCCGCCGCTCGGGCGGGCCGGTGATCTCGACGCGGCGGTCGGTGAGGCCGGGCGCGGGCGGGGCGACACGCCAGTGCGGGTCCTCGCGGAGGGCGCGCGTGGCGAGCGGGAAGTCGAGCGGGGTGCCGCCGGCCAGATGGCCCGAGCGGCGGTGGCGCTCCTTGAGGACCTCCAGGCGGCGGTCCGCGAACGCGGTGTCGAGCCGGCCGATGAACTCCAGGGCCTCGGGGGTCAGGATCTCCTCGTGGCGCTCACCCGGCGCACCGAGGACCTGAACGCTGCTGGTCAGAGGCGAGAGGGGCATGCGGTTCTCCTCAGCGGGGCGGTGGGTGGGGTGCCCGGGGGACTTCCCTCGGGCACCCGTCGGAAGGACTCGGCGCAGAGACGGCCTAGTGGAACTGCTCTTCCTCGGTGGAACCGGAGAGCGCGGTGGTGGAGGAGGCCGGGTTGACGGCGGTGGAGACGAGGTCGAAGTAGCCGGTGCCGACCTCGCGCTGGTGCTTGACGGCGGTGAACCCCTGGGCCTGGGCGGCGAACTCGCGCTCCTGGAGGTCGACGTAGGCGGTCATGCCGTGCTCGGCGTAACCGCGGGCGAGGTCGAACATGCCGTGGTTGAGGGAGTGGAAGCCGGCCAGGGTGATGAACTGGAAGCGGTAGCCCATCGCGCCGAGCTCCCGCTGGAACTTGGCGATCTGGTCGTCGTCCAGCGCGGCCTTCCAGTTGAAGGACGGCGAGCAGTTGTAGGCCAGCATCTGGTCGGGGTACCGGGCGTGGATCGCCTCGGCGAACTCGCGGGCCTGCTCCAGGTCCGGGGTGCCGGTCTCCACCCAGATCAGGTCGGCGTACGGGGCGTAGGCGAGGCCGCGGGCGATGACCGGGGCCATGCCGCCCCGCACGTGGTAGAAGCCTTCGGCGGTGCGCTCGCCCGTGCAGAACTCCGCGTCGCGCTCGTCGACGTCGCTGGTCAGGAGGGTGGCGGCGAGGGCGTCCGTACGGGCGATGATCAGGGTCGGGGTGTCGGCGATGTCGGCCGCCAGGCGGGCCGCGTTGAGGGTGCGGACGTGCTGCGCGGTCGGGACGAGGACCTTGCCGCCGAGGTGGCCGCACTTCTTCTCGGAGGCCAGCTGGTCCTCGTAGTGGATGCCGGCCGCGCCCGCCGCGATCATCGCCTTGGTGAGTTCGAAGGCGTTCAGGGGGCCGCCGAAGCCGGCCTCGGCGTCCGCGACGATCGGCGCGAGCCAGTCCGTCGTGTCGGTGCCGCCCTCGGCGGTGGCGATCTGGTCGGCGCGCAGCAGCGCGTTGTTGATCCGGCGCACCACCTGCGGGACCGAGTTGACGGGGTACAGGCTCTGGTCCGGGTAGGTGTGCCCGGCCTGGTTGGCGTCGGCGGCCACCTGCCAGCCGGAGAGGTAGATCGCCTGGAGTCCGGCCCGCACCTGCTGGACCGCCTGGCCGCCGGTGAGCGCGCCGAGGGCGTGGATGTAGTCCTGCTCGTGGAGCTGTCGCCACAGCCGCTCGGCGCCGCGCCGGGCCAGGGTGTGCTCCTCGCGGACGCTGCCCGAGAGCCGCACCACGTCCTCGGCCGTGTAGGTGCGCTCGATGCCCGCCCAGCGAGGGTCGTCGGCCCACCGCTGCTTGAGCTGCTCGGCCGCCGCCGTCGTGTTCGCCTCTGCCATGACCGTCACCGTTTCCATCCGTCGCTTGTCTTGCCAATGAGCCGGGACGTGGACCCGACGCATTGGCACTCTGTGCCTGTCCATGAGATGCGGCCGCCGAACCCGGCCATGGGCCGAAGCTGAGCAATGCTGCCGAGCCGCCGGGACGAACTGCCTGGATGGCCGAAATCAGGGCGTGAATCGGGCCAGTCAGCTCTTCCCGGCCACCGTGTCCGGCGGGCCGCAGCACCGACTCTGGCACTGACACCGAGTGCCATCAAGGAAGTACATCTGCCAAACTCTGCGAATCTTCGGCCCCTAAATTGCCAAGGTTGCGAAGCCCGCCGACCGCGAAGATCCCCGTATCCTGGCGACGCGTGTCCGGTGCCTGTCCGGTGCCTGTCCGGTACCTGTCCGGCGCGTGTCCGGCCCGGCAGGCGGCGAGGGAGTGCGGTGAGCAAGACGTACGCGGGAGCGCGGCTGCGACGGCTGCGCGAGGAGCGGCGGATGACCCAGGCCGACCTGGCCCGGGTGCTCGCCATCTCCCCCAGCTACCTCAACCAGATGGAGCACGACTCCCGGCCGCTCACCGTTCCGGTCCTGCTGCGGCTCACCGAGGCCTTCGGTGTGGATCCGGGGTTCTTCTCCGAGCGCGACACCAGCCGGCTGGTCGCCGACCTGCGCGAGGCGCTGGCGAACGAGGTGGCGCAGGCCCGGGTCTCCCCCTCCGACCTGGCCGAACTGGCCACCCGCATGCCCGCCGTCGCCTCGGTCCTGCTGGACCTGGGCCGGCGCAGCCAGCTCCTGGCCGAGCGGCTCGCCGACGCCGCCGACGGCCGGGACGCGGCCGCCGACAGCCCGCGCTCGCCCCACGAGGAGATCCGCGAGTTCTTCTACCGGCGGCAGAACTACCTCCACGACACCGATCTCGCCGCCGAAGGCCTCGCCGCCGAGATCGGCATCCGTCCGGGGGACGTCATCCGCGCGCTGACCCGACGGCTCTGCGACCGGCACGGGATCCGGACGGCCACCGACTCCGACCGGCTGCACCACTACGACCCCGCCGCACGGGTGCTGCACCTGTCGAACCGGCTCCGGCCGGGGCAGCAGGCGTTCCGGATGGCCACCCAGCTGGCGCTGATCGAGTACGGGGACGAGCTGGACCGGCTGGCCGCCGAGGACTTCCCGCCCGGCTCCCCCGTCCACGCCCTCGCGCGGATCGGCATCGCCAACCACTTCGCGGGCGCGCTCATCCTCCCGTACCGCGCCTTCCACGCGGCCGCCGAGGAGTTCCGCTACGACATCGAGCGGCTCACCGACCATTTCGGGATCGGCTACGAGACGGTCTGCCACCGGCTGAGCACCCTGCAGCGGCCCAGGCTGCGCGGGGTGCCCTTCTCCTTCGTCCGGGTGGACCGGGCCGGGAACATGTCCAAGCGGCAGTCGGCGACCGGATTCCACTTCTCCCGCGCGGGCGGCACCTGCCCGCTGTGGAACGTGTACGAGGCCTTCGCCGCGCCCGGCCGCATCCACGTCCAGGTGGCCGCCATGCCCGACGGGCAGCGGTACCTGTGGACCGCCCGGGCCGTCACCCGCCACCGCGGCGGCTGGGGCGAGCCCGGCAAGACCTTCGCGATCGGGCTCGGCTGCGAGATCCGGCACGCCTCGCGGCTCGTGTACGCCGACGGGCTCGACCTCGACAACACGGCGGCCGCCACGCCCATCGGCATGGGCTGCCGCCTCTGCGAACGCCTCGACTGCCCGCAGCGGGCCGTGCCGCCGCTCGGGCGGGCGCTGGCCGTGGACGAGAACAGCAGCACCTTCATCCCGTACCCGGTGACCAGGAACCCGGCCCCGGCGCGGGGCTGAGCGGGCGTCAGGCAGCGGACGCGGTCGGCGGGCCGCGGGCGGCGCGGCCGGATGCCGAAGCCGCGCGGCGGCGGCTCTGGACTTACTAGGACGTCCAACTATATGTTCGTGGGCACAAGGTCCGCGGTGCAGGGAAGCCGGTGAGAAACCGGCACGGTCCCGCCACTGTGACCGGGGAGTGTGCTGCCATCCACACGCCACTGACGAGGTCTGTCGGGAAGGCGGGCGGCACGCGGGGATCCGGGAGTCAGGATACCGGCCGCGGATGTTCCGTGTTGTCCACGAGGATGGAGCAGACACGCATGGCACCGGTTTGTACCCACGACCCTGGTGATCCGGCGGAGCGCACGCACACCTTCGCGCGCTCATAGGTCGTCTCTTTCGACCTGGTCCCACGACCCTCCCCAGCGGCGCACCCGATCGGGTGCCGTCCGCCGGTCGGCCGTGCCATCCCCGGATCCAACCTGACGAGAGCAGGCACCCATGGTCCGTGAACTCACCCATTTCATCGGCGGCAAGCACACCACCGGATCCTCCGGCCTCTTCACCGACGTGTACGACCCCAACACCGGCGCCGTCCAGGCCCGGGTCCCGCTCGCGGGGCGGGCCGACACCGAGGCCGCCATCGCGAACGCCGAGGAGGCACAGGCCGACTGGGGGCAGTGGAACCCGCAGCGCCGCTCGCGCGTGCTGCTGCGCTTCCTCCAGCTGGTCGAGGGCGAACGGGACTCCCTCGCCCGGCTGTTGTCCTGCGAGCACGGCAAGACCGTCGCCGACGCCCACGGAGACCTGCAACGCGGCCTGGAGGTGGTCGAGTTCGCCGCCGGTGTCCCGCACCTGCTCAAGGGCGAGTTCACCGACAACGCGGGCACCGGGATCGACGTGCATTCCCTGCGCTCGCCGCTGGGCGTGGTCGCCGGGATCACTCCCTTCAACTTCCCCGCGATGATCCCCCTGTGGCAGGCCGCACCGGCCCTGGCCTGCGGTAACTCCTTCATCCTGAAGCCCTCCGAGCGCGACCCCTCCGTACCGCTGCGCCTCGCCGAGCTGTTCCTGGAGGCCGGCCTGCCGCCCGGCGTGCTCAATGTGGTCAACGGCGGCAAGGAGGCCGTCGACACCCTCCTCGAAGACCCGCGCGTGCAGGCCCTCGGCTTCGTCGGCTCCACTCCGATCGCCGCGCACATCTACGCCACCGCCGCGGCCCACGGCAAGCGCGCCCAGTGCTTCGGCGGCGCCAAGAACCACATGATCGTGATGCCCGACGCCGACCTCGACCAGGCCGTGGAGGCCCTCATCGGCGCCGGCTACGGCTCCGCGGGCGAGCGCTGCATGGCCATCGCCGTCGCCGTACCCGTCGGCGAGGAGACCGCGAACGCCCTCGTGGCCAAGCTGACGGAGCGCATCGCCACCCTGCGCGTGGGCCGCTCCGACGACCCCGAGGCCGACTTCGGGCCGCTGGTCAGCCGGGACGCCCTCGACCGGGTGAACCGCTACGTCGGCATCGGAGCCACCGAGGGCGCCGAACTCGTCGTGGACGGGCGCGGGTTCACCCTGCCCGGGCACGAGGACGGGTTCTTCGCCGGAGCGACCCTCTTCGACCGTGTGACCCCGCAGATGCGGATCTACCGCGAGGAGATCTTCGGCCCGGTGCTGTCCGTCGTACGGGCCACCGACTACGAGGAGGCCCTGCGCCTGCCCACCGAGCACCCGTACGGCAACGGCGTCGCGATCTTCACCCGTGACGGGGACACGGCGCGCGACTTCACCCGCCGGGTGGGCGCCGGCATGGTCGGCGTCAACGTGCCGATCCCCGTCCCCGTCGCGTACCACACCTTCGGCGGCTGGAAGCGGTCCGGCTTCGGCGACCTGAACCAGCACGGCCCCGACTCGATCCGCTTCTACACCCGCACCAAGACCGTCACCTCACGCTGGCCCTCCGGGGCGAAGGAGAGCGCGAGCTTCACCATCCCGACGATGGGATGAGCCCGGTGACCCTCACCCTCAGCCCCGATCAGCTCGCCCTCGCCGAGGTCACCCTCGACTTCGCCCAGGAGCAGCTCGGCCCGTACGCCGTCACCTGGGACCAGGACAAACACTTCCCGCTGGACGTGATCCGCAAGGCGGCGGACCTCGGGCTCGGCGGCGTCTACGTCCGCGAGGAGCACGGCGGTTCCGGCCTCAGCCGCAGCGACGGCGTCCTCGTCTTCGAGACCCTCGCCACCGGTTGCCCCTCCATCGCCGGGTACCTCTCCATCCACAACATGGTCGCCTGGATGGTCGACCGGTACGGGGACGCGGACCAGCGGGCCCGCTGGCTCCCCGACCTGTGCTCCGCCCGGTCCCTGGGCAGCTACTGCCTGACCGAACCCGGAGCCGGATCCGACGCGGCCGGGCTGCGCACCCGGGCCGAGCGCACGGACGACGGTTATGTGCTGACCGGGGTCAAGCAGTTCATCTCCGGCGCCGGCGCCTCCGAGGTCTACATCGTCATGGCGCGCACCGGCGGGGAGGGCGCGGGCGGCGTCTCCGCGTTCGTCGTGGAACGCGCGGACGCCGGGGTCTCCTTCGGCCCGAACGAGCGCAAGATGGGCTGGAACGCCCAGCCCACCCGCCAGGTGATCCTCGACGGGGTCCGCGTCCGCGCCGACCGGCGGCTCGGCGCCGAGGGCGACGGTTTCCGCATCGCCATGAACGGGCTCAACGGCGGCCGCCTCGGCATCGCCGCCTGCTCGCTGGGCGGTGCGCAGAGCGCGCTGGACCGCAGCCTCGCGCACCTGGCCGACCGGGAGGCGTTCGGGGCCCGGCTGCTGGACGCCCAGGCCCTGCAGTTCCGGCTCGCGGACATGGCCACCGAGCTGGCCGCGGCCCGCGCCCTGGTCCGCCAGGCCGCCGACGCGCTGGACCGGGGTGACCCGCTGGCCCCGCAGCTGTGCGCGATGGCCAAGCGCTTCGCCACGGACACCGGCTACACGGTCGCCGACCAGGCCCTCCAACTCCACGGGGGTTACGGCTACTTGAGCGAGTACGGCATCGAGAAGATCGTCCGCGACCTTCGGGTCCACCAGATCCTGGAAGGCACCAACGAGGTCATGCGCATCATCGTCGCCCGCGGGCTCACGGAGGCCCTGCGATGAACCACGGAACCCCCGGGGCCCACGACCAGGACCAGGACCACGTGCTCCTGCGGACCGAGGGCCACACCGCCTACATCACCCTCAACCGCCCCAAGGCTCTCAACGCCCTGACCCACTCCATGGTGCTCCGCATCGACGGGGCGCTCGCCGGCTGGCAGCACGACCCGGACGTCGCGGCCGTCGTCATCGAGGGCGCCGGTGAACGCGGCCTGTGCGCGGGCGGTGACATCCGCGCGATCTACGAGGACGCCCGCACGGGCGGCACCGCCTCGGCCGGCTTCTGGCGCGACGAGTACCGGCTCAACGCCCGCATCGCCCGCTACCCCAAGCCGTACGTCGCGCTCATGGACGGCATCGTCATGGGCGGCGGCGTCGGGATCTCGGCCCACGGCACCGTGCGGATCGTCACCGAACGCTCCCGCGTGGCCATGCCCGAGACGGGCATCGGCTTCGTCCCCGACGTCGGCGGCACGTACCTGCTGGCGCTGGCGCCCGGCGAGCTGGGCACCCACCTGGCCCTGACCGGGGCGCCCGCGGGAGCGGCGGACGCCCTGCTCTGCGGGCTCGCCGATCATTTCGTGCCCTCGGAGCTGCTGCCGCGGCTGGCCGCGGACCTGGCGGGGGCCTCCGTACACGAGGTGCTGGAACGGTACGTCGGTCCGGCTCCCGCCGGCGCGCTCGACGGTGACCGCGCATGGATCGACCACTGCTATGCGGCGGACACGGTGGAGGACATCGTGGAGCGCCTGCTCGGCAGCGGTGTCCCGGCGGCGAAGGAGGCCGCGGCCACCCTTGCGGCCAAGTCGCCCACGGCCCTCAAGGTGACCCTGGCCGCCCTGCGCCGGGTGCGTGGACTCGGCCCGCTGGAGCGGGCTCTGGAACAGGAGTACCGGATCTCCTGCGCGGCGCTGTCCTCCCCCGACCTGGTGGAGGGGATCCGCGCGCAGGTGATCGACAAGGACCGCAGCCCCCGCTGGTCACCGCCTTCCCTGGCGGAGGTGGCTCCTGCGGACGTGGAACGGTTCTTCGCCCCGCTCGGCGCGCGCGAACTGGGGCTCACCCATGCGGATTCGACTCAGGAGGTGCCCTGGTGAGCAGGACCGTGGCGTTCGTCGGACTGGGCCACATGGGTGGCCCGATGGCGGCCAACCTGGTGAAGGCCGGACATCGCGTCCTCGGCTTCGACCTGGTGCCGGAGCTGCTGGAAACCGCCGCCGCGACGGGGGTGGAGCCGGCGGTGTCGGCCGCCGCGGCGGCCGCCACGGCCGACGTGGTGATCACCATGCTGCCGGCGGGCGGGCACGTCCTCGCCCTGTACGGGGAGGGCGGACTGCTGGCCGCCGCACGGCCCGGCACCCTGTTCGTCGACTGCTCCACCATCGACGTGGCCGACGCGCGGGCGGCCCACGAGGCCGCCGGGGCCGCCGGCCACCGGTCCCTCGACGCACCCGTCTCGGGCGGGGTGGTCGGCGCGCAGGCGGCGAGCCTCACCTTCATGGCGGGCGGCGGCGCCGAGGAGTTCGCGGCGGCCGAGCCGCTGCTCGGCGCGATGGGCAAGAAGGTTGTGCACTGCGGGACGGCGGGCGCCGGACAGGCCGCGAAGATCTGCAACAACATGATCCTCGCGGTCTCGATGATCGGGGTGAGCGAGGCCTTCGTCCTCGCCGAGAGCCTCGGCCTGGACCACCAGGCCCTCTACGACGTGGCCTCCACCGCCTCCGGCCAGTGCTGGGCCCTCACCGTCAACTGCCCCGTGCCCGGACCGGTTCCGGGCAGCCCCGCCAACCGTGACTACCTTCCCGGCTTCGCCGCACCCCTCATGGCCAAGGACCTCGCCCTGGCGGCGAACGCCCTGCGGGCCGGCGGGGTGGAGGCGCCGCTGGGCCTGAAAGCCGCCGAGCTGTACGCCGACTTCGCCGCGGGCGAGGGCGCCGGCCTCGACTTCTCGGCGATTGTCCACACGCTGCGACCCCGGAACGGAACCCCCGCATGACCTACGAAACCATCCTGCTGGAGCGCAAGGGCCGGGTGGCCGTCCTCACCCTCCACCGGCCGGAGGCCCTCAACGCCCTCAACCTCCAGGTCATGACCGAGGTGGTGGCCGCCGCGGAGGAGCTGGACCGGGACCCGGAGGTCGGCTGCATCGTCCTGACCGGCTCCGCGAAGGCCTTCGCGGCCGGCGCCGACATCAAGGAGATGCGGCCGCGCAGCTATATGGACATGTACCTCTCGGACTGGTTCACGGCGTGGGACCGGCTCGGCCAGGTCCGTACGCCCACCCTCGCGGCGGTCTCCGGCTACGCCCTGGGCGGCGGCTGCGAGCTCGCCATGATGTGCGACATCCTGCTCGCCGCGGACACCGCGAAGTTCGGGCAGCCCGAGATCAGGCTCGGGGTGATCCCGGGGATCGGCGGATCCCAGCGGCTCACCCGGGCCGTCGGCAAGGCCAAGGCCATGGAACTGTGCCTGACGGGCCGCACCATGGACGCGGTCGAGGCCGAAAGGGCCGGCCTGGTCTCCCGGATCGTCCCGGCGGACGAGCTGCTGTCCGAGGCCCTCGCGGTCGCCGAGACCGTCGCCGGGATGTCGAAACCGGTCGCGATGATGGCCAAGGAGGCCGTGAACCGGGCCTTCGAGACCACCCTCACCGAGGGCGTCCGCTTCGAACGCCGGCTGTTCCACGCGGTCTTCGCCACGGCCGACCAGAAGGAGGGCATGTCCGCCTTCGTGGACAAGCGCCCGCCCCGCTTCAGCCACGGCTGAGCGTGCGAAGGCCGGGTACGGCGCGCAGGACCGCGCCGTACCCGGCCTTCGGCCCGCCCACGACGGGCGGCTGCTAGGGCGTGTTGTAAAAGTCCCGCCTGGCTCGCGGCGCCTGGCACCGCGCCTCGCCGCGTTGTCGGAACGCCCGCTTACGTCCAGTAGGCGGGCGATCCTCCGCCTTGCGATGCACGGCACCAGACGCCGCGAGCCGCGCCCTTCGGGCGCCCGGCGCTACTTTCAAAACACGCCCTAGCGGCGGCTGCGTACGAGCAGGTGCAGGAAGTACGGAGTGCCGATCACCGCGGTCATCAGGCCGGCGCCGAGCTGGGCCGGTGCGATCACGGTGCGGCCCACCAGGTCGGCGGTGCAGACGACGACGGCGCCGAGGAGCACCGCGACCGGGACCACCCGGGTGTGCTGCCGGCCCACGAGCGCACGGGCGGCGTGCGGTGCGACGAGCCCGACGAAGCCGATCGTGCCGGCGGCGGCCACGGCGGTGGCGCTGAGCAGGACGCCGAGCAGGAGGAAGCCGAAGCGGCCGCGGCCCAGGCTCAGTCCGAGCAGCCTCGGGGTGTCCTCGTCGAGCGACACGAGGTCGAGTTCGGTGCGCCGGGCGACCGCCACGACCAGGCCCACGACGAGGACGATCGCCAGCGGCACCACGTCGGGCAGGGTCCGGCCGTAGGTGGAGCCGGACAGCCAAGTGAGCGCCTTCGTCGCGTTGAACGGGTCGGTGAGGATGATCAGGAGGCTGACGAGGGCGGCCGACGCGGTGGCGACGCCGAACCCGACGAGGACCAGCCGGTTCTGCTGGAATCCGCCGCGCGCGGCCAGCCCGAAGACGATGACGGAGCTGAGGGCGGCGCCCGCGAACGCGGCGCCGGCCACGCTCCAGGATCCGGCCAGGGGCACGGTCGTCACGAGGAGGACGGCGCCGAGCGCGGCGCCTCCGGAGACGCCCAGGACGCCCGGTTCCGCGAGCGGGTTGCGGGTCACGGCCTGGACCAGGGTGCCGGCCAGGGCGAGTGCGGCGCCGGCGAGGAGGGCGGCGAGGACGCGGGGCACCCGGGTGTCGAGGACGAAGGTGATGGTCCGGCCGGCCCGTCCCTGCGCCCAGTTCAGCACGTCGCCGAGCAGCAGTTTGGTGTCTCCCAGCAGTACGGCGGCCAGGACCACGCCGACGAGGACGGCCACCAGGACGGCCGTGGTGACGAGGAAGACGGCCCTGCTCCTGATCCGCAGCCGGTCGGCGGCGGCGGCTCCTGCGGTGTCCTTGACCCGGATGGCCATGACGATGAGGAAGACGGCGCCGACCAGGCTGGTGACGACGCCGGTGGGCACGGCGACCGCCACGTCCGTCCGTACGACGGCGCGCAGCAGGACGTCGGAGCCGAGCACCAGGGCCGCGCCGGTGAGCCCCGCGACCGGCAGGCTCGCGCGGTTGCGGGTGAACCCGCGGAACCTGCGGGCGAGCGGGCGGACGAGGGCGGGGGCGCACATGCCGACGAAGCCGACGGGTCCGGCGAGTGTGACCGCGGCCGTGGAGAGCAGGGCGGCGAGCACGACGGCGGTGACCCGGGTGGACCGGACGGGGACGCCGAGGCCGCGGGCGGCGTCGTCGCCGAGGGCCAGGGCGTCGACGCGGCGGGCGAGGAGCAGCAGTCCCACGAGGGCCACGAGGCCGATCGGCGCCATCTGCAGGAGGCCGTCGAAGCCGTGCTGGGCGATGCTGCCCTGGTTCCACCGGAAGATGCCCGCAGTCTGCTGGGGGAACAGCAGGAGCAGGCCCTCGGTGATGGCGGAGAGGCCGAGGGTCAGGGCGCTGCCGGCGAGGACGAGCCGGACGGTACCGGCGCCGAGGCCGGACAGCCCGAGGACGACGGCCGCCGCGGCGAGGCCGCCGACGAAGGCGACGCCGGAGGAGGCGAGCAGCGGGAGCGAGGCCCCGGAGACGGCGAGGATGCCGAGGCCGAAGTAGGAGCCGGCGTTGACGGCGAGGGTGTCGGGCGAGGCGAGGACGTTGCGGCTGACCGCCTGGAGGGCGGCGCCCGCCATGCCCAGCACGGCGCCGACGAACAGCCCCGCGGCCATCCTCGGGAGCCGGGAGGCGATGACGACGGACGCGTCGCCCGGGTCGGCCCGGCCGGTGAGCGCCCGCCACACCTCGGGCACGCCGACGGCGGCCGTGCCCTGGGTGATGTCCACGGCGGCGAGACCGGCGACGAGGAGGACCAGCGCGGCCGTCACCGCGGCCGCTCCCGTCCGGGACGTGACCGACGACGGACGGGTGGCGGCAGTTGTTGCGGTGACGGCCATGGTGCTACTTCGTCAGTGCGGCGACGACGGAGTCGATGTACTTGTTCATCGACTCGGGACCGCCGAACATCCAGATGCCGTCGGGCAGCCGGTTCACGTTGCCCTTCTGCACGAACGGCAGCGAGGTCCACACCTTGTCCTGCGCGAGGACACCGGCGAACGGGTTGCTGTCCTTGTCGCCGTCGTTGCCGATGTAGGCGAACTCCACGTCACCGAGCTTGGTGAGGCCCTCGACGTCGCTGGTGGCCAGGCCGTAGGCCTCGTCACCCTGGACCGTCCAGGCGTTCTTCAGGCCGAGCTTCTCGCTGACCCCGCCGATGAGCGAACCGCTGGTGTAGGGCCGGATCGAGACCTGGTTGGAGACGATGTAGCCGTCCGCGAAGGCGTACGCGGCCCCGCCCTTGCCCGCGTCGGCGAGCGCCTTCCTGCCCTGGTCCAGCTTCGCCTGGAACCCCTGCTTGAGCTTGTCGGACTGCGCCGTGGTGCCGGTGGCCTGGGCGATGAGGTCCAGGTTCTTGGTCATCTGCCCGATCGGGTCGGCGGCGTCGCCGGGGCGGACCTCCAGGACCGGGGCGACCTTGCGCAGCTGCTGCAGGGCGGCCGGCGGCAGGTCGGAGGTGGCGATGACGAGGTCGGGCTTGAGCGAGGCGATGGTGTCCATGCTCGGCTCACCGCGCGTGCCGATGTCCTTGGGCTCGTTCTTGAGCGGGACGGCGGTGTTCCAGGTCTTGTAGCCCGCGACGTCGGCGACGCCCAACGGGTCGACACCCAGCGACACCAGGCTCTCGACGACGTTCCACTCGGTCCCGACGACCTTCTTGGCGGGGCCGGCGAGCTCCACCTTCGCGCCCGAGGCGTCGGTGAGGGTGAGGGGCTCGGCGGTCTTCTTCGCGTCGTCGGCGGCGGGCTCGGTGGTCCCGCAGGCGGTCAGGGTGAGGGCCGCGACGGTGGCGGCCGCCACGGTGAGGAGGAGTCGTCTCATGAGGTGGTACTGAGCCTTTCGGTACGCAGGTGGTGCCGGCCTATCGCGCGGGTGCGCAACTGGCCTGTGAGGGGGTCGGTTTCGACCTCGATGCGGATGCCGTAGGTGTCGGTCAGCCGCTCGGGGGTCAGTACGTCTTCGGGCGCGCCGTCGGCGATGATCCGTCCCGCGTGGAGCAGGACGATCCGGTCCGCCACGGCGGCGGCCTGGTCGAGGTCGTGCAGTACGGCGCCCACGGCGATCCCGTGGTCGTCCGCCAGATCGCGCATGAGGTCGAGGAGTTCGACCTGGTAGCGCAGGTCCAGGTAGGTGGTCGGTTCGTCGAGGAGGAGCACGCCCGTCTCCTGGGCGAGGCAGCCGGCCAGCCAGACGCGCTGGAGCTGTCCGCCGGACAGGTGTTCGGCGCCGCGTTCGGCGAGTTCCCCGACGCCCGTGAGGGCGAGGGCGCGGTCGACCGCGGCCCGGCCGCCCGGATCGTCCCTGCCCCAGCGTCCGCGGTAGGGGTACCGGCCGAATTCGACGAGGTCCCGTACCGTCAGTCCGCTCGGCGTGGGGCGCCCCTGCGTCAGGAGGGCGACGCGGCGTGAGAACTCACGGGGGCTCAGCGCGAAGCCGTCGGTGTCCCCGTCGATGACGAGGGTGCCGGTCCGCGGCCGCTGCAGCCGGGCTGTCGTGCGCAGCATCGTGGACTTGCCGCTGCCGTTCGGTCCCACCAGGACGGTCACTTCGCCGGGTCGCAGCGTCATGGAGGCGTCGTGGACGACGTCGACGCCGTCGTACGCCACGGTGACGCCCTGGGCGGAGAGTTCATGACCCTGGGGAGGCGTGGCCTCGGTGGTCTCTTCAGCTGCTTGCACGTCAGTTAGGTTAGCCTAACCTCAAAATATGGCAAGCACTTTCAACCAGGTGACTGCAAGAGCGAGAACCAGCCAGAAGAGCACTCCGGACATATCCCTTCGTTCCGGAGCGCGGCCGGCGCATTGTTCGGGGAATGTACGGATGGCGGCGCGCCCACCGGAAGGGCCGGTCGCCGCGGTTAGCATCGATGCTGCCAACCGCGGCTGAAAGGCAGTGATGACGGAGTCCAGGGGCCTCGTACTGATCGTCGAGGACGAGCGCCACATCTCCGACGTGCAACGGCTCTACCTGACCCGCGAAGGCTTCGGGGTCCACGTCGAGGCCGACGGGGCCGATGGTCTGGCGGCCGCGAGGCGCATGCACCCGGTGGCGATCGTCCTGGACATCGGCCTGCCCGGCATGGACGGCATCGCCTTCTGCCGCGCCCTGCGGGACGCCGGCGACTGGACACCGGTGCTGCTGGTCACCGCCCGCGGCGAGGAGGCCGACCGGATCCTCGGCCTCGAACTCGGCGCGGACGACTACCTGACCAAGCCGTTCTCGCCCCGCGAGCTGGTCGCCCGGGTCAAGACCGTACTGCGCCGGGCGGCGGGCCCGCCCGGCCCGCCGCCCGGGAGCACCGGCCGGCTCAGCGTGGACCCGGTCAGCCGTACCGTGCGCCGCGACGGCGAGCCGGTCGAACTCACCGCCACCGAGTTCAATCTGCTCTTCCACCTCCTCCAGCACGTGGGCCAGGTCTTCACCCGCGAGCAACTGCTCGCCCAGGTGTGGGGATACCCCGGCTACCGCGACACCCGCATGGTCGACGTCTTCGTCTCGCAGGTGCGCGCCAAGCTCGGCGACGCGAGCCCGATCCGTACGGTCCGGGGCGTCGGGTACAGCGCGACGGCGCCCGGCCCGTGAACCGCCACCCCCGCACCGGTGCGCACCGCGGCTCCCTCGCCCGCAAGATCGTGGTGCTGACCACCGTGGTGGCGGCGCTCGCGGTGGCCCTGACCGGACTGATCGCCTGGCAGACCGCCGCGCACGGCGCCGAACAGCGTGAACGCGACCAGCTGACCCGTCAGGCGACGGTGCTCAGCCGGCTGCCGATCCTGTCCGAGGCGCTCTTCACCGGCGCGCAGGCCCTGGCGGGGCCGAACGGTGTGCAGCTCGCGGTCATCGCCCGGGACGGCACCGTGAGCGGAACGGCCGGCCCGGCCGTCGACCGTACGTCCAAATCGGCCCTGCTGGCAGGAGATCCGGTCTCCACCACCGGCATCCTCGGTGGCCGGGAGGTACTGCTGGTGGGGCAGCCCGGCGTACGCGGCGGCGCCGTCGTGCTGACCGAGCCGTACACGGTCGTCACCGAGAACACGAACCAGATCCGCCGCAACGTGATCGTCCCGCTGGTCTTCGGCATGCTCGGCGCGGCCCTGGCCGGAGCGCTCCTCGCCCGCCGGATCGCCCGTCCGCTCGTGACGGCCGCGCAGATCGCGCACCGGCTCGCCGACGGCGAACGCGGCGTACCGGCCCCGGTGGACGGCCCCCGGGAGACCGCGGACATCGGGCGCGCCCTCAATGTCCTGGACGAGGCGCTGGCCCACAGCGAGAACCGGCAGCGGGAGTTCCTGCTCTCCGTCTCCCATGATCTGCGCACCCCGCTGACCGCGCTGCAGGGCTACGCCGAGGCGCTCGCCGACGGCCTGATCGAGCCGGAGCGGGTGCCCGAGGTCGGCTCCATCCTGGCCGACGAGACCCGGCGCCTGGACCGGTTCCTCGGGGACCTGCTGGACCTGGCCCGGCTGGAGTCCGACGACTTCCGCCTGGACGTGGCCCCGGCCGATCTCCGCGCACTCCTCTCCGAGGCCGCCGCGTTCTGGACCGGCCTGTGCGCACGCCACGGCGTCGACCTCCGGCTCGAACGGCCGGAGCTGCCCGTCGTCGTCGCGACGGACGCCTTCCGGGTCCGGCAGCTGATCGACGGCCTGGTGCAGAACGCGCTGCGCGTCACGCCCGGGGGCGCGCCCCTGGTCCTCGCCGTCCGCCCGGCCGCCACGGGCGGCGGGGCCGAGCTGCAGGTCCGCGACGGCGGGCCCGGCCTGACCGACGACGACGTACGCATCGCCTTCGACCACGGCGCCCTCCACGAGCGCTACCGGGACACCCGCCCGGCCGGCAGCGGCCTGGGGCTGGCCATCGCCCACCGCCTGACCGGCCGTCTCGGCGCCGCCATCCGCGTCGAGGGGCACGGTCCGGAAGGCGGCGCCTGCTTCACCGTCACCCTCCCGCAGGCGCCCGCCGCCTGAGCACCCGGGTGCCGCCGCGGCCCCCTTACATTCCCCGAACAATGCGCCCACGCCCCCCTTACACACACCGCGCACAGTGGCCCCATGAACACTGAATCGGCCGAGGGGCCGGGGCTCCTCCACCGGAGCGGGCGCTGGTGCGCACGGCACGCCTGGCGGGTCGTCGCCCTGTGGGTACTGGCACTGGTCGGCCTCGGGCTCGCCAACCACACCTGGGGCGGCACCTACGCGGACAGCTTCTCCCTGCCCGGCACCAGCACCCAGACCGGTGCCGACCTGCTGGCGGCCCACACCACCGGGTCCGGCGGCACGGCCTCCGCCATCGTGATCACCACCGACGAGGGCGCGGTCACCGATCACCGGGCGGCGATCGACGCGGCCGTCGCCGGCCTGGGCCGGCTCCCGGACGTCCTGTCGGTGGCCGACCCGCTCACCACCCCCGGGGCGGTCTCGGCGGACGGCGGGACCGCCCAGGTGACCGTCCGCTTCGACGGCAACCCGGCGAGCTTCGACCCCGCCTACCTCGCCGGGGTGGACACCGCCGTCGAGCCGCTGCGCGCCGACGACGTCACCGTCGAGTACGGGGCCCCGCTCGGCCAGCTGGCCACCCCCAAGTCCGCGGACCGCGCCTCCGAGGCGATCGGTCTGGCCGTCGCCGTGCTCGTCCTGCTGATCGGCTTCGGCAGCGTCGCCGCCACCGGCCTGCCCCTGGTGACGGCCGTGGTCGGCCTGTCCGTGAGCCTGGCCGGGCTCGGACTGCTCGCCGGGCACTTCGGCTTCGCCCAGGCCGCCCCGACCCTGGCCGCGATGATGGGCCTCGGCGTCGGCATCGACTACGCGCTCTTCCTCGCCACCCGCTACCGGGCCCTGCTGCACGCCGGAACCGAACCCGCCGAGGCGGTCGGCCGTACGGTCGCCACCAGCGGCCGGGCCGTGCTGGTCGCCGCCGCCACGGTGGCCATGGCCCTGGGCGGACTGTGCGCCTCCGGCGTGGGCTTCATCGGCGCCCTCGGTGTCGCCGCCGGACTCAGCGTCCTGGTGGCGGCCGCCGCGTCCGTGACCCTGACTCCCGCCCTGCTGGGTCTGCTCGGCCGCCGCATCGACCGCCTCCACGTCCGCGAGCCCGTCGCGGAACCCACCGGCGAGGCCGATGTCTGGCACCGCTGGGCCGTCAGGGTGAGCCGCCGCCCGTGGCTCTTCCTGGTCGGCGGCCTGCTCGTACTCGGCGTACTCGCGGTCCCCGTCGCGTCCATGCAGCTCGGCCACGTCGACGCCGGAGCCCAGTCCACCAGCAGGACCGACCGCCGCGCCTACGATCTGATCACCGAGGGCTTCGGACCCGGCGCCAACGGCCCGCTCACCGTCGTCACCCACCTCGACAGCAGGCACGTCGAGAGCGAGAGCCTGCGCCAGGACCTCGCGGCCTCGCTCCGGCGCGAGCTGGCCGCCGTACCGGGCGTCGCCTCCGTCACTCCCCCGGTGCCCAGCCCCGACCACGCCCTGCTCATCACCACGGTCGTGCCCGCCACCGGCCCGCAGGACGCGGCCACCGCGGACCTGATCCACACCTTGCAGGACGAGACCGTGCCGCACACGCTCTCGGGCACCGGGGCCACGGGCTACCTCACGGGCACGGCCACCGCCGCCCAGACCTTCACCGACACCCTCTCCGCCAAACTGCCCCTGATCATCGCCGTGGTCGTCTCCGCCGCGTTCCTGCTGCTGCTCACCGTCTTCCGCAGCCCGCTGGTGGCGCTCAAGGCCGCCGTGCTCAACCTCTTCTCCATCGCCGCCGCCTACGGCGTGGTCGTCGCGGTCTTCCAATGGGGCTGGGGCGGCGCGCTGTTCGGCGTCACCGAGAAGGTGCCCGTCGAGTCCTACGTACCGATGATGATGTTCGCGATCGTCTTCGGGCTCTCCATGGACTACGAGGTCTTCCTGCTCTCCCGGATCCGCGAGATCTGGCTGCAGCACGAGGACAACCACCTGGCCGTCGCCACCGGCCTCGCCGCCACCGCCCGCGTCATCACCTGCGCGGCGCTGATCATGACCAGCGTGTTCCTGGCCTTCCTGCTCTCGACGAACGTCGCCGTCAAGATGCTCGCGCTGGGCCTCGGCGTCAGCGTCATCATCGACGCCACCGTGGTCCGCCTCCTCCTGGTGCCCGCGTCCATGTACCTCTTCGGGCGGGCCAACTGGTGGCTCCCCGGCTGGCTGGACCGGCTCCTGCCGCATCTCGACCCGGAAGGGCCCGCCGCCGGGCCGGGGCCCCTGGCGGGATCGGATCCCGCACCAGATCCCGGAACCACACCCGATCTCGCACCCGCCCGAGGAGAACGGCGATGAAGCGCCCCCTGACGAGGATCCGGGCCGCCCTGCGCCGCCGTACCGTCCTCACGATCACCGTCGCCGTGGTCCTGCTGGCCGTCCTCGCCACCGGCGCGGCCGAGTACACGGTCCGCCACCACATCCAAAGCCGTGTCGCGAAGGCGGCTCCGGGCCTCGGCGACGACGTGGCGGTCGGTGTCGCCGGCGGCTGGGCCCTGTGGGACCTGGCGCACGAGAACATCCCCCGGCTCGACATCAGCAGCGACGACGCCCGGGTCGGACGGCTCTCGCAGGTCCGCGTCCGGGCCCGGCTGGACGACGTCCGCCTCGGCGGAACGACCACGGTCGGCGGCACCCACGCGGACGTGACGGTCTCGACGCAGTCCCTCGCCGCGGCGATCCGCGACGCCGTACCGTCCGTGGCGGTGGCCTCGGTGACCACCGATCCGACGCAGGGGATGGTCCTCGCGGACGTCGGCCCGGGCGGGCTCGGGCGGCTGACGCTGCGTCCGGTCCTCGCGGACGGCAAGGTCACCCTCGCCGTCGACGGGCTCACCCTGTTCGGCCGCTCCGTCCCCGCCGACCGGCTCGGAATCGGTGCCGGCGGCTTCGGCCCGCAGGCGGGCGCACCGAAGGAGTACCCGCTCGGGCTCGCGGCCACCTCCGCCGAGGTCCGGCCGGACGGCCTGCACGTCTCCCTGACGGGCGGCCCCAGCACCCTGTCCGACGTCTGACGCCCACCGCTCGACCGCATTCGCCCGGAACGTTCCGTACCCGCCCGGTGGCCGGATCACACCGCATGACCAGGGCGTTCGAAAGACCGTACGCACGGCCGCAGTTGCCGGCGGGTACGGTTCCGGCATGGATGTTTCCGCAATCAGTTCGACCGAGGACGACGACATCACCCTGGCGGTGGTGATCAAGGACATCGCGCGTCAGCAGCTGGTGAAGCTGGGCGCCGCCGGGCTGTCCCTGGACGGCGTGGCACGCGACAGCGGCCTTCCTTCCGCCGATGTCGAAGCCGCCTTCCCGCACCGCGACGATCTGCTGACCGCACTGGTCATCGACGCCTACGACGCGTCCGGCGAGGCGATGGAACGGGCCGACGGCGCCGCCGCGGAGGCCGGTGCGCCGGGAGGCGCACGGCTCCTCGCGGTCACCCGCGCGCTGCGGCAGTGGTCCTTCGCCAACCCCGCCGAGTTCACCCTGATCTACGGCTCGCCCGTGCCCGGTTACCACGCCCCGCAGGACACGGTCCCGTCGGCCTCGCGCACTCCCGCGGTCCTCGCCGGCATCGTGCGCTCCGCGCTGGAGGCCGGTGAACTCACCCCGCCCCGGCGGCCGGTGCCCGGCCCGCCGCTGCTCCTGCCGGAGGCCGTGCAGCTCTTCGGCGGCACGCCCGAGGCCCCGTTCTCGGACATCATCGAGCGCGGCATCGTCCTGTGGAGCAATCTGATCGGCCTCCTCGTGTTCCAGGTCTTCAGCCGTACCCACGACAGCGTCCGGGACGAGGCCGCGTTCTTCGACTACGCCATCGCCGTGGCCGCCGAGAGCATCGGCCTCGTGGTCCCCCCGGCCGAGAACACCGACTGACCCGCCCGCCGCCCGCGCGGCACCGGCAGAAAACCAGGACGTGAACACCACCAGAACCCTCTGCTTCGTCATAGCGGCGCTCTCCTCGTACGCGGCGCTCGTCTACCGGCTGTGCCAGGCCCGGCGCAGTTGGAAGGACGGCGCGTACCGCACGCTGATCGCCACTCTGCTCCTCCAGTGCCTCACCTTCACCATGGGAGCCCTGGCCATGGGGGGCGGGCCCCTGCTGGGAGTCGGCAACCTCGCCGTCCTCCTCATGCACCTGTCGGCGGTCGCCTTCTGCGTCAGCGCGCAGATCATCCTGCTGCGGTGGGCCGCGGCGGACGAGGAGGCCGCACGCAAGACCCGCTACTGGCTGATCACCGGTATCACCCTCGACGTGCTGCTGGCGGCCCTCTTCTTCCTCGCCGACGGCACCGGCCGGCCCGCCTCGGACTTCGACGGCACCAGCGAACCGCTGCTGCTCACCTATCTCCTGGCGTTCATCGTCTCGCAGGCGATTCCGTGCGTCACGATCTACCTCCAGTGCGGGCCGTACGCCCGGATGACCGACAACGCCTCGCTGCGCCAGGCCCTGCGGCTGCTCTCGGTCACCGCCGTGGTCCTGTTCCTCTACTGCCTCGCCAGGACGGTCAACATCCTCACGGCGGCGGGCGGGGTCGACATCGGCGCCTGGAAGGTCGCCGCCTCGGTCTTCAGCGCGGCGGGCATCGTCCTGCTCTCGCTCAGCCTGACCAACTCCTCCTGGGGCCCGGCGGCGACCCGGCTCCTGGAGTGGGCCCGCACGTACCGGTCGTACCGGGCGCTCTACCCGTTGTGGCGGGACCTGTACGAGTCCTCCCCAGACATCGCCCTGGAGCCGCCCGGCGCCTCGGTGTCCGACCTCGACTACCGCCTTCACCGCCGGGTCGTCGAAATACGGGACGGGTGGCGGGACTTGCGTCCGTACATCGACCGCACCGCGGGAGAGGGTCACGATCCGGCCAAGGAGGGGAGCGCGGAATCACGGCAGGCCTTCACCGAAGCTGCACAGATCAAGCGCGCCTTGCAGGCAAAACTGACCCACACGGTGCCCCGGAACAACAAGGACGCCGGCGACTTCGACGACCGTGATACGAACAACTTCGCGGCAGAGCTGGCATGGCTCACCCAAGTGGCAGCCGCCTACAGTAAGCTCGGCAAGGCGAGTTGAGAACTCCCGCCCGGTTTGCATCCCCCGTCAAACCGGGCGGGTATCCCGTTTCCCCGCTCTCGCGGCGGCCGGACGGGTTGCTCCCGCCCGTACTGGCCCGGCCCATCCCCCGAGGGCCGGGCCAGTCCGATGTCACCGGTGACCAACGTGCGTCCCCCGTGAGCGCAAGTTAGCTGCCAGCTATCGGCTGGACCCCACGTTCGCCGAGTCCTGGCCAATTGTCAACTGACAGCTAATCTGTGAAACTGACGTATAGCTGAGGGCTATACCGAAGGGCGACGGGAGGATGGTTCACCATGACCGGGACCGAGAGCGACACCGAGAACGGGAGTGAGGAACGCCCCCTGCTCGCGAAGCGCCTCGACGACCTGTTCCGAACGGTCCGCCCCAAGGGCAAGCACTGGACCAACGCCGAGGTCGCGGACGAGCTGAAGCGGGTCAATCCCGAACTCAAGGTCGGGGGGGTGTATCTGTCGCAGCTGCGCACGGGGAAGCGCTCCAACCCGTCACCCGACCTGCTGTCCGCCCTGGCCCGTTTCTTCGGGGTCTCGGTCGCCTACTTCTTCGACGACGAGGTCGCCGAGTCCGTGCTCGGCGAGCTCGCCGCCATCGAGGCGCTGCGCCAGTCCGGGGTGCGCGCCGTGGCGATGCGGGCGGCGGGGATGAAGAAGGAGAACCTCCAGGCCATCACGGCCATCATGGACCAGTACCGGCAGATGCAGGGCCTGCCGCCCGTCGCCGATCCCTCCGAGTCGCCATGAGGGGCGCCCGCAAGGAGCGGGCGGCCGACCACGAGCGCCGCAGCCGGCTCAAGAAGCTCCGGAAGGCCGGCGCGCAGCGGATCGCCGAACTCGATCTGCCGGCGGCGGCCGACGTGGCCGAACTGTGCCGCCATCTCGGCGAGGTGCGCGACCGTCCGATCACGCTGGTCCCGATGCAGATGCCCTCGTCGCATCCATGCGGCATGTGGGTGGCCGCTCGCGACGAGGACCTCATCTTCTACGACGCCAACACCACCGGCGCGCATCAGGAGCACATCATCTTGCACGAGCTGGGCCACATCATCTGCTGCCATCGCGGTGCAGGCGGGCTGGACGAGGCGGCCGCGCGCCTCCTCTTCCCCAACCTCGACCCCGAACTCGTACGCGACATGCTCCTGCGGGCGACCTACGACGACGTCCAGGAGCAGGAGGCGGAGATCATCGCCTACCTCCTGTCCCAGCGGATCGGCGACGCCGATCAGCGGCACGCCGCGGTGGCGGCCACCGCCGCGGCGGGCGAGGACGGCGATCCCGCCCGGAGCGCCACGCTCAGCCGCATCGAACGCACCCTGATCTGAGATGGATCACTTATCGCCCGGCGGCCGCTGCCGCCACCTCTTCGGCCAGGATCGACACGGCCCGTCGGATGTCCTCCGCGCGGTGTTCGCTGGTGATGAAGAACCGCAGTCTCGACAGCCCTTCCTCCACCGCGGGGTGGAAGATCGGGTCCGCGACGACGCCCCGGGCGAACAGCCCGTCCGCGACGCTCAGGGTTCTCGCCGAGTCGCCGAGGATGCACGGCACGATGGGGGTGCCGGCGCTGGAGCCCGTTGCCAGGCCGGCCCCGGTGGCGAGGCGCAGGAAGAGCTCGGAGTTCCGTCTGAGGGCACGCACCCGCTGCGGCTGCGCGGTGAGCAGCTCGGTGGCGGCCAGCGCAGCGGCCGCGTTGGCCGGGGTCAGGCCGACGCTGTAGACGAAGCCGGGGAGCGTGTGGCGCAGCCAGCGCACCATCCGGGCCGAGCCGCCGAGGTAACCGCCGCAGCTGGCGAAGGACTTGGAGAGGGTGCCCATCCACAGGTCCACGTCGGACCGGTCGATGCCGTAGAACTCGCCCACTCCCCTGCCGTGTTCACCGACGGTGCCGATGCTGTGGGCCTCGTCGACCATCAGCAGGGCTCCGTAGCGCTTCTTCAGCTCGATCACGGCGGGCAGGTCGACGAGGTCGCCGTCCATGCTGTAGGCGCCCTCGACGGCGATCAGCACCCGCCGGAAGCGGGACCTGTTGAGCCGCAGCATGTGCTCCAGCTGCCCCATGTCGTTGTGGGCGAAGGGGCGTCGCGCCGCCCCGGACAGGGCGCAGCCCTGGAGGATGCTGTCGTGGGCGAGCGCGTCGTGCACCACCAGGTCCTCGGGGCCGACGAGGTGCCCTATCGCGGTGACGTTCGTGGCGTGGCCGCTGACCAGGGTCAGGCAGTCGCCGACGCCGAGGAAGTCCGTCAGCGCCCGCTCCAGCCGTACGGTCAGGTCCCGTTCGCCGGAGAGGACGCGGCTCGCGGAGACCGAGGTGCCGTACCGGTCCACCGCCCGGTGCACGGCTTCGTCGACCGCCGGATGGCCGGAGAGCCCCAGGTAGTTGTAGCTGCCGAAGGACAGCAGGGTGCGGCCCCCGATGACGGTCGTGTCCCGGATGTTGCCCTCGTGCACCCGGAAGTAGGGGTTGGCCGCGCCGCTGTCGGTGATCCGGCCGAGGCGCTGCTCGAACTCGCCCACTTCCGGGAACGCGTCGATGACGGCCGTCCTGGCGTCCCATACGGGCTCCTGCTGCGGGGCCGGTCCGGCGGGGGCCGCCGTACGCGTGCGGTCCGCAGCGGTGTGCGGATCCGGGTCCGGATCGACGAGTTCGATCAGCCGGCCGACGGTGAGTTCGGGCGAGAACAGCTCCTCGGACCGGAAGCCCGGTATCCGCTTGGCGATGTTGATTTCGAGCTCCTGCAGCATCAGGGAGTCGAATCCGAGGTCGGTCACCAGGGTCAGGTGCCCGCTCAGCTCGGAGAGCGGGAAGACACCGGTCCGCGAGACCTCTTCGAGCACGAGGGAGGCGGCGGACGCGGCCCGCGCGGCGGCCGCGGCGGACGCGCCGTCGGGGCGCGGCACGGCGAGTGCCGCGGGTGTCGCGGGCGTGGCCGCGGCGGGATCCGGGACTTCCCGCGCCGAGTCGTCCACGACCCAGTGGCGGCGCGGGGCCAGCGGGCTCGGCGGCAGGGTGCACGGGGGTGTCCGCGCCGTCGCGGGCGGCCGGGGCTCGGCGGCGGTGGCCGTGTGCCCGGCGAGCCCTTCCGTACGGCCCGCCTCGACGGCGGCGGCCGCCGCCGTCAGCCGGGCGGTGGCGTCGGCGGCGTCCCGTACCACCAGGGTGAGGTGTTGTGTGAGGGGTGTGCGGCGGGCGAGGGTGTCCGCCACCGAGGCCAGCGGGGGCCGGTCGTCGGTGAGGGTGTCCGCGAGCTCCCGGGCGTAGCGGGCCAGTCCGTCCGGGTCCCGCGCGCTGAGGGCCAGTACGTACGGTCCGCCGGCCGGCGCCGCGAGGGCCCCCGGTCCGGTCGGCGCCGTGGTGCATTCCTCCACGACCAGGTGGACGCCGGTACCGCCGAAGCCGAAGGCGCTGACCCCGGCACGGCGCGGACCGGCGCGGTCCGGCCACGGCGTCGGGGCTGTCGCCACGGTCAGCCGAGCGGCGTCGAGCCCGGAGCGATCGGCCAGGTCGCACTCCGGCTGCGGGGGTATGACGCCCCGCTGCACGGCCAGGACCGACTTGATGAGCCCGGCGATCCCCGCGGAGTTCAGCGAGTGTCCGACCACCGCCTTCACGGCGCCGAGATAGGCGGGTTCGGCGTGCTCACCGCGCAGTTCGCGCAGGACACCGAGCTCGACGGGGTCACCTACCGTGGTTCCGGTGCCGTGCGCCTCCAGGTAGCCCACCGCGTCCGGGGAGAGTCCCGCGTCCCGGTAGGCCCGGCGCAGGGTGCGGAGCTGGCCGGCCGGCTGGGGGTGCATACCGCCCTGCACGGTCCCGTCGTTGGCCGTTCCCACACCGCGGATCACGGCGTAGACCCGGTCGCCCGCCGCCAGCGCGTCGGTCAGGGGCCGCAGCACCAGGACCCCGGCTCCCTCGCCGAGGACGAAGCCGTCGGCCTGCGCTCCGAAGGGCAGGCAGCGGCCGCTGCGCGAGATGGCGCCGATCCGGCACAGCCCGACCAGCAGGTCGGGGGTGAGTATCAGTTGGGCGCCGCCCGCGAGGGCGATGCGGGAGCGGCCCGCGCGCAGTGCGTGCACGGCGTTGGCCACGGCCATGAGTCCGCCCGAGCAGGCCGAGTCCAGGGCGTAGCTCTCGCCGTGCAGGTCGAAGACCGAGCTGATGGTGTTGGGGCCCATGTTGAGCAGGAGCCCGGCCACGGAGGTGCCGTTGAGTCCGTCGACGGCCCGGACCGACTCCAGCAGGCGGGGGTGGCCGAGCCGCGCACCGAACTCGCCACCGGCCAGCTGGCGCATCCGGATCTGCAGGGTGCTGAGTTCGCGGTAGCCGCCCTCGGTGAGCGCCGTGATCACCGAGGTCTCCTCACGGTCGAAGCCGTCGGCCTCCCACCCCGCGTCCTGGATGGCCTCGCGGGCGAGGTCGATCAGCAGCCGGGCCTGCGGGTCCATCGCCCGGGCCCGCCGCGGCGGGATGCCGTAGTGGGCCGCGTCGAAGTGGCCCACGTCCGGCAGCAGCGCCATGGTGTCCGTGTACGCCGACGAGGTGTCACGGAAGTTGTCGCTCGTGAAGGCCGTGGTGCGCCACCGCGAGTCCGGGATCACCCCGAACTGTGCCTGCGGGGCCGTCAGCAGCCGCCAGTACTGGTTCACATTGCGTGCTCCCGGGAACCGGCACGCCATCCCCACGACGGCGATGTCCTCCCGCCGCGGTCTCCTGGCGTCCTCCATGTGGTCCATCCCTGTCCTGTCACCCCTGCCGATCGCTGGTCGCGAGTCGTTCGCGCCACCATTCCAACGTCGCCTTGACCTGTTCGTCGACGGCGGTGGACCGTACCGCGAACGCCGCCTCGTAGGCGCTCGAATCTACGACGAACGGACGGTCGAACTGGTAGCGGATCTCCTTCAGTTCGCGGATCAGCGGGGAGAAGAGCGATGCCACGCCGACCACGGCCGACGGGAGCCCGCGCACGGCGACCGGTCCCGTTCCCGCCTGGGCGCAGAGCCGCCCGGCCATCTCCCGTACGGACAGCGTCGGCTGGGTCGGGATGTGCCAGGCGCGTCCCCAGGCACGCTCCTCGTCCGCGACCTCGGCCAGCGCCCGCGCGACATCGGGGAGGTAGGTCCAGCTGTGCGGGGCGTCCGGGTCCCCCAGCGTGGTGACCGGCCTGCCGCGCAGCAGCGGCGGCACGACCCGTGCGGCCAGGTGGCCGCCATCGGTGACGCCGGGTCCGAAGAAGTCCGAGGCGCGTAGCTCGACCGCCCTGATCCTTCCCTGCTCGTGCAGTGTCCGCGCCTGTTCCCAGACCGCGGCGCGGACCCGCCCCTTGGTGCCGGTGGCCGCGAGCGGCAGCTCCTCGGTCATGGGGCCGTCCACGGGGCCGTAGCCGTAGAGGTTCCCGAGCATGACCAGTACGGCCCCGGTCGCCTCGGCCGCGGCGCAGAGCGACGAGGCCAGCGGCGGCCAGTCGCCCGCCCAGCGGTGGTAGGGGGGTGCGGCGCAGCCGTGGATCGCGGCCGCGCCCCGCGCGGCTTCGGTCAGCCGCTGGGTGTCCGTCGCGTCGAGCGCGACGTGTTCGATCCCGGGTTCCGGGCTCCGGCCCGATCTGGTGACCACCCGTACGGTACGGCCCTGTTCGGCGAGGAGCCGGGCGGTGGCGGCGCCGGCGGGTCCAAAACCTATGACGACATGAAAGCTCACGCGCGCACACTAGCGCGAGCGACCGGCACCCCCTTCCGCGGAGAACGTCTCCCGGCCAGCGCCGGGGGGCGAACCGCCGGACACTGGGGACATGAGCGGCAACCCCACCGACGCCCCCGCCGGCGTCCCCGCCGACGGGCCGGCGAACGGGCCCGCCGTCTCCCGGCAGGAGTTCGACGCACTGTTCGCGTCGGTCCGTACGTGGGGCCGGTGGGCGGCGGCCGACCGCGGGGCCTGGAACCGGGTGACGGCGGAACACGCGCGCAGGGCCGCCGCCACGGTCCGGGACGGGAGGGTCGTCCCGATGGCACGGCCCTGGGACACCCGCCCCGGCCCGGACAACGCGAAGCCCGCGCTGCACTACATGTCCGACCTCGGCGACGTGCAGGTCCCGGAGCCGTCCGTCCACAAGGACTTCCTGGCCGCGGACTACCACGGCAAGAGCGTGACGCACCTCGACGCACTGTCGCACGTCGCCTACCGAGGGCAACTGTACGACGGGCGCGCGGCGCGCGAGTGTGTCGATGCGGCGGGTGCCCGCTTCGGCGCGGTGTCGGCGCTCGGCCCCCTGGTCACGCGGGGCGTCCTGGTCGACCTGCCCGCCGTCCTCGGGGTCGAATGGCTCGAACCGGGCCGTGCGGTGCACGCCCGGGACATCGTCGCCGCGGAGGAGGCCCTCGGGGTGACCATCGGGGACGCAGACGCGGTACTGCTGCGTTCCGGGGCCCTGCGCCGGCGCCGGGAGCTCGGCCCCTGGAACCCCGACGCGGCGAGCGCGGGCTGGCACGTGCACGCCGTACCGCTGCTGGCCGAGCGCGCCGTCGCGCTGCTGGGCGGCGACGGGGACAGCGACGTACGGCCTTCGCCGGTCGAGGGGCTGCACTCCCCCGTCCACGCGCTCGCGGTCACGGCGATGGGGGTGCCGCTGCTGGACAACCTCGACCTCGAAGCGCTCTCGGCCGCGTGCGCCGAGGCGGGCCGCTACGCGTTCCTGCTCGTCGTGGCACCGCTGAACGTCCCCGGCGGAACGGGCTCACCCGTCAACCCGGTCGCGATCCTGTGACGCGGGCACCCAATGATCACGTCGCTCCCGCACCTCATTGCCGAATTGTGAGGAATATACTCAAATCTGGCGATCGAGGGTGCTCCGGTGAGGGGAAGTGATGCACATGGGGGTCGTCGGAGACCGCATCGGCCCCGTGCGATTCCGTGACCGATTCCTGCAGGGCGAGTCGGTCGAGGGAAGCGTGAGAAGCCCGATCCTGAGCTCGTGGCAGCGCAGTCGGCTGCTGGGGCTGTCACCGGAGCAGTCCGAGCTCCCGTTCCAGGAGGGCTTCGACCCGGACGGTCCGCTGCTGCGCGCCGCCGAGCCCGTACTCGACCGGCTCCAGAGCATTTTCGCGGGCAGCCGCACCAACATCTGCCTCGCCGACGGTCACGGCATGGTGCTCGCCCGCCGCTTCGGCGAGAAATCCATGCTCAAGCAGCTCGCCCCGATCCAGATCCTCCCCGGGTTCGTGTTCGCCGAGCAGGTGGCCGGTACGAACGGCATCGGCCTGACCCTCGCGGAGAGGCGGCTGTGCCAGGTCTACGGCGCCGAGCACTTCGCCGAGCGGTCCCAGTCGAGCGCCTGCACCGCGATCCCCTTGCGCGACCAGCTCAGCGGGCACATCCAGGGCGTCCTGTGCCTCGGCTATCCCTACACCGACGCGGACCCGGCGCTGATCCCCGTGGTGCGCAAGGCGGCCGAAGCCATCGAACGACGGCTGATGGACCAGAGTTCGGCGCGCGAGCACGGTCTGCTGCAGGCCTATCTCGACACCGCGAACCTGGCCCTGAGCAGCGAGCACGGCCTCGACGGGCACCCGGTGGCGATGGCCGACTTCCTCCAGAGCGAGCTGGAGCAGAGCGACCAGGCGACCCTCAAGGAGAGGGCCACGGAGCTGATGTCCGGGGACCGGCGGGCCGCCGCCGAAGTGCCCCTGTCCCGCGGCCGGTGGGTCACGCTGGTCAGCCGCCCCGTGACGAGCGCCGCCGGGGTGGAGGGGGTCGTCGTCGAGGCACTGCTCCCCGAGGACTCGGAGCGGCACGCCCCCACCCCCACCCACCCCCATGCCCCCGCCGCGGTGCCGCCCGCGTTCCGTCCTCACGTCACCCCCGGTCCACAACCGGCGACGGTCCGCGCACGCGGCGCACCGGGCGCCGAAGGCCCCGCCGGGGAGGCCGTCGCGGCGCCCGCCGTCGGCCCCGCCCAGAGCCGGGTCAGAGGGCTGGTGCTGGTGGGCGAGCCCGAGGTGGGCAAGTACGCCGTCGCGGCACGCCGGCGCCTGGAGTTGCTGGCCGAGGCCAGCAACCGCATCGGCACCACGCTGGACGTGAGCCGCACCGCCTGGGAGCTCGCCGAGACGGCCGTCCCGAGGTTGGCCGATTTCGTCACCATCGATCTGCCGGGGGGCGTACTGCTCGGGGAGGAATCCCCCCATCCCACCACCGAGATGCAGCGCACGGTGGTGCACGGCATCCGCGAGGACTGCCCCTTCTACCCGGTCGGCGCGCAGATCAGCCTGCGGCCCACCACGCCCCACATGCGCTGCATCGCCACCCGGCAGCCGGTGCTCGAACCGGATCTGCGGGCCGCCTTCGGCTGGATCGCCCAGGACCCCCGGCACGCCGAACGGCTCCTCGCCCACAACATCCACTCCCTCATCACGGTCCCCCTGCTCGCCCGTGGCGCCGTCCTCGGCGTCGCGAGCTTCTACCGCTCGCAGGACCCGGCCCCCTACGGGGACGACGACCGCTCGCTGGCCCAGGAGCTCGCCGCCCGCGCCTCCCTCTGCATCGACAACGCCCGCCGCTACACCCGCGAACACACCCTCGCCCTGTCCCTGCAGCGCAGCCTGCTCCCCCGCGACCTCCCCGAGCAGAGCGCCGTCGAGGTCGCCCACCGCTATCTGCCCGCCGAGTCGGGCGTCGGCGGCGACTGGTTCGACGTCATCCCCCTGTCCGGGGCCCGGGTCGCCCTCCTCGTCGGCGATGTCGTCGGCCACGGACTGCACGCCGCCGCCACCATGGGCCGGCTGCGCACCGCCGCCCGCAACTTCGCCGAGCTGGAGCTGGCCCCCGACGAGCTCCTCACCCATCTGGACAACCTGATGGTGCGCCTCGACCGGGAGGAGGGCGGGGACGGTCCAGGCTCCGGCAGCACCGGCATCGTCGGCGCCACCTGCCTGTACGCCATCTACGACCCCACCTCCCAGCAGTGCACGATGGCCCGCGCCGGCCACCCTCCGCCCGCGCTGGTCCGACCCGACGGCACCGTGTCCCTCCTCGACCTGCCCGCCGGTCCCCCGCTCGGCCTCGGCGGCCTCCCCTTCGAGTCGGCCGAGATCCGGCTCCCCGAGCACAGCCAGCTCGTCCTCTACACCGACGGGCTCATCGAGGACCGCCACCGCGACATCGACGTGGCCCTCGACGCCCTGAACCGGGCGCTGGCCCACCCGGACCGGGCCCCGGAGGAAACCTGCCAGGCCGTCCTCGACGCCGTCGCACCCGAGCACCCCGACGACGACATCGCGCTCCTCGTCGCCCGCACCCACGCCGTACCCGCGGAGCGGATCGCCACCTGGGAGCTGGACGCCGATCCGGCCCTCGTCTCCGAGGTCCGCGCCGCTTCCGTGAGCCAGCTGAACCGGTGGGGACTGGAGGAGTCCGCGTTCGCCACGGAACTCCTGCTCAGCGAGCTGGTCACGAACGCCGTCCGGTACGGGACCGCGCCCATCCGGGTCCGTCTCATCCACGACCGCAACCTGATCTGCGAGGTGCACGACGCCAGCAGCAGCGCCCCGCGCATGCGTCAGTCGGCGACCACCGACGAGGGCGGCCGCGGCCTGTTCCTCGTCGCGCAGCTCGCCCAGTCCTGGGGCACCCGCTACACCACCGACGGCAAGGTCATCTGGGCCGAGTGCACCCTGGCCGCCGCATGACCCCCGGACCCCGGCCGTTCGGCCATTGGGGTCAGACAGCGCGGCGATATGCCGGGAAAGACCCTCTTTATCACCGTAGAGTGCCTCGTACCGTCGGGAAGAACTCGGAGGCCGACCCCCGGAGAAGTCTGTGCATGACGCTCCCGACACCTGGGCGAGCCCACCCTCGCCGTCCGGTGCCGCACCCCTCGTCCGTCTGCGCGGCCTGAGCAAGCGGTTCGGCGGCACGCTGGCGCTGGACTCGGTCGACCTCGACATCCGGCGCGGCAGCGTCCTCGCCCTGCTCGGCCCCAACGGAGCCGGAAAGTCCACCCTCATCAAGGTGCTCGCCGGGGTGCACCAGGCCGACACGGGCGAGGTCACGGTGGCCGGCCATCCCCTCGGCAGTCACGCCGCGACCCGGAACATGTCCTTCATCCACCAGGACCTCGGGCTCGTCCCGTGGATGACGGTGGCCGAGAACATCGCCCTGGGCACCGGCTACTCCCGCCGCCGCGGACTGATCTCCTGGCGGCGGACCCGGGAGCGCTGCGACGAGGCCCTGCGGATCGTCGCCGGGCACCTGAACGCCGACGCCCGGATCGCCCGCCTCGGCCCCGCCGAGCGCTCGCTCGTCGCCATCGCCCGCGCCCTCGCCACCCGCGCCGAGCTCATCGTGCTCGACGAGCCGACGGCCACCCTCCCCGCCGCCGACTGCGCGCGGCTCTTCGACGTACTGCACACCCTGCGCGAGCGCGGCCACGGCATCCTCTACGTCAGCCACCGGCTCGACGAGGTCTACCGGGTCGCCGACACCTTCGCCGTCCTGCGGGACGGCCGGCTGGTCGACCGGGGCCCGCTCGCCGGTCACAGCCCGGACCGGCTGGTGCACGCGATCGTGGGCCACGCCCCGGCCGGACGGACGCCGGGCACTCCCCCGGCCGCCGGCGCGCCCCTGCTGAGCCTCGCGAGGGTGCGGACCGTGTCCACCGGCGAGGTCAGCCTGGACCTGCGGGCCGGCGAGATCCTCGGCATGGTGGGCCTGACCGGCGCCGGTCACATGGAGCTGGGCCGCGCCCTCGCCGGCGCCCGGCCGATCCTCGGCGGGCAGGTCCTGCTCGACGGCCGGCCATACCGCCCGCGTACGGTCCACTCCGCACTCGACTCCGGCGTCGGCTTCGTGGCGGCCAACCGTCAGGAGGAGGGCTGCGCCGCCGACCTGACCGTGCGGGAGAACTTCCTGGCGAACCCGCGCGCGGCCGGCGCCCCCGCGGCGCACTGGATCAGGCCCCGCCGCGAGCGCGCCGAGGCCACCGCCCTCATCGACCGGTTCTCGGTGCACCCCCGCGACAGCGAGGTGCCGATCGCCACCCTGTCCGGCGGCAACCAGCAGAAGGTCATGGTCGGCCGATGGCTCCGCGGACACCTGCGCCTGCTCGTCCTGGAGGAGCCGACCGCCGGGGTGGACGTCGGGGCCAAGGCGACCATCCACCGGCTGCTCGACGACGCGCTGGCCTCGGGCCTGGCGGTCCTGCTCATCTCCACCGATTTCGAAGAGGTCGCGGACGTGTGCCATCGCGCTCTGGTGTTCGTCCGCGGGAGCGTGAGCACCGAGCTGAGCGGTGCGGCCCTCACGGTCGCCGAACTCACCCGAACCGCCTCGGCCATGCCCGCGATCACCGGACCCACGACGGACCGATGACCATGCCCCCTTCCCCTTCGTCCTCGCCTCCGCCCTCGTCCCCCTCCCCGTCCCCGTCCCCGTCCTCGCCTCCGCCGCGGTCCCCCCTGGACCGGCTGCGGGGTCACCACATCGGCGCCTACGGCCTGCTGGCCCTCGCCGTCCTGCTCTTCCTGGTCTTCTCCCTCGTCCTGCCGGACACCTTCCCCACCCGGGACAACGTCTCCTCGATCCTGTCCAACCAGTCGATCCCGGCCATCCTGGCCCTCGGCGCGACCATCCCCATCGCCACCGGCAAGTTCGACCTGTCCATGGGCTACGGCCTCGGCCTGGCGCATGTGATGGTGATGCAGCTCATCGTCAACACGGGCTGGCCGTGGCCGCTCGCCTGTCTCACCGTGATCGTCGGCGGCGCACTGGTCGGCGTCCTCAACGGCGTCATCGTCGAGTACGTGCGGATCGACTCCTTCATCGCCACGCTCGGCACCGGCAGCATGATGTACGCCGTCACCGGCTGGATCACCGACGGCTCCCGGATCGTCCCCGGCCCGGACGGCCTGCCCGCCGCCTTCACCGGCCTCTACGACTCCCGCTTCCTCGGTCTGCCGCTGCCCGCCTACTACGTCCTGGCCCTCGCGGCCGCGCTCTGGGTGGTCCTGGAACGACTGCCGCTCGGCCGGTACATGTACGTCATCGGCTCCAGCCGGCGCACCGCCGACATCATCGGCATCCCCAGCCACCGGTACTCCGTCTACGCCTTCGCCGGATCGGGCCTGGTCACCGGCCTCGCCGGGGTCCTCCTCGCCGCCCAGCAGCAGACCGGCAACCCGAGCGTCGGGCTGGACTACCTGCTGCCCGCCTTCGTCGGCGCCCTGCTCGGGTCCACGACGATCAAACCCGGCCGCGTGAACGCCCTCGGCACCGTCGTGGCGGTCGCCGTCCTCGCCATCGGCCTCGCCGGCATCGGCCAGCTCGGCGCCGACTTCTGGGCCACGCCGCTGTTCAACGGGGCCACCCTGCTCATCGCCGTCGGCCTGGCCGGCTACTCCGCCCGCCGCCGGCTGCGCACCCCCTAGAAAAGTTCGTACGCGCACCGCGTCAGGAGCACCGTGTACCCGAAGGACTCGCACTCACACCCGCACCCGTTCTCGCACGGCAGGACCACCCGCACGGCCGCTGCGGCCCTGCTGGCAGCGGCCGCCGCCCTCGTCGCCGGCTGCGGGAGCGGCGGCCCCTCCACCGGCGCCGCGCCGCCCAAGGCCGGTTGCCCCGCCACCCTCGCGAGCGCCTCGGCGGCCGTCGCGCGGGCCGAGAAGGCCGACACCGCCTGGCACGGCCCCACCACCGGCCCCGCGGCGGTCCCCGGCAAGTCGATCGTCTACGTCGCGCAGACCATGACCAACCCCGGTGTCGCGGGCGTCGCGAAGGGCGTCGAGGAGGCCGCGAAGGCCATCGGCTGGCAGGTCCGGGTGATCGACGGGGACGGCACCCCGGCCGGCATCCAGGCGGCGCTCAGCCAGGCCATCACCCTGCGGCCCTCGGGCATCGTCATCGGCGGCTTCGATCCCCAGCTGACCTCGCAGCAGATGGCGCGGGCCGAAGCGGCGCACATCCCGGTGATCGGCTGGCACGCCGTGGGCTCCCCCGGCCCGAGCGAGAGACCGAAGCTGTTCACCAACGTCACCACCAAGGTGGAGGACGTGGCGAGGATCAGCGCGGACTGGATCATCGCCCGGTCCGCGGGTGATGCCGGGGTCGTCCTCTTCACCGACGACTCGATCCCGTTCGCGAAGAACAAAGCCGAGCTGATCCGCAAGGAGCTCGCCACCTGTTCCGGCGTACGGCTCCTCAGCTACGAGAACATCCCCATCCCCGACGCGGCGAGCCGCACCCCGCAGGCGGTCTCCTCGCTGCTCTCCCGCTTCCAGGACGACTGGACGTACTCCGCCGCCATCAACGACCTCTACTTCGCGGACGCGGCCCCGGCCCTGCGCGCGGCGGGCAGGCCCGGCTCCGGGCCGCCCTTCAACATCGGCGCGGGCGACGGTGACCCCTCCGCCTTCCAGCGGATCAACAGCAGGCAGTTCCAGGCGGCCACCGTGCCCGAGCCGCTGAACGAGCAGGGCTGGCAGATCGTCGACGAGTTCAACCGCGCTTTCGCCGGCCGGCCGGCCAGCGGCTACGTGGCCCCCGTGCACATCGCCACGGCCGGCAACAGCGACGGCGCCACGTCCTGGGACCCGTCCGGTTACCGCGAGGGGTACCGCAGGATCTGGGCGGGCTGACGACACGGCGCAGCGGCGCCGGCCCCGCTCGGTGCGGGGCCGGCGCCCGTGACGTGCCGGGTTCCGGGTGTTACTGGTACGGGTCGAAGGGGATGCCCGCCGGCTTGGCCTCCGCCAGGTGGGAGGCGAAGGAGCCGTCCTTCAGGCCGAAGTGCGCGCTGCCGAAATCGGCCTGGGTGAGCTTGTCCCGCACGGTCGCCGGGTAGCCCGACCACCCGACGAGGGTGGGGAACTGCCAGGCGCGGCGGTGGTTCTCGGGCGGTTCGTCGTTGGTGTTCGCGGCGCGGAAGCAGTGCGTGCCGATGCCGTCCTTGTGGTAGACGATCTTGGGGTGATTGCCGTCCCAGCGGATCTGGTCGCGGGAGTGGATGTTGAAGTCCCCGTGCGCGGAGGTCGCGACGTACTTGGCCTCGTTGCCCTGGATCCACACGACCACGTGCTCCCAGTCGTGGCGGTGCCCGCCGAGCTCGATGCCGGGCAGGGCCTGGTCCTTCTCGAAGTAGAGCGCGTACATGACGGCGCACCAGCCGTTGTTGCAGGCCCAGCGGGAGTAGCCGTTGGTGTTGTCCAGGTCCGAGGCGTCCCGGCAGCTGCCGTTGAGGGCGCCGGTGGGTTTGAGTCCGCCGTTGAGAACCCCGCTCGAACTGATGGCGGGCGTCGGGTAGCAGCCGTCGGTGTCGTAGTCGTAGGCGGGCTGGTAGGTCAGCTCGATCGCTTCGGCTCGGCCGGGGAGCGCCGGGGGCGGCGCCGCGAAGGCCACCTGGGGAACGGCGACGACCACCGCGAGGGCGGCACCGACGACCACCATCGATCTCCGGATGTGACGGTTCGTCCGCAAAACGGGCCTCCTGGCCGACCGGGTGCGAGGGGGGCGGACGCGTCACGACGGAACACCGCCGACCGACACGCCGCGAGCATCATTCGCGAACCGGGGCGACACGGCAAGAGGCCGGGCAGACTCCGTTCCTTGCGTACCGAAGAGCCGGGAAAGCCTCGCACACAAGGAATTTGACGGATTGTCAGAGATCGGTCACGCGACACCTTCGGCGAGCAGCCGCTTGCGATGGCGGCTGCGGCGGAAGGCGGTGACGAGGACGATGACGGCGCAGATGCCGATTCCGAGGACGGGGAGGGCGATGGCCAGGATCAGCCAGCCGGCAAACGCGAGAATGGCTCCGGAGTCCCCGATGGCGTACTGGGAGAGTGCTTGGGACGAGCAGGTGACCTCGTAGTCGCCTGCTCGTGGCACGTCGATGCTGTAGAGCGGATTCCAGGTCTCGTCACGGGTGAGGAACACGTCGATTCCCGGATCGGTGAGACCGGGGTCGCCCGGCCCGGTGATGCTGCACTCCGGGGCGGCCGGCCCGCCGAATTCCTCGTCCCTGATCCAGATGGCCTTCTCGCTCTCCGGCTTGAGCCGAAGGGTGACGGTGTCGCCGTTGGCGAACTGATGGCCGGTGTCCACCGAGTCGATCACGGTGTGGAGCCGGTACGCACCGATGGCCACACCCAGCACGATCAGCACGACGGCGATCGCGGCCGCTGTGGCATACCAGTGACGGCCGGGCCGGAGTTCGTTCGCCGGTGTCTGCGGCGGCGGGAAGGGCTGCATCGGCACACCCTAGATCGTCCGTCCGGTCGGCGAGCCGCTGGGGCCTCCCCGGCGGATCATGTGACTGGTTCAGCGCCGGCCCGGTGGCGCTGACGCGTCACCAGATGTCCACGGAAGGCATCCGGCCTGATCGGCAGGACACCCCCTAGCCCGGGCGGACTGCGGCCTCGATGTGGGCGAGTTGGGCGGCGAGGATCTCTTCGAACGCGGCGCGGCGATCCTCCCCGAGGGGGCGGACGTCGCGGGCGAAGTGGGCCAGGGCCGGGAAGCGTTCGGGGTCGGCGCCCAGAACCGCCACGCGAAACAGCTCCATGCCCTGTTCGTGTTCTTCCGGGGTGACGGTACTGACCCCGGCCTCGGAGGCGATCAGTGCGGCGAGGAGGACCGCGAGCCGGTGGTAGCGCGCCGGGATCTCCTCGTCGGGCAGTCCCGACGCGCGCAGGGCCTGCAGCACCTCTTCCATGACCAGCCGGGAACCGGTGCTGCTCGACGCATGGCGTCCCCAGACCGCGGCGAGCTGGGGCTGCTGCCCGAAGGCCTCTCGCGCGCGCAGGGCCAGGGACGTGATGCGCTGCTTCCAGTCGCCCTCGGGGCGGTACCCGTCCATCGCGGCCAGGAGGATCCGGTCGGCGACCGCGCGCAGCAGTTCGGTCTTGCTGCGGAAGTGCCGGTAGAGGCTGGAGGAATCGGTCCCGAGGGCCGCGGCCAGCTTGCGCACGCTGAACGAGTCCGCGTCGCTCGTGCGCAGCAGCTCCGCCGCCGCATCCAGGATCTCTTCGGTCGACCAACGCCTTCGGCCTGCCATCCCGCTCCTCTCGCCGGATCTCATCCTACCTGTGCGCCTGGTGTTGCACGCACCGCGTGCATAATGAGGACATGAGTATGCCGGCCGGGCCGGCATGCCACTCGTGCCCTGTTGGTCCGGGTCGGGCGAGCGATGCGGAGCCGCTCGCCCCCGGGGAACACGAAAGGACGCATGACGTGAAGAACCCACTGGATGGCGCGGCACTGGACGCAGCCATCGAAAACGTCCACCGCGCCGGAATGCCGGGCCTGTTCGCCGAGGTGCGAGACGGCGACCGGGTCTGGCGCGGCGCCGCCGGGGTCGCCGACGTCGCCACCGGTCGTCCCGTCACCGCCGGCATGCGGCACCGCGTCGGCAGCATCACCAAGACCTTCACCGCCGCCGCGGTCCTGCAACAGGCCGAGAGCGGTCGGATCGGTCTCGACACACCGATCGGCCGGTATCTGCCGGGGCTGGTTCCCGGGGAACGCGGCGCCGCGATCACGGTCCGGATGCTCATCAACCACACCAGCGGCCTCGCCGAGTACCTCCCGTACGCCTACCCCTCCCTCAAGGCGTTCCCCGCGCTCGCGGACACCGGACCCCAGAGCCTGGACGACCACCGGTTCACGCGGTTCGATCCCGTCGAACTGATCGAGATGGGGGTCGGCGCACCTGCCGTCGGCGCCCCGGGCGGCCGGCCGGGTGTGTACTCCAACACCAACTACCTGCTCCTCGTCCAACTCCTGGAACAGGTGACCGGTACGACGGCCGAGCGGTACATCACCCGGAACGTCATCGAGCGCGCCGGGCTCCGGGACACCGAACTGCCCGCCGGACCGTACGTCGACGGGCCGCACTCGCGGCTCTACGAGGCGTGGTTCGGCATGATCGATCCGCCGCGTGACTACAGCGTCTACGACATGTCATGGGTGGGGCCGTCGGCCTCGCTGATATCGACCGTCGCGGACCTCAACCGTTTCTACGGCGCGCTGCTGGCCGGGGAGATCGTCAGCCAATCGTCACTGGCGCAGATGCAACGCACGGTCCCGGTCGTCTCCCAGGAGGGAAGGACGATCGACTACGGCCTCGGTCTGCACCCGATGGAGGGTCCCGGTCCGGGCGTCTTCTGGGGTCATGGCGGCACGGTCTGGGGTGGTGGGGCGCTGGCCATGACCCGTGCCGACGGCAAGCGGCAGATGGCGGTGGCGGTGAACCTTCAGAGGTGGAACAGGCTCGGCTCCTCCGGCATGCCGCAGCCCCATCCCGTCGACGGCGCGCTTGCGACGCTGTACCGCCTGGCGATGTACGGCTGACCGGGACCGGGCATCAGCCGAGGGTGTTCATCAGGATGATGGCCAGGAGGTCCAGGAGGATGACGGCGACGACGACGCCGATCGTGAACCAGGCTCTGCGCGATTCGTCCATGCCTACGAGTCACCTCCCGACCCGGGCGGGCCGCCGTGCGCGCTCCCGGGGATCGCGCGTCGGCCTCGTCCGCCTCCGGCCATCATGACCCGATTCCGGCCGGAGCACAGATCGGGCCCCGCCCCCCCTCTCGGCCGGGACGCCACGGCAGGTCAGGCGACCCAGGTTCCGGTCATGCCGACGACCGCCGAGCCGTCCTGGTCGGCCAGCTTGGTCCCCGTGAAATCACGGGCCCACTGCGAGGTCTGGATACGGAAGGCGGGCCGGTCGGCGGTGAGCGCCTCCATGACGGACTCGGCCGCGCCGGCCGGGGTCTGCGCGCCGTTCAGGAACTGGCCGACCGTGCGCTCGACGTAGTGGTGCAGCGCGTCGGAGTACGGGCCGGCCGCGGCGATCCGGGCCTCAAGGTCGAGGCCGATGTTGTTCACGAACTCCGTCGCCACGGCGCCGGGCTCGATGACGGACACGCTCACACCGACGGCCCCCGCGACGGGGGCCAGGCTCTCCATGTACCCCTCCACGGCGAACTTCGCGGCGCAGTAGGCCTCGTTGAAGGGCTGGCCGATGACGCCGCCGACGCTGGTGACCGTGATCAGGCGGCCGCCGGTGGCCCGCAGGTGCGGCAGCGCGGCCTTGGAGACGTTCAGTACGCCGAAGAAGTTGACCTCCATGACCTCGCGGACGTCGGCGACGGATTCGAGCTCCAGGGTGCCCACGTGTCCGGCGCCGGCGTTGTTGACTACGGCGTCCAGCCGGCCGTAGTCGGCGATGACACCCTCGACGGCGGCCGCGACGGAGGCCTCGTCGACGACGTCGAGCTGTCGGATGTCGAGCTCGACGCCCGCCTCGACCGCGGCCTTGCGCAGGGCGTCGGCGCGGCCGGTGTCACGCAGGGTGGCGACCGTACGCCAGCCGGCCTGGGCGGCGGCGATCGCGGCGGCCAGGCCGATGCCGGAGGAGGTGCCGGTGATCAGGACGGTGCGGTCGGAGGCGGAAGCAGAGGAGGCGGAGGAGGTCGACATGGCGGGGCCTTTCACAGGGGTGATTTATGTGCGTGCACACACACTATAAAATTATGTGCGTGTGCACGCAAGCTCTAGACTGCCGACATGCCGAAGAAGCTCACCGAAGCCGAGATGCCGACGGCCGACTACGCCTTCTACGGGCTGGTGTGGGCCGGGACGGTCATGACCGATCGCGTCGACCGGGCCCTGGTCAAGGCCCATGACCTCCCCGTGTCCTGGTTCGAGGTCATGCTGTGGCTGGCCTCCAGCCCCGAGCCGGTGCCCGCCTCCGTACTCGGCAACAGCACCCTGCTCAGCCGCAGCCAGGTCTCCCGCGTCGTGGACGCCCTGCAGACCCGGGGCCTGGTGACCCGCACGCCCTCCGCGCGTGACGCCCGGTCGGTGGAGGTCTCCCTCACCGAGGCGGGCCGTACGGTGTTCACCGAGGCGGACGCCACCCGGCGCGAAGCCCTGGCCCCGGTCTTCACCGAGCTCCTCGACGAGCGGGACCTGGAGGCGCTGGGCACCGTATGGCGCAAGCTCAAGGCCGCGAAGGCCGCACAGGCGGCGCAGGCCGGACAGGCCGGGCAGGAGCGCGCGAGGTAACCCCTCCCCGGGCAGTGTCCGTCAGCCGGATCGGCCGTCGGGGGTGAGGGTGGCGGCGACCGCGAAGAGACGGGCGCAGCGCCGCGTCATGGCCTCCGGCGTCTGCTCCGGGTGCTTGACCCACCAGCGGACGAGGGTGGCGACCAGGTCCCGCCAGACGTACTTGAGCGCGTCGGCGTCCAGCGGATCGGCGGATCCGGCCGAGCGCAGCAGTTCCGCGGTGCCGCCGGCGGCGAGCCGGTCGATGGCCGCCCAGTACTCCGAGGCCCGGCGCTCGGCCTCACCGCCGGGCGGCAGCGTGGTGTCGTAGAGCACGAACCACGCCTCCCGCTGCCCCTCCAGGGCGGTGAAGATGCCGTGGAGCACGCGCAGCGGCGTGTTCGGGGCGGTCCCGCCCTCCCCCATCGCCGCGCGGACGGTGTCCAGCAGCCGGTCCCCGACCGGGACCAGGCAGGCCACGTACAGGTCCTCCTTGGTGCCGAAGTACTGGTGCAGCAGCGTCTTGGTGACTCCCACGCGCGCGGCGATCGCGGGGAGCGAGGCGGCCGCATAGCCGTGCGTACCGAACTCCTCCGTGGCCGCCTCCAGCATCTGCCGGCGGCGGTGCTGCCGCGGGACTCCCTTGGTGCCGGCCTTCGAGGAATGCGGGGAGGGGGTTGCCATGAGCCGATATTATCAGTAGGTAATTTACCGCTAGGTAAATTACCTCGACCCCTGGAGCGCCGCCATGGCCGGCACCACCCCGCAGCCGACGCAGTCCACGTCCCGCACCCGGTCCTGGTGGGGCTGGGGCTGGACGGACGCGCATCCCGACGACGCGGAATGCACCGCGATCGGCGCCCTCCTCCCCGGCACCCTCGGCCGTCCGCTCCCCGTGCCCCGCGTCCGCGACCTGGCCATCGCCGGCCCCGCCGTCGAACCCCCGCCGAGCCTCGCCCACCTGGTCGCCGCCGATCCCGCGGACCGCGCCGCGCACGCCATGGGCAAGGCCTACCGCGACGTGGTGCGCGCCCTGCGCGGACGCCCCGGCCGCATCCCCGACCTCGTCGCCCGCCCCACCGACGACCAAGGGGTGGCCGACCTGCTGGACTGGGCCGGTGAGCGGCAGGTCGCCGTCGTCCCGTACGGCGGGGGCTCCTCGGTCTCCGGGGGCGTCGAGTACCGAGGCGATGCCCACCGGGCCGTCATGTCCCTGGACCTGACCGCCATGGGCCGCGTGCTGGAGGTCGACACCCAGGGCCGGGCAGCGCGCATCCAGGCCGGCACGCTCGGGCCGAGCCTGGAGGACCAGCTGCGGCCCCACGGCCTCACCCTGCGCCACTTCCCGCAGAGCTTCGAGTTCTCCACGCTGGGCGGCTGGCTCGCCACCCGGGCCGGCGGCCACTACGCCACCGGCCGCACCCACATCGACGACTTCGTCCAGTCGCTGCGCGTCGTGACCCCGGCCGGCACCAGCAGCTCGTGGCGGCTGCCCGCCTCCGGGGCGGGCCCCTCCCCCGACCGCCTGTTCCTCGGCTCCGAAGGGGCCCTCGGCGTCATCACCGAGGCGTGGGTACGCCTGCAGGAACGCCCCCGCCACAAGGCGTCCGCCGCGGTCGCGTTCACGGACTTCCAGGACGCCCTCGGGGCGGTGCGCGCCGTCGCGCAGTCCGACCTCTCCCCCGCCAACTGCCGTCTGCTGGACTCCGGCGAGGCCGCGCTGTCGGGCGCGGCGCACGACGGCAGCTCCGTACTGGTCCTGGGGTTCGAGTCGGCCGACGAACCGGTGGCCGCCCGGCTGGAACGGGCCGTCGCGCTGGCCCGTTCGCACGGCGGCCGGTACGGGGGGACGGGCGGGGCCGGCGGCCCGCAGGAGGGTCAGGACGGCGACGCGGCCGTGAGCGCCTGGCGCTCGGCGTTCCTGCGGATGCCCTACCTCCGCGACGGTCTGGCCCGGATGGGCGCGGTCGCGGAGACCTTCGAGACGGCGGCCACCTGGGACCGGATCCCCGGCCTGATCGAGGAGGTGCGCAGGGAGGTCGGCGAGGCGGCGGTCAAGGCCACCGGATTCCCGGCGACCGTCAACTGCCGTCTGACGCACGTGTATCCGGACGGTGCGGCGCCCTACTTCACCGTGCTCGCCGCCGGCCGGGCCGGTGACGAGGTCGCCGTCTGGGACGACCTCAAGGCCGTCGCGAGCGAGGTCCTGCACCGCCACCGGGCCACCATCACCCACCACCACGCGGTCGGCCGGGACCACCGCCCCGGCTACGACCGCCAGCGCCCGGAACCGTTCGCCCTCGCCCTGAAGGCCGTGAAGGGGGCCCTCGATCCGCACGGCATCCTCAACCCCGGTGTGCTCGTGGACTGATCGGGGCCCGTACGTACGCCGGCGGGCCGGTACGCCCCGGGACACCCCGAAGGGGCCGGGGCCGTCGGACGACGGCCCCGGCCCCTTCGGTCCGCGTCCGGTCGGACGCGGACGGTCAGACACGGACGGTCGGACGCGGACGGTCAGACGCGGTCGGCCGCGATCAGGACGTACTGGAAGGAGCCGTCCTTGTAGGACTCGATGAACGCCTCTTCGATGCCGGTGACCAGGGAGGACGTGGCCCGCAGCTCCCAGTAGGGCAGGGTCTCGGGGGTCAGGTCGATGACGGCCTGCGGGACGAGACGGTTGTCGGCCATCGCGCGCAGGTACTCGCGGCGGGAGTGGATGTTGCACTCGAAGTGCGCGTTGATCTGGGAGACCCACTTCGAGGGCTGGCCGTACTTCGGGTTCCAGCAGCCGGTGATGGTCACGTACCGGCCGCCGACCGCGAGGACGCGCGAGTGCTCCGCGAAGAGGTCGTGCAGGTCGACGTACATGCTCGACTCGTTGTTCCACGAGCCGGCGGCCTGCCCGGTCTCGAACGGGGTGCTGAGCATGTTGCAGACACGGGCCCGGACGTGGTCCTCGATGCCGAGTTCCTGCGCGCGCCCGTTGGCGAAGTCGGCCTGCTTGGCCGACAGGGTGACGCCCTCGACCTTGCATCCGAAGCGCTGGTGGGCCATGACCATCGAACCGCCGCGGCCGCAACCCGCGTCGACGAGGGTGTCGTCGCGCCCGATGGGGCCGAGGTGCTCAAGGAGGAGTTCGGCCTGGGCCGACTCCAGGCGGTGGAGCTCGGCGATCAGCTTCTTCTCGTATGCGCTGTCCTCGGTGTCGCCGAGGGCGGCGTGGTCGATGTCGCCGATGCCGTAGTGGTGGTGGTAAAGGCCGTCCACATCGCCGAGACGGAGGTTCACGGGCCTGGCCTCGTGGTCCCAATAACGGGCGATGTCCCCCTGATAGGGAGTCACCGGGCCGGGGATGAACACGGAGGAGGTACCGGCGGCGGCGGTGAGATCGGTGCTAGTCATGAACAATTCCCATCTTTACCAGAAATCGGGCAGGCTGTAGCGATATGTGTTGGTCTGGTGCCAGTAGTGGTTGCCGTCGACCCACACGGCCACCCCGCGCAGAAAGCGCTGGACGCTCGGGACGGGACAGGTGACGGCCAGCTCGGCGGCCGCGGCCTCGAAGTCGTGCATCAGGTCGTTGTGGACTTCGACGGCCTTCAGGTAGGCCTCCTGCTCGGAGCGGCTCTCGCGTTCGGCGATCACCACCGGCAGGTTCAGGTGCCTTCCAGGACTGGCCAGTTCCTTGGTGTAGGAGTACAGGTCGTTGACGATGGTAGTGGCGTTCCCGGCCAGCGCGATCACCCGTTGCATGGCGGGCTGCGCGTGGAGATCCGCCGGCAGTTCGTAGCCGCCCACGGAGTCGGTGATGGTGGGGCAGGGGCGGAAGTTGTTGAACTGACGCATCGCCAGGTACTCCCACACCTCCGGGACGTACTCCGTCTGCGCCCAGGCCCCCTCGGCGAGATAGCCCATGTGCAGCCGGGCCATGTCGTGCCGGAACCGGTCGGCCTGCGAGGGGGTGGCGGCCTGGAGGAAGTACTCCATGGCCGAGCGGTAGGCGCGCCGGGGAGCGTCCGAGAGGAGCGACGCCTCCCAGTCCGGCGCGTACTCCTTCGTCGTGTGGAGGGGGTCGAGAGCGGTGTGCGCCAGCAGCAGGCGTCCGCCCAGGCCGACGGGCGAGCCGCCGTGGTCCTCGCAGTAGCAGTCGTCGACCGCGTTCTCGGCGACCATCAGCCGGGTGGCGAGCATGAGGTGGTCGATGCTGGGGGCGTCCGGATGGCAGGCGACCATGTAGCGCCCGACGGAGAAGCCGTCGAACTGGTCCTCCCAGTCCTCCGGGTAGAGCGACACCTCGTCCAGCGCCCAGGCCTTGATCCGGCGGCTGAGCTCCTCCACCCGCACCGGATCGGGCTCCGGCACCGGGTGGTAGTAGAGGCCCGGGATCGGGTTGCCGGCCACCGGCGCGGGTGCGCCGGGCGCCGCGGCCGCCGCGGGCGCGTCGCTCCGGGCCCAGTGCAGGCTCGCCGTGCCCAGACCGCTGGGCCCGCGCAGGATCCGTTCGAGGGCGGCACTCGGCTGCGGCGCGGCGGCCGCGGCCGCACCCTCGTCGGGTACGGGTACGGGTACGGGCGTCAGGACCGGGGGCCCCGTCGGCAGGGCGGGCGGGACGGGCAGGGCGGGCGAGGGCGGTGGAGGAGGCTCGCCCGGCCCGGCGCCGGCGGCGGCTTCGACGCCGGCGGCGAGGGTGTTGGCGAGCACGTGGGCCCCGAAGGACGCCACGGCGGCGGGCAGGCTCGACTGCAGAGGGGAAGGCCCAGGATCGGGCATCCGTAACTCCTCGGAGAGATAAGTGGGTTGTCCCGGATCCCGGGCATGCTCGGCGGGCCAGGACAGGCAGAGGTCCTGGCTGTCACGGCCGTCGGGCAGGTCCTCTTAGTCCCGCCTGCGGGCGATCTGCACGTTCTCCAGCACACCGAGCGCGTCGGGCACCAGGATGGCGGCGGAGAAGTAGGTGGTGACCAGGTAGGAGATGATCGCCTGCTCGCTGATCCCCATGAAGCGCACCGAGAGGCCCGGCTCGTACTCCTCCGGCAGGCCGGTCTGGCGCAGACCGATGACACCCTGATTGTCCTCGCCGGTGCGCATGACGAGCACCGAGCTGGTGTTCTCCTTGCTGATCGGGATCTTGTTGCAGGGCAGGATCGGGACCCCGCGCCAGGCCGGGACCGACTGCCCGCCGACGTCGACGTGGTCCGGGTAGAGGCCGCGGGCGTTGAACTCGCGCCCGATCGCGGCGATCGTCCGGGGGTGGGCGAGGAAGAACTTGGAACCGCGGCGGCGGCAGAGCAGCTCGTCGAGGTCGTCCGGGGTCGGCGGGCCGGAGTGGGTCTGGATCCGCTGCTTGAAGGCGGCGTTGTGGAGGAGACCGAAGTCCCGGTTGTTGATCAGCTCGTGCTCCTGGCGCTCGCGCAGCGCCTCGATGGTGAGCCTGAGCTGTTCCTCGGTCTGGTTGTGCGGCCCGTTGTAGAGGTCGGCGACCCTGGTGTGGATCCGCAGCACGGTCTGGGCGATGGAGAGTTCGTACTCGCGGGGCTTGAGCTCGTAGTCGACGAATGCGCCGGGCAGGTCCGCCTCGCCGGTGTGGCCGGCGGACATCGCGATCTCGGCCTCGCCGTGCCGGTTCTGGCGCTGGTTCGGGAGCGAGCTGAACCGGTTGATGTGGTCCTGGAGTTGCGGCGCCACGGCGAGCACGGAGGCGAAGTCGCCGCGGGAGAGGGTGAGCAGGATGCCGGGGGTCTCGGCGGTGGCCGTGTAGTCCCAGGTGGCGTCCCCGTCCAGCAGGGCGTTCTCACCGAACCGGTCACCGTCGGCGAGCACGGCGACGGCGACGTCGTCGCCGTACTTGCCGACGGAGGTCTGGCTGATCCGGCCGTGGGCGATCAGGTGGATCTGGTCGGCGGGGGTACCGCGCTCGACGATCACCTCACCGGCCCGGAAGTCGCGCTGGACGCACCGGCCGGCGATCGCGGTCAGCACCTCGTCGTCCTCGAAGCCGCGCAGCAGCGCCAGTTCGCCGAGCTCGCGCGGGATCACCCGGACGTTCGCGCCGTCCTGGACGAACTCGATGGTGCCGTCGCCCACGGTGTACGTCAGCCGGCGGTTGACCCGGTAGGTGCCGCCCTTGGTCTCGACCCAGGGGAGCATCCGCAGCAGCCAGCGGGAGGTGATCTCCTGCATCTGCGGGGCGGACTTGGTCGTGCTGGCAAGGTTGCGGGCAGCCGCCGTGCTCAGGCTGGACTGCCGCGGCGGCTCCAGCTGGGCTTCCGGGCTGGTGTCAACGGTCATCGGGCGAGCTCTCCTTCGTAAGGGTGGTGATCGGCGGATGCGCACGTCACCGAGGAACGAGGAAAAAGGGGGGATTATCCGGGAATTCCGTCCAGATCCGGGGGAACAGTAGCGGCCGGTACACCCGCTTTGAGCCTGAAAACCGTTGGCATTACCTCGATGCAGTGATCTTGCACCGCAGGTGGTTTGCCGGGGTTGTGAACGATTTTCGGCCTTGCTCACGAACACGGCCGAAAAACGGCGCGGCGGTCAGTTCATGGCGCTGCCCTCACCTGCTACAGCGTGTCTGCTCGGCCGCGGCCGGTCGCCACATCGCCGTCACCTCCAGGGGGCCCACGGTCAGGCGCCGCAGGGTGGTGAAGCCGAAGCGGTGATAGAGCCGGACGTTCGCCTCGTCGGCGGTGGTGAGGAAGATGCCCCCGGGCGCGGGGGTCGCGCTGAGCAGGTGGCCGAGGAGCCGCCCTCCGGCACCCCGCCCCGCCGCCTCGGGCTCCACGCCGATGAACTCCAGGGTCCAGGCCCCGGCCGGGGTTTCGGCCTCGGCGGCGTGCAGATAGCGCAGTGTCCGTACCAGGGTGCGCGGGCCGCAGCCCACCAGGGTGCGGGCCGCCCAGGCCGCCCGGGCCGCACCCGAGGGGACGGTGGCGGGCGGGGTGAGGACGGCGGCGGCGACGGGCCGACCGTGACGGTCGGTCAGCAGGTGGCGGCGGGCTCCGGGGAGCGTGGCGTGCGTACGCAGGGTGGCGGCGAACCAGGCCTGCCGTACGCGGTCCGATCCGCCCGCGATCCAGGTCATGGCGGGTTCGCGGACGAAGGCCGCGGCGAGCACGGGCGCGCACCGCGCGGGTGGCGGAGCGTCGTCGCGGTCCAGGCGGCCGCCACCGGGACCGGTAGCCGGACCGGGACCGGGACCGGGACCGGGAGCCGCGTCGGGGTCAGACATCGCGCCGCCGTTCCAGCGGCGCCTCGGGCACGAGGTGGCACACCAGGAGCTTCAGGAAGAAGAGCGGTGCGAACCAGGCGAGGGCGGAGGGCACGGGCAGCCAGAACAGGTTGACCACGACGGCGGCGGAGTAACCGGCCATGGCCGCGGGGCGCTTGAGATGGACGGGCGTGAACTCCACGACCACGGCGGCACAGAGCAGCAGCGCGGTGTTGCCCAGGGTCCAGCCGCGGTCCCCGCCGAGCACCAGGAGACCCATCGCGGCGAGGTGGAGCACGTGCGCGCCGACGAAGAGCAGGCGGGCGCGCCGGGCCCCGGGGTCCTGGCGGTGGTACCAGCGCTTCGCGGAGTTCGTCGCGTTGGTGAGGATCCCCCCGAGCAGATCAAGGCCGATCAGCACCACCACGGCCCACTGGAGGCCGTTCCAGTCACGGTGGATCCCCGACGACCACACCCCGGCCGCGAGCAGCACCGCGCACCCGCCCGCGCCGAGAATCTCCACCGCCGACTCCGAGCGGGACTTGCCCGGCCCCATGAACCGCTCCAGGCGGCCCAGCGGTCCCGGGGAGGTGGGCGGTATCTCCCAGCGGATCTCCAGGTCAGTGCGCATGCCCGGCCCCTCCGTCGGCTCCGCCGTTCCACAGCCCCCGCAGCAGGCTCCAGACCTGCTCGCCGCCCGGCACGGCCTGCGCCGTCGGCCGCGCCGAGCGCAGCGCGCCCAGGGCCCATTCGTCGGCCGCCCGCATCACGGCCGCGGTCGCGCCGGCCAGCAGGGCCGGGTCCACGTCCGTCCGGATGAATCCGAGCCGCTGTCCGTCCTCGACCACGGCCCCGAACCAGCCCAGCCAAATGCCGTCCTGAGCCCGCCCGACGGCGGTGTCGGCGAGGGCCAGATCGTCCGGGTGGGCGCGCAAGTGGGCGACCAGGGCGTGCGATCCGGCTTCCAGCCGGGCCCAGAAGTCGGCCTCGTCGGGGGCCGGGGTCCAGGGCCCGAGCACGCCGAGCAGGCGGTCGAGCACGTCGTCGAGAACGGCGGCGAGGAGGTCCTCCCGGCCGTCGAAGTACTGGTAGGCGGCGGTCTTCGAGAAGCCCGCGGCCTCAATGATCTTGTTGTACGAGGCGGACGCGGGTCCGTGTTCGGCGAAGTGCGCGCGGGCGACGGCGAGCATCGCCTCCTGTCGCTCGGCCGGCAGTCGATGGAAGCGAGGGAGCGGAGTCATGCACTCACGGTACACACCAGCAGGGTGTACCGCTAGTACACCCCACTGGTACATCAATGCGGCGGAACCGAATTGATCACGTTTGACGTCTTCGGGGGCACATGACCGGCCAGGAAGAGGAGAACCTGACGTGAGGACCCCGGACGCATGGACGTCTCGACGCGCACTGCTGACCGTGGGGGCGGGGGCGGCACTGGCCGCGGCGCTGCCGGCGGGTACGGCCCGCGCCGCTTCACCGGTGGCGGGGCTGAGCGCGCTGGAGCGCGAATACGGGGCGCGGCTGGGGGTGTACGCGCTGGACACCGCCACCGGCCGGAGCGTCGTCCACCGGGCCGACGAACCGTTCCCCATGTGCTCGCTGTTCAAGACGCTTGCGGCGGCTGCCGTGCTGCGGGACCTCGACCACGACGGCGCGCATCTCGCCAAGCGCATCCACTACACGCTCCAGGACGTCACGGACGCGGGCGGCGGGTCGGTCACGGAGCTGCCCGAGAACATCGCGGGCGGTCTGACCGTGGCGGAACTCTGCTCCGCCGCCATCGCCCAGAGCGACAACACGGCCGGCAACCTGCTGCTGCGCGAGCTCGGCGGCCCCACCACGATCACCCGCTTCTGCCGCTCGCTCGGGGACCGCACGACCCGGCTCGACCGGTGGGAGCCGGACCTGAACACGGCCGAGCCGTGGCGGGTGACGGACACGACCACCCCCCGCGCGATCGGACGGACGTACGCCCGCCTCGGGCTCGGCGACGCGCTGGACGCGGGCGACCGGGAGCAGCTGAACCGGTGGCTGCTGTCGAACACCACCAGCGGTGATCGCCTCCGGGCCGGCCTGCCGAAGGACTGGGCCGTCGCGGACAAGACGGGCGCCGGTTCGTACGGGACCAACAACAACGTGGGCATCGCGTGGCCCCCGGGACGCCCGCCCGTGGTCCTGGCCATCCTCTCGACCATGCCGGAGGCGACGACGCCGCGCGACAACACGCTGATCGCCAGAACCGCGAAGCTGCTGGCGGACACGCTCGCCTGAGGCGGACCCCGTTGTCAGTGCCACCTGGCACAGTGCCGACCATGCTCGCGATCACGACCCTGACCGAAACCGGCCACCGACACGTACGGCCCTCCCTGGGGGAACTCTCCGCGCTGGTCCACCGGATCGGCGGTGACGGCGACCGGTTCCTCGTCGTCCAGGCGATCCCCGACCTGCCCGATGTCTTCATCCAGGTGTGGCACCGCACCGGCGGCGACTACACCCTGGAGCACCGCGCCGGCAGCCCCGAGCGGCACTTCAGGACGTCGGTCGACGACCCCGAGGCGGTCATCGCCGCCATGACCGCATGGGCGGGCGGCCGCCGGGGCGACTGGGAACGCGTGGAGTTCCCGCCGGCGGAGCCGGTACCACCGCTCGACCTCGGCGAGGAGGAGCGGGGGCTGTTGGAGGGCCGGATCCGCGAGGTACTGGCCGGTGGGTACACGACGCGGGGCCGACTCGCCGAACTGGCCGAGGACCACCTCGTGTCCGGGGACCGCCGGCCCGTCTCCCCCGCGCAGGCCCGCGCGCTCGCCGACCGGATGTGGCTCGAACGGGTCGGGGAGCAGGCGGACTGGGAGGGCGAGACCGATCCGGAGCGGCTGTCCAGGGCATTCGCCGAGCTGGACGCGGCGGGCATCACGGCTCGCGAGGACTTCACCTGTTGCCGGAGCTGCGGGCAGGCCGAGATCGGAGCGGAGGGCGGACCGGAGACCCGTGGCTTCGTGTACTTCCACAGCCAGTGCACGGACGCGGCGACGGCCGGGCACGGCCTGACGCTGCTGTACGGCGGCTTCGACGGCACCTCCGCGACCACTGCCGCCGTCGGCCGGGAGGTCATCGCCGCCCTGACCCGCGCGGGCCTGCCCACGCAATGGAACGGCGATCCGGGGCAGTCCATCACCGTCACCCCGCTGACCTGGCGCAGACGCCTCGTCGGCTAGGCCGTCTCTTCCGGATCTTGCCCGACCCGCGCCGTCTGGCAAGATCCGAAAGAGACGGCCCAGTGCTGTGACCGGAAGGGTTCACCGGGTCGCGGTCGTTCGGTGCGGGCCGTCGTTTCGGTCGGTACGGTGGTCGCTTGCCGATCGGGGAGGCGGGGACGGGGATGACCGTGCGGGGGCAGGTCGACATGGCGCGCAGCCGGGTGTTCGGGGAGGTGGCCGAGCTCTACGATGCCGCCCGCCCGGGATATGCGGACGCGCTGGCCGCTGAGGTGCTCGCGTACGCGGATCCGGGTGGGCGCACGGCCGTTGAGGTCGGTGCGGGGACCGGCAAGGCCACGGTGGCCTTCGCGGCGCTGGGTACGCCCGTGGTGTGCATCGAGCCCGATCCGCGCATGGCCGAGGTGCTCCGTCGCAACACCGCGCGCTACCCGGGGGTCCGGGTGCACAGCGGCGCCTTCGAGGACTGGCGGCCCGGGGGCCGCCGCTTCGGGCTGCTCTTCGCCGCCACGTCCTGGCACTGGGTGGATCCGGAGCGGCGTCGGGATCTGGTCCGGGACGCCCTCGCGCCGGGCGGGTCCGTGGCGTTGTTCTGGAACCCGCAGGCGGTGCGCGACGCGCGGGTGCACGCCGCCCTGGCCGAGGTCGACCGCCGCCACGGGATCGATCGCTCACCGCACGCCGAACTGGTGTCCGCCTATGGCGACGTGCCCGGGAACTGGGCCGGACAACCCGGCTGGCCCGAGGAGGAATTCCGCCGCGACGGGCGCTTCACCGGCCTGCGGGCCGTCCGGTACCGGCAGGAGCGGCACTACGACACCGGCCGTTACCTGGCATACCTGGCATCGATCTCGCGCTACCGCGTCCTGCCCGACGACCGGCGCGAGCAGGTCCTCACCGAGACGGCGCAGGTCCTGGACGCCCACGGTGGCGGCATCGAGATGGAGCACTTCAGCGACCTCTTCCTCGCCCGGGTGGCGTGAGCGGGACACCGTTCGCCGCGGCGTGGCCCCGGCGCCGACGACAGGCCCTCCGACAGCTCGCCCGCACCGCTACTCCCGCCCCAGGCGCAGTCCGTCCAGGTTGAGGTCGAGGAGGCGTTCGGCCTGGGCCCGTTGCCCGGGACCGGCCGAGGTGAGGGCGATGCCCGCGAGGGCGGCGAACATGTCGGTCGAGCTGATGTCGGACCGGATCGCGCCCGCGGCGGTGCAGGCCTCCATGAGGGACGTGAGGGCGTCCTGGATCATCCGGCGGCTGTCGGCGTACGGGTTGCTCCCCGCCGCGAGGACGGCTCGCATCGCGTCGGCCATGCCCATCTTGGCGGTGGCGTAGTCGATGAAGCGGCGCGTCCAGGCGCGCAGGGCCTCGTACGGCGGCATGGTCCCCAGGAGGGTGGGGACGGAGTCGCACAGGCGGGCGACCTCGTTGCGGTAGGCCGCCTCGATCAGGGCTTCCCGGGTGGGGAAATTTCGGTAGAGGGTGCCGGTGCCCACGCCGGCTTCCTTCGCGATGCGCTCGAAGTGCGCCTCCAGCCCCTGTTCGGTGAACACGCGCACCGCGGCAGCCAGGATCTTGTCCCGGTTGCGCTGCGCGTCGGCCCTCAGCGGGCGTCCTGCGTCTGCGGCCATCAGCGGCTCCCTCGCTCCTCGCTTGCTAAGTGGAGGAGCCTCCACTTAGTGTGAGTGAAGTGGAGGCGCCTCCACTTTCACTCTAGGGCATGCCATCGGCCTGCCCCATTCCTCTTCCGAAGGGACTCCCGCCATGCCGGGAATCGAAGGCAAGATCGTGGCCATCACCGGCGCCGGCAGCGGCATCGGCGAGGCGACCGCACTCCTGCTCGCCGAGCGGGGCGCGAAGGTGGTCCTCGGCGCACGCCGCACGGAACGCCTGGAGGCGCTGGCCGCCCGGATCGAGCGGGCCGGCGGTCAAGCCGCCTGGATCCGTACGGACGTGACGCGGCGCGGCGACGTGTCCGGCCTCGTCGACCTGGCGCGGGAGCGCTACGGCAGGCTCGACGTCCTCGTCAGCAATGCCGGCGTCGGACTCATCTCCCCGCTCGACGAACTGCGCGTCGAGGACTGGGAGGAGATGATCGACGTCAACCTCAAGGGCGTCCTCTACGGGATCGCCGCGGCGCTCCCCGTCTTCCGGGAGCAGGGCTCGGGACACTTCGTCAACACCGTGTCCACCGCCGGGCTGCGCGTCGTCCCGCTCCAGTCGGTGTACGCGGGCACCAAGAACGCCGTGCGCACGATCTCCGAGGGCCTGCGCCAGGAGGCCGGGGACAGCCTGCGCGTGACCGTCGTATCGCCCGGGGCCGTCCGTACGGACTTCACCGGGCGCATGGGACCGCAGGCACGGGCCCGGATCGACCGGATGATGGAGACCGCGCTGTCGCCGGACGCGGTGGCCCGCGCCATCGCCTTCGCCGTCGAGCAGCCGGACGGCGTCGACGTGGGCGACATCGTCGTACGCCCCACCGCGCAGGCCTGAGAAGGGGGACCGGCTCCGGCCGTGACGGGCCGTGCCGGTCCCCCGGGGTCCGCGTTTCTACGGGGCCATCTCGTAGGTGCCGGACAGCGCCTCGACCCGCGCCCAGACGCGCGCCGCCCGCTCCTCGTCGACGACCGGACGCCGGACCGCGCCCAGCGCCCACTCCTGCTGGGCCGCCGTCGCGGAGTCCTTGCCGTACAGCTCGACCGCGTGGCCGGAGAAGTCGCGTACGAGGACGGAGAACAGCTCGTCGAGCACCGACCCGTCCAGGTCCGTCAGGCGGGCCTGCTCCAGGATCAGCTGTCCGTACACGACCAGCGCGAACAGCTGGCCCACGGAGAGGAGGAAGTCGAGGTCGCGGCTCTGCTCCTCGTCCGGGGCGACGGTGGCCACGAACGCGCAGAGGGCGTCGGCCTGCTCGCGGAACCGGGCCACGTTCGGCACGTCGGCGTACGCGTCGTAGGCGGTCCGCCAGTCGTGGAACTGTACGGAGCCCAGGCCCCGGGCCGGCCCCTGCCGGAAGAGGAAGGCGTCGTCGGCCGCGTCGAGCCGGGTCGGTACGGCCGGGTACTCGGCCGGGTTCAGCAGATGGTTGCGCATGAACTTGAGGATCAGGGCGAGATTGACGTGGACCGTGCCCTCCAGCTTGGGCAGTCCGCGGATCTCGATGGCCGCCTGCGCGAAGTAGTTGTCCTTCTCGAAGCCCTTGGCGGCGATGACGTCCCACATCAGGTCGATGACCTTCTCGCCCTCCGTGGTCACCTTCATCTTCGTCATCGGGTTGAAGAGGAGGTAACGGCGGTCGTCGGGGCCCGCGCTGCGGAAGTAGTCGACGGCGCGGTCGCTGAAGAGCTTCATCCCGACCAGGCGCACGTACGCGTCGGCCAGCTCCCGGCGCACGTGCGGGAAGGCGGTGACGGGGCGGCCGTAGAGGACCCGGTTGTGCGCGTGGGTGACGGCCTCGTACATCGCGTGCTCGCAGATGCCGATGGAGGCGGTGCAGAGGTTGAACTTGCCGACGTTGACGGTGTTGAGGGCGGCGTCGAAGGCGGCCTTGCCGGTGTGCAGGACGTCCTCGGCGCGGACCGGGTAGTCGTCGAGGCGGAACTCGCTGACGTACTTGGAGGAGTCGACGACGTTCTTCACCAGGTGGTACGCCGGGTGGCGGCTGTCGGCGGCGAAGAAGACGTAGCCGTCGGGGCCCTCTATGTCGGTGCGGCGGCCGAAGACGGAGACGAGGCCGGCGGCGTTGCCGTTGCCGATGTAGTACTTGGAGCCGCTCGCGCGGAATCCGCCGGCACCGGCTTCGTCGACGTACGGCTGCAGCAGCATGTCGGTGGAGTAGATGTCGGCGCCGTGGGTCTTCTCGGACAGGCCGAAGGCGAACACCTCACCCTCGGCGAGGAGCTGCGCGGCGCGGGCGCGGGCGTCGGCGTTGCCGCTCTGCCAGACCGGGCCGAGGCCGAGGATGGTGACCTGCCAGGCGTACCAGTAGTCGAGGCCGTAGAAGCCGAAGATCTCGTTCAGGGCGGCGATCCGTGCCGTGTCCCAGCGCTTGTCGGACTCCCCCTCGCCGGCTGCGGTGGCCGGGGTCAGGAAGGTCGCGAAGAGGCCCTCCTTCGCAGAGAAGGCGAGGAAGTCGGCGAGCCAGGCGCGCGAACGGTAGTCCTCGATCAGCCGGCGCTTGCCGCGGCTCTCGAACCAGTCGACGGTGGCGCGCAGCAGCCTGCGGGTCTCGGGGTCGAAGTGCGCCGGGTCGTACGTGTGCGGGTTGAAGAGCAGGGCGTCTGCCATGGAGGTTCACCTTCCGAGGGGTTGGAGGAGGGGAGGGGAGGCCGGGCACATGCATGGGGGGCGGTGCGGCGGCGGGGGCGCGGGCGGTGCGGCTTCCGCGGCGCGACGAAGCTCAGGCGGTGGCGGTCGGCGGGGGCCCGCCGAGCCGGTGGAGCGTGGCGAGGACGTCGTCGAGCCAGGCGATCGTCATCCGCTCGAACGCGATGCCGCCGCGCAGCACGACGTGCTGGAGCTCCTGACCGGGGTCGAGCGGTGCGGGGGCGTCCGGCCCGGTGAAGTCGCGCAGTTCACCGGCGAGATAGCGGGCCAGCCGGTCGCTGTGCGCCCGGTGGTGCCGCTCGACCTCGTGGATCAGCGCGGCCGGGTCGTCGAAGGCCGCGCCGCGGATCTTGACGGCGAGGTCGTGGCGGAGGCTCTCGGGCTCGATCGGCTCGTGCAGCCACTCGGCGAGGACGGTGCGGCCGGGGCCGGCGACGGAGTACTCCTTCTTGTCCGGCCGGCCCTGCTGCGGGACCTCGCGGACGGCAAGCAGCCCGCTCCCCTCCATGCGCCCCAGGACGCGGTAGATCTGCTGGTGGGTGGCGGTCCAGAAGTAGCCGATGGACCGGTCGAACCGGCGGGCCAGCTCATAGCCGGAGCCCGGCTTCTCCAGCAGGGAGACGAGGATCGCGTGGTCGAGCGCCATGCCCCGATCTTTCTATGCAACTCGTTGCATAGACAAGCGGCAGGGGTCAGGTGAGACGCGGCTCACCCGGAGGCCGCCGGACGCCCCTGCTCGCCCCCGGACGCCCCCTGTCCGCCCGCGCTCGCCCCCGCGCTCACTCGGCGGCGAGCCGTGCACCCGTCCAGACGAGCGCCGGCGGGATCTCCCGCAGCCAGGTGTTGAAGCTGTGGCCACCGCTGTCGAGGATGATCGACGAGACGTGCGCGGGTGCTTTCACCTTGCGGATGAACTCCTGCGTCTCGCCGTAGTTCGGCTCGCCCCGCAGCGAAGAGGTCACCAGGAACGAGGAGTTCCGCTGCGGCAGGTGATCCAGGTGCCACAGCAGGTCGGACCGCTTCTCCTCGTCCTTGTTGCCCTTGAACAGGTCACCGGAGTCCTTGTCGATCTCGGGCCTGTACTCCGCCGACAGGCCCACGCCGACCGCGTACGCCTCCGGGTGCTGCACCGCCATCTTCAGGGCGCAGTAGCCCCCGGTGGAGTCGCCGATGATGCCCCAGCTCCGCGGCGAGGTGCCCACGCGGTACGTGCCGGAGATCGCCTTGACGACGTCCGCGCCGAAGAAGGCCTCGCTCTGCGGGCCCCCGGGGACGTCGACGCACTGGGTGTTGGGCGCGGCGATGGTGGGCCGCATCATCACCAGGATCATCGGCTGCACGCGCTTCTGCTTCGCCAGGCTCCACGCCAGCCGCGGGTAGTGCAGCTTCTTGATGAGGTTCTCGGCCATGCCCGGGTAGCCCGTGAGGACGACGGCGGCCGGGAACCTGCGCTCCTCGTCGCTCTTGTCGAAGTACTCCGGCGGCAGGTACACATACGCCTCGGCGGCGGCCCGGGACCGCTCGCCGTGGATCGTCACCTTCTCGATCGCCCCGCCCACCTGCGGGTTGCGGCCGCCGGGCACCTCCGGGGCCTGTCGGCCGAGCACCTCCACCGCGGCGCCGCCCGGGGCGGCCGGGGCGTGCTGCTTCGTCCCGGCGAGGTCGGCCCAGGAGTCGTAGAGGAGGAAGGTGCGGTTGGCCGCGGCGCCGACCGAGGCGAGAACCGTCAACTGCACGAGCACGAGCAGCCCGACGCGTCCCAGCACCCGCCGGGCGCCCGGCCCTCCCAGCCGGGGCCACACCCATACCGTCAGGGCGAACAGCATCGCCGTGCACACCGCGACGCTCGCCATGAGCGTCCCACTCGTCAGACCCATGAATCAGTGAACCCTCTGCACCGTCCCCGTCCGGACGCTCGGGTCCGGAGCGCTACCGGCGGGTAGCGCACCAGGCAAGAGGGGTGGAGCGGGCCCCGCGTTCCCTCCCGGACGAATCCACCGGTGCGGACCTGGCCTTCGTGGCTTCGACCGAGCCGGGACCGAAAAGGCGCGGACGGCCCGACTCCCCTTCGTGGAATGCCACATGAGGCTCTGACGGCGGCCTGGATCCTGTGCGGCAAATGGCATTCCCTATACCGATTCACCCTTGCGGATGCGCTCGACGAGACGATCTGACCTCGGTGGTCGGCAGTCGCTGGTCGACAAGCCGTACACGATCACCCCGGCCGACCTGCGCAAGCTGCCCCAGGGCGTGCTGCTGCACGAGGTGAACTCGATCCGGGCTTCGCCAAGTCCCAGGTCCTCCTGGCCGTTTCCGAGGACGGGACGGCGTTCGAGGGCGCGGCCGGCCCGCGCCTGGTCGTCCCACAGGACGGAGGGCCCGGGCCGCCGGCACCGGCGTCGCGCTGGGCTCAGGGCCCGCCTCCCTCACCCTCACCTTCGGTTTCGGCGCGAGCTTCTTCGACCGGGTGGGCCTGGCCACGGCCCGCCCCGAGGCACTCGCACCGCTGCCCGCCTTCCCCGACGACCAGCTCGACCCGGCCCGCGGCGGCGGCGCCCTGTTCGTCCAGATCGCCGCGGACGACCCGCTCGCCGGCCTGCACGCCCTGGCGCACGGTGAAGCGCCTGGGGCACGGCGAGGCGAAGACCCGCTGGGTGAGGTCCAGGTTCACCACCGCGCCGGTGCCCGGCCGTACCGCACCCAAGCACCGCAACCTCGTGGGACAGCTCGACGGCACCGCCAACCCCTCCCCCGCCGACGGAGCCGCGCGGGGCCGGATCCTCGTGACCGCCCCGGTTCGCCGCCGTGGCCGGCGGGCGGCTCGTACGTGGTGGTCCGCCGGATCCGGATGCTCCTCGACCACTGGGACACCCTCCCCGGCGGTGGCGAACACACCGCGCCCGACCTCACTGCCCACTGCCCGGACGGCGTCCCGGTGATCGCGCGCAACGCACACATCCGGCCGACCGCACGCGGCACCAACGGCGGCGCGACGATGCTGCGCCGCGGCTCGTCGTACTACGACCGCCTGCGCGCGGACGGCACACCGGACGCCGGGATGCTCTTCGTCGCCTGGCAGTCCGGCCCCCGCACCGGCTTCGTCCCCGTCCGGCAGCGCCTCGCCCGCGGCGACGCCCTCGGCCGCTATCCGGTCCACGAGGCCTCGTCCTTGTTCGTCGTCCCCGGCGGCGTCCGGCCGGGCGGTCATGCCGGCCAGGCCCTGCTCGAAGACGCCCCCCAATAGGTCGTGTCGTCCAGGTCGTGTCGTCCGTCCGGGCGATGTGCGGGAACCCCGCAACGGTGGTGGGCGTTGGTGCGACCATGGAAGGTGATCAGCGGGATCCGACTTCCGATGACTCCGAGGGGAGCCGTTCATGAGCACGGCGAAAGACCTGTTCATCATCGCCATGGACCCGCAGCCGGACCATTCGGTCGGCCAGGGTGACCTGTCGCTCGCCCTCGCCGGCGCCGAGCTGATCGATCTCCTCGACGCGCAGGCCGCCGTTCTGGACGGCGACCGCATCGTGCCGGGCGGACAGCCCGCGCTGGAGGACGGACTCCTGGCCGAGGCCTCGTCGGCGCTCACCCGGCAGACGCCGTACGAGCGGGTGGAGGACTGGCTGTGGCGCCGCGGCCGTGACCTCTCCGCCTCCTACCAGGCCACCCTTGAGGAAGCCGGTGAGCTGACACGGGGACGCCGTGGTCTGCTGCCGTTCGGATCCGATCGCCTGGAAGTGGCAGATACGCCCGCTCACCGCCAGGCCCTGAGCCGCTGGGAGGCGGACGAGCCCGTGCTCGCCTCTCTCGCCGCGGCCGTGGGCATCCGTGACCCGCGGTCCGAGGACGAGCCCGGCCTGGACGACGAGGCGGTGACGACCGTACTGGCCGTCGTCGGCGACGCCGTGATGGAACTGGAGGCGGTGCGCCAGCGGCGGTCCATCGAGAACGCGGCGTTCGCCAACGTCTGGCGCGTCCCGTGAGCCGCACGGCTGCTGCTGCTCGGTGAGCCCGGGACCCGCCGCGCGCGCGGTCAGCCGGCGTCGAGGACGAGGTCGGCGCGGTGGCGGCCCAGGGCGACGAGTCGGGCATTGCGTTCGTCCGAGCCGCTCACCCAGGCGCGCGCGTACGCGGGGTCCTTGCCGTGCCGCACATGACGGTCGATCAGCCGCTCCAGGCGGAGGTCCTCGGCCGGGGCGAGGTACCAGGCCTCGTCCAGCAGGGGGCGTACCGGGGCCCATTCCCCCGCGTCGTGGAGCAGGTAGTTCCCCTCAGTGATCACCAGCGGTACGTCCGGGGGCACGGGGATGCTGCCCGCGATCGGCTCCTCCAGGGCGCGGTCGAAGGCGGGCGCGTACACCGTGGGTCCGTGCGGTGTGCGCAGCCGGCGCAGCAGGGCCACGTAGCCGGCGGCGTCGAAGGTGTCCGGGGCGCCCTTGCGGTCGGCGCGGCCCAGCCGGTCCAGTTCGGCCTGGGCGAGGTGGAACCCGTCCATCGGGACCACGACGGCCCGCTCCGGCCCGAGCGCGTCCGCGAGGCGGGCGGCCAGTGTCGACTTTCCGGCCCCCGGGGGCCCGGCGATGCCCAGGACGCGCCGCTCGCCCGGGGTGGCCAGCGCCCGCGCCCTCACCACCGGTTCCGTCGTGCTCATCCGCACATCCTGCCCTAGGGGGTGTCTTGTCGGTCAGGGCGGATCAGGGCGCCGCGAGCCCGGCCTGACCGACAAGACACCCGCCAGGGGTACGGCCCGGCGCCCCCGGCCGTGGTGGCGGGCGGGGGGCGCCGGGCGGCGGTCAGCAGCGCGGACAGGCGTCGCGGATCACGCGCCAGGTGAAGGTGGCGGAGGCCGTGGCACCCGCGGCATCCCTGGCGGTGACGGTGACGGTACGGATGCCGCTGCCGCGCAGGAGGCCCGAGATCAGGCCGGTCGAGGCGTTGATCGTGGCGCCGGCGGGCAGGTTCGCCGCGGACCAGGTGTAGGGAGCCGTGCCGCCGGTGGCGGCCATCGGTAAGTACGCGGAGTCGTACTGGAGGGACACCTGGTTGCCCGGGTTGACCACGGACAGGGCAGCGGCGGCCGCTGTGCGCGTCACCGCCGGGCCGGTCGGGCTGTGCGGCGCGGCGAAGGACGGACCGACCGAAGCTGCCAGGACAGCGGTCAGGCCGACGGCCAGCGCCGCCAGTCTGCGCGAGGTGCGCGGGGTGCGTATGGATGTGCTCAACGGAACCTCCGAACTCGGCGGGCGAGGACGGCGTCCCGGTAAGGGTCTCGGAGACCGCCATCGCCCGTTGTGGGTATGCATGTTCGAGGTGCGTGGCGCGTCGGAATCATAGGCGGGCCCGGCCGTCCCGTCGATGGCGCCGCGGTCGGCCGCACACGCCTACGCTGTCCGCTATGCCCGGTACGGTCGCCGTTCCGCACAACCCCCCGCCCCGCGCCCGGCTGCGGTCCGCCACCCGCCTGGCCGTATGCGCCGCCGTGCCCTGGTTCCTCTGCCTCTGGTGGGGCACGAGCACGGTCCCGGTGCCTGCCGCCCTGCCCGCCGTACTGATCCTCCGCGAGGACGTGTACGCCGCCCCGCGCCTCGGGTGGAACCGGCTCGTCGGCGTCGTCGTGGGCGTGGCGCTGAGCACGTTCGTACTGCACTGGCTGCCGCCGCCCTCGGCCTCCTCGGTGACCTCAGTGTCGGCGGCGGCCTCGGTGTCCTTCCTCGCCGTACTGGCCTGCGGCTGCGCGGGCATGTACCTGATGTACCAGGGAGGCGCCCCCAACCAGCAGGTCCTGGTCAGCGCGCTGGTGATCTACGCGACCGCCCTCCCCGGCTATGCCCTGGCCCGCTTGGTGGAGAGCGCGGTCGGCATCGCCACCGTCGTCCTGCTGGGACCCCTGCTGTGGCCGCCGGACCCATTCCGGTCGGCCGCGGACGGCCTCGACACGTACCGGAGCGAACTCGGCGGCCTCCTCGACACGGTCGCCGCCCGGCTCGCCGGCGGCGGACCGCCCACCGCCCCCGAGCTCCCCGAGGAGGCGGAGCTGTGGCTGCGCCCTCGGAACGGCCTCGCGTCCTACGACCGGGCCGCGCGGCGCGCCCGGCTCCCCCGGCTGTACCCGCGCACGCCGAGCCGCACGCCGGACGGGCTCGGGGAGCGGCTGCGGCTCGCCGCCCGGAGCGCCCTCACGCTCCAGTTCTTCGCCCAGGAACTCCGGGAGCGCGCCCGCACCGATGGCCCGTGCGCGGCTCCCGATCCCGGTGCGGCTCCCCATCCTGGTGCGGCTCCTCATCCCGGTGCGGCTCCCGATCCGCCCTGCGCGACCTCGCCCCGCTGGTGCGGGCCACCGCCCGCGCGCTGGACACCGCCCTGCGCGGCGAGGACTGCGCCGCGGACCTCGACCGGGCCCGCGGCCTGGACCTCGCCCACCGCGCGGCCCACCCCACCCGCCACGACGCCGTCCTGCGGGCGGGCCTCCACCTGACCCACGAGGCCGTCGCCGACCACATGTCGGCCCGCCCCTGACGACTGTCCGGGGCAACCCCGCGCGGGTCGGCCGCCGCTGACCGCCCGTGTGCCCGTACGCCGGGCAGAGTGGCCCCCCCGGGAAGCAGCAGCGGTGCGCGGAGGAGGACGAGGATGCCGTTGGACCTGGCGCTGGCGCCCGACACGGTCGCCCGGTGGCAGTTCGGCATCACCACCGTCTACCACTTCCTCTTCGTGCCGCTGACGATCTCGCTCGGCGTGCTCGTGGCCGTCCTGCAGACCGCGTGGGTGCGGACCGGGAAGCGCACGTACCTGATGGCCACCACGTTCTGGGGCCGACTGTTCCTGATCAACGTGGCGATGGGCGTGGTCACGGGCATCGTGCAGGAGTTCCAGTTCGGGATGAACTGGTCGACGTACTCGCGGTTCGTCGGCGATGTCTTCGGTGCGCCCCTGGCCTTCGAGGCGCTGATCGCCTTCTTCCTCGAATCGACCTTCATCGGCCTGTGGATCTTCGGATGGGACCGGCTGCCGAAACGGATCCACCTGGCCTGCGCCTGGGCGATGGCCGTCGGGGCCCTGCTCTCCGCCTGGTTCATCCTCGCGGCCAACTCGTGGATGCAGCACCCCGTCGGCTACACCATCTCGCCCGAGACCGGACGCGCCGAACTCACCGACTTCCTCGCCGTGCTGACGCAGGAGACCACGCTCGTGGTCGTCTACCACACCCTCTCCGCCGCGTTCCTGACCGGCGGGGCCTTGATGGCGGGCGTGGCGGCGTTCCACCTGCGGCGCGGCAGGCACGTTCCCGTGATGCGCGCCTCGCTGCGCCTGGGCCTGGTCACCCTGGCCCTCGCCGGCCTGCTCGTGGCCCTCAGCGGGGACACTCTGGGGAAGGTCATGTTCCGGCAGCAGCCGATGAAGATGGCCGCGGCCGAAGCGCTGTGGGAGGGCCAGACCTCCGCGCCCTTCTCCGTGTTCGCCATCGGTGACGTGTCCGAAGGTCACAACACCGTGGAATGGTCCATCCCCGGTCTGCTGTCCTTCCTCGCCGAGGGGAACTTCACCGCCTACGTCCCCGGGATCAACGACACCGCGGCCGCCGAGGAGGTGCGCCACGGCCCGGGCGGCTACCTCCCGAACATCCCCGTCGCCTTCTGGGGCTTCCGCTTCATGATCGGTTTCGGCATGGCCTCCTTCGGCCTGGGCCTCCTCGGCCTGTGGCTGACGCGGCGCCGCTTCCTGCTCCGGCCCGCCCTGCGCACCACCGGGGACGAGGTGCCGCGGCTCGTCCTCACCCGCGGCCGCCCGCTTCCCCCGAGGGCGGCCGCCTGGTACTGGTGGCTGACCGTGTGGACCCTGGCCTTCCCGCTCGTCTCGACCTCCTGGGGCTGGATCTTCACCGAGATGGGCCGCCAGCCGTGGGTGGTCTACGGGCTCCTGCGCACGATCGACGCCGTGTCCCCCGAGGTCTCCCAGGGCGAGGTGATCGCCTCCCTCACGGCTTACACCGCGCTGTACGCGCTCCTCGCCGCGATCGAGATCAGGCTGATGGTCCAGGCCGTGCGGGCGGGCCCCTCCGAACCGGCCGCGCACGAACTCGACCCGCCCACCCGGATCGGCGGCGACCACGACGACAACGACCGGCCGATGGCGTTCTCGTACTGAGCGGTGCCGGTCGGGCCCGGCGCGCGAGCCACCGATAGGCTCGGGCACCGACCGGGGAGATGAAGGATCGATGACGTTGAACGAAGGCCTCCGGGTGAAGCTGGCCGCGGACCTCACGCTGACCGGTTCGGTCACGGCGGCGGGGGAGGCCGTCGCCGGGTTCCTGGCCCTGGCCTCGGGCACCGAGGGCACCGTCGAGCGGGTGGACGAGCACCAGCCGCAGAGCGGCGAGGACGTCCGCGAGTACGAGCGCCTGAAGTCGCTCCTCGACTCCTTCGGCTCTCAGATGCCCGAGGGGAGCAGGAGGCAGCTTGAGGAGAAGGTCGCCTCCCTGGAACCGGCGTGGATCGCCTTCCAGGAGCAGAAGCTCCGCGTGACGGTCCGCGTCCGCTTCGACAACGGGTTCGTCCTCGACGGCGCGCACGAGGGACTCTTCGACTCCGCCTGAGGCCGCCCGGCCGGGGCGGTCCGGGGCCGTCTGGCACCCTCACCCGGCGCGCGTTTCACTGGAAGGTGCCGTACCCAGCGCGCCCACGCGGGACCGCGCACCCGGGAGGTCCAGTGAACACGTACGTGTCACCCCGCTTCGACCCTGCCCGTGTCCCCCACCTGCTGGGGTCCTTCGCACCCGTGTCCGAGGAGGTCGACGTCGCGGACCTGGAGGTCACGGGCGAGCTGCCGGACACCCTGGACGGCCTGTACCTGCGCAACGGCCCCAATCCGCGGTTCACGCCGATCGGCTCGTACCTGTACCCCATCGACGGCGACGGCATGCTGCACGGCGTGTGGATCTCCGGTGGTCGGGCCCGCTACCGCAACCGCTTCGTACGCACCCCCGCACTGCTGGCCGAGGAACGGGCCGGCCGAGCCCTGTGGGGCGGCGTCGAGTCGATGATCATGCCGGACGCCGACCAGGTGGGTCCGGAGCTCGCCGGCACCTTCCGGGACATGCCCGACATCAACGTGGTCCGGCACGCCGGCCGCCTGCTGGCCCTCGCCGAATCGGCCTGTCCCTTCCGGATGGACGCCGAACTGGCGACGCTCGGCCGCGAGGGCTTCGGCGGCGCCCTGCCCGCGGGCATCACGGCCCACCCGAAGATCGACCCGGGCACGGGCGAGATGGTCGTCTTCTGCTACGGCCTTGAGCCGCCCTACCTGACCTGGTCCGTCATCGACCACCACGGCGCGGTCAGCCGCGGGCCCACGCCCGTCGACGGGGTGGACGAGCCGATGATGATCCACGACATGGCCCTGACCGGCCGCTACGCCGTCCTCGTCCTCGCCCCGGCCTTCTTCGACCTCGCCGCGGCCATGACGGGCGGCTCCTTCCTGGCCTGGCGCCCCGAGCGCGGCACCCGGGTGGCACTGATCCCGCGCGACGGCGGACCGGTGCGCTGGGCGGCGGACGAGGCCTTCTGGACGTGGCACACCGTGAACGCGTACGACGACGGCCCGGGCGCTGACGCCCCGGTGGTCCTCGACTACGTGCAGTGGAGCAGGCTCACCGTCGGCGGACCGGAGGAGGACGCCGGGCCGATCAGCGGTGGCCTGGTACGCGCACGCATCGACCCGGCCGCCGGCAGCATGGCGCGTACCCCGCTGGACGACGCCCGGGTGGAGTTCCCGCGGGTCGACGACCGGCGCATCGGCCGGCGCCACCGGTACACCGCGCTGGCCACCGAAACCGGGCGGACGGACCTGCTGCCGGGCGAGTACGACGCCGTGCGCTGGTACGACAACGAGACCGGCACCTCCCGCGTCTGGTCGGCCGGGGACCTCTCGGTCGGCGAGCCGGTCTTCGCCCCCGAGCCGGGCTCCGGGTCCGGGTCCGAGGAGGGCGGCCATTGGCTGACCTTCGCCACGGACCGCACGGACGGATCCAGCTGGTTCCTGGTCATCCCCGCAGACGATCCCGCCTCGGGCCCGGTGGCCCGCGCCCGTATCCCCGTACGCGTCCCGCTCGGCCTGCACGGCTGCTGGCTGCCGACCGAGGAGTGAACCCGCCCGGCGCGCCCGCCCGGCGCGGCCGTGCCACCCTGGTTCCTGGCCTCGGGAGGAGACAGCCGCCACGAACGGAGCGCGCTGTGAGCAGACCGATCCACCCCGCACCACTGCGGCGCGGTACGGCCGCCGCCTGCGCCGCCCTGCTGTTCGTGGCCCTCGCCTCGGGCACCGCGACCGGAGCGGACCCGACCCCGACCCCGGCCCCGGCCCCGTCGACGCCGTCCGTGACCGGCGACACGGGGCTCGCCGGCCTCGACCCGCGCATCAGGGAGATCATGCGCAAGCCGGACTACCGCAATGCCCAGTGGGGCCTCCTGCAGACCGACCCGGACAACGGCCGCGTGGTGCACAGCCTCTTCCCCGAGCAGTTCTTCATCCCCGGTTCCACGGCCAAGCTGATCAGCGTCTCGGGCCCGTGGCACACCCTGGGCGCCGACCACCGCTTCGTGACCCCGCTCTACGCGGTCGGCGAGCGCGACGGCGCCACGCTGACCGGAGACCTCGACCTCGTCGCCCAGGGCGACCTCACCATGGGCGGCCGGACCCGCCCCGACGGCACGGTCGCGTACACCGACCTGGACCACACCTACGCCAACGACTTCCCCGGGGCGACCCTCACCCCGGAGAACCCGCTCGCCGGGATCGACCTGCTCGCCCGGCAGGTGCGCGCCTCCGGCATCACCCGCGTGGACGGCGACGTGATCGTGGACAGCCGGCTGTTTCTTCCCGACCCGGAGCTCGTCCCCACGCCGACGCCCCTGATCATCAACGACAACCTGATCGACCTCACGACCACCCCCGGGGACCGGCCCGGCGCGGACGCCCGGCTGGACTGGCGGCCCAAGGTCGCGCCCTACCAGGTCACCTCCGCCGTGAAGACGGTGGCGGCCGGGAAGCCGACCGCGGTCACCGTGACGGCCACGGACGGCGGCACCCGGATCCGCCTGACCGGAACGATCGCGGCAGGCTCCGAACCACTGCTGCGCACTTCCCCGATCGGCGACCCGGCCGCCTTCGGACGGGTCGCGCTGATCGAGGCGCTCGAACGTGCCGGGGTGCACGTCACCGCCGACCCGTCGGGCGCCAACCCGGTGGGGCGGCTGCCGCGCGACTACGACGGACGGCCACGGGTGGCCGCGTACACCTCCCCGCCCTACGCCCAGTACGCCAAGCTGATCCTCAAGGTCAGCCACAACCTGGGCGCCAACCTCGGCATCTGCCTCCTCGCCGTCACCGCGAAGAGCAATCAGTGCCCCGCCGGCTTCCCGGTGCTCGCCGGCTTCCTCGACCAGGCCGGCGTCGACCGCGAGCAGGCGCAGCTCATGGACGGCCGGGGCGGCAACCCCGCCGACCGGGCCACGCCGCAGGTGCTGGTGCAGATGCTGGCGTACTGGCAACGGACCCCGGACGCGCGGCTGTTCCGGGAGGCCCTGCCCATCCTCGGGGTCGACGGTCTGCTGGCCGAGAACTGCCGCAGCTGTCCGGCCCGGGGGAAGGTGTTCGCCAAGACCGGCGCGGCCGTCGGCGGTGACGCCCTCAACGACCGGCTGGCCGTCGGCGCCATCACCATCGCGGGCTACCTCGACAAGGGCGGCGGCCGCTTCGACACCTTCTACGCGGGTGTCAACGGCGCCTCCACACCGAGCGCCGATCCCACCGAGGTGCTGGCCATCGCCAACGACCTCGCGATGATCGCCGCCTACCTCCAGGAGTCGTCCTAGACCACGTCTCTATGCTGGACCGATGCAGTCGATCAAGCAGTTCCAAGTCACCTTCGACTGCGCGGAACCTGAGCGCCTCGCCGCACTCGAAGCCGAATGCGCACGACTGGTCCCGCTCGGCGCGGTACACGTGCGCACGCTGTACGACGGCGATGATGCGTGCATCCCGATGCTGGACATCGAGGGCAACGAGTTCTGCATCGACTGAGCGGGGAACCGGCTACCGCTGCGCCCAGGTGTGCAGCAGGGCCTCCCGCGCACGCGGTTCGGGGGTGCCTTCCACGGCGTGCTCCCGGCCCCACGCCTCGACGGCCCGCGGGTCCGCGGTTCCGGCCACGAAGCGGTCGAGCAGGTCCTGGGAGAGCCGTGCCTCCTCGGCGGGGTAGCCGGCCACCGCCGCGTGGACGATGACCTCGTGCGTACCCTCCTCCGTCTCCAGGCGCAGCGTCATCTCCGGCGGCCCCTCACCGAGGTAGTCCGCTCCGATCGCGGCCGAGATCATCGCGCCGAGGGCCTTCGTCGCACGGCCCACCGGGTTGTGCCCGGGTACGTCCTCGACCACGGCGGAACGCAGCCCCGCCCATGTCCACGTCCGGGGGTTGTCGGGGTCCGCGGCTTCCAGGCCCTCGGCGGTCAGCCGGACGCAGATCCCGAGGGCGTTCGGCGGCGACCCCACGTACACCGCGTCCGGGGTGACCCAGAACAGTCCGACCATCGCCGCCACGCGCCGCTCCCCGCTCTCGTCCCCGACCCACCATCCATACCGCCCTCCGGGAACGGACCGCCGCAGACACACCGCAGACACGCCGCGGACACGCCGGGAGGCCGCCGTCCGCGCGCGGGGCGCGGGCGTAAATCGATGGGGTCCCGCGGCCGGATCTGCGAGCATCCACGGATGGGTGCATTGGACGCAGTGGCCGGCAGGGTCGCCGGCGGAGCCACCGTGGAGTTCCGGCCGACCGGCTCCTCGATGGTCCCGTTGATACGCAGTCGTCAGCGGGTGGTGGTCGCTCCGGCCGACCCGTCGAAGCTGAAGGCCGGGGACATCGTCCTCGCCCGTGTCGCCGGGACGGTGTACCTGCACCTGGTGTCGGCCGTGGACCCGGCGAGGAAGCGGGTGCAGATCAGCAACAACCGGGGCCGGGTGAACGGCTGGACCGGCCACGACCGTGTCTTCGGTATCTGTACGGCGGTCGACGGTGTCCCCCGTGTGGGCGCCGCGGACAAGACGCGTGCGGCGTAGGGGTCGTCGCGATGCGCCGAATGAAGCTTCCGGTCACCCTTCACCAAGCGCGTCTCGGACCGGTGGAGTTCAAGGTCATCCGACCGGCCGAGCCACCGGTCCGGGCCGTACTCGTCGACCGTGACCGCTCCTTGGACACCCATCTCGACCAGGACGCCGCGTATCTGATCGGCGGCCTGTGGCTGCTCGCCGCCTCGTCACCGCGCTCGCTGGTCCACCTGCCGATGCGCGGCAATCGCGCCCCCGCGCACGGGCGGCCGGAGGCCGGGACACGACAGCTCGATCTCGTGCTGCTGCACCACTCGCTCCAGTTCGCGCCGGCACGCTGGAAGGAACTCCGCGCCCGGCTCGGCCCAGGGCGCCCGCAGACGGTGACCTTGACGGTCCCCGGTCCGCCGCCCACCGGCGGATCCTCGGCCGACGACGCGGCACGGCACCACCGGGAGAACCGGGATCTGTTCCACCAGCACCTCCACGCCGAGACCCTGTTCATGACCGGCAGCGCGAAGGTGTTCCGGGCCACCGCCCCTCACTTCCTCGATGTCGCCCGGCACGGTCCCGGATACGTGGCCGCCCATCCGGGCCACGGGCACTTCTGCACCGAGTTCCATTCCACCGAGGGCGTCCTCGGCACCGCGCGCGAGATCCACGTCGAGTACTGCGACCGATGGAGCCCGCACGGGTGATCCCCGCGACCCGTTCGCCCTCCAGGCGCTCGGGTTACCGTTCCGGCCATGAGACCACCCGAGGAACTCGACTCCGTCGACTGGGCGTCGCTGCGGCACGGACAGCGGGCGGAGGCCTCGAACGTTCCCCGGATCATCCGGGCTCTGTACACGGACGACGGGCGAACGGCGCGCGAGCTGGTGCACCCGCTGTGGGTGCTGACCCGCTGGAACGCGGTGTACTCGGCCACGCTCGCCGCGATCCCGTTCCTCGCGCACGCGGCCGCGCACGTACCCCGCGTACGGGCGGACCTGATCCACCGGCTCGCGGACATCGCCGACGGGCGCGGGCCCGGTTCGGCGGAGCGCGGCGACGAGGACGCGGCTGCCTTCGATCTGGTCCTCGCCGAACTCCCGGCCCTGTTGCGGTTCCTGGAGGACCCCGATCCCGAAACCCGGCGTGCGGTCGTCGCCCTCACGCCGCTCGCCTCCCTGGTGGGTGAGGACGTAGGGGACCGCCTCGCGCAGCGTTACGAGGAGGACCCCGACGGGCCGGTCCGGGCCGACGCCTTCTCCGCGCTCGCCGGCCTCCGCCCGGACGTGGTCCGGCGGTGGGCGGCCGAGGCCGTCACCGACCCCGAGCCGCTGGTGCGCGAGCGGGCCGCCGTCATGCTGCTGGAGGAGGCCGGTACCCCGTACCCGGCGGATCTGGTCGATGTCCTCGCGGAGGCGAGCTCCCACGTCCCGCCCCGCGACGGGCTGCCGTCCCTCCTCGTCGGTCTCCCGGATCCGGGCCACCGCACGGCCCGGGTCCTCGACGCCGACGCGGGGGCCATGGCGGTCGTGGCCCGGCGGCTGATCGCCGCCGGCGACCGCGGCCGGTGGGGTCCCAGCGGGCCGCGCGTCTGGCGTCGACGTGGCGGGACCGGGAGGAGGAGGCCTTCGACCTGCTGCGGAGCGCACTGCCGCACGGACACGGGGACACGTTCCGGTACCTGGGGGGAGCTGCTCCCGTACGTCCGGCACGCCGACCGGCCCTCCATCGCCGCCGAAGTGCTGCCCCACGCCCAGGACACGGACGCGGACCCGTACCGGTCCCGGTCCGCACGGATGCTCCTCGGCCTGCTCGGGGACGAGCGGGTGGAGGGCCTCCTCCCCGGCCAAGAGCCGGGGGCCGTGCCCGGCACCGAGGACGATGCCGACGTCCTCGGGGAGTTGGCCGCCGCAACCGGCCGCTGGGACCTGTGGCGGTCGGTCCTGCGCTCCTCGCACCTACGGGACGGGAACCGGGCGCTGCGCGCTCTCTCGCCGGCCGTCACCTCCGAAGTGCACCCCGAGCTGGTGGCGTTGCTGAGGGTGCGGAGGCACGTCCAGGTGGCGGCGACGGCGCTGGCCGAGGCGGGGGTCGCCACGCCCGAGGTGATGGCCGCGCTGACGGAGATCTCGCGCGAGCCGGACGGGTACGAGCCGCCCGCCGACGAGCACAACTTCTGGGACGTGATGGCGGTCCAGGACCGTGGAACGGCACGGACGGGGAACCGGATCACGGCTGCCGTGTCCCTGGCCCGCCTCGGTGGGCCGTCGGAACCCGCGCTCGCCCTGCTGGCGCAGGCCTCGGGCGGGTGGCTCGCCCTGGCCCGGCACCTCGGCCCGGCCGGCCGGCCTCTTCTCCCCCTCGTCGAGGCGGCGCTGGAGGAGCCGGCGCCCGCGACGCGGCTGTGGGCGGCGGAGGCCCACCGCCGGATCACCGGTGACCCGTACGCGCGGTGCGTGCCCGTCCTGGCCGACCTGGTACGGACCCGGCCCGGCGGCCAGACGCACGGCGCGGCCCCGCCGCCGTCGGCCCTGGCCACGCTCGCCGAACTGGGCGTCACCCCGGACGAGATCCGCCCCCGCCTGCGCACCTGGGCGGACTCCGAGCGCCGGATCATCCCCTGCCACGGGCGGCACGGCCCGCTGGACGACGACCTCCTGCGGGAGGCCGCGCGGGCCCACCTGTCACTGCTCGCCGACCGGTGACGGGGCGTCCGGGCCGCGGCGGGCCGGACACACGGCCGGTCGGGCGCGCGGGCGGGCGGGCGACGCGGTGAGGCGCCAGGACCGTGAGCATGGTGCTCCTCCCGGCGAGGAGACCGGCCGGCTTCGACCGTCGGCCGTCGGCCGTTAGGGTGAAACCTGACCCTCCGTGAAGAAAGGCCCTGCGGCTCACTGTGACCGGATCACGCACGCACACCCTCTTCTCCTTCGGCACGCTGATGGACGAGCGGGTCCAGACCGCTCTCTTCGGCAGAGCCGTGCCCATCTCCCCGGCGTCGCTGGCCGGTTACACCACCCGGCCCCTGAAGATCACCGATCCGGCGGTCATCGCGGCCAGCGGGCTCGACGTGCATCTGATCCTGGAGCGCAGGCTCGGCGCCTCGGTCGAAGGCGCCGTGCTGCACCTCACCGACGAGGAGCTCGCCGCGGCCGACGCCTACGAGGTCGACGACTACACCCGTCGGCGGGTGGTCCTCTCCTCCGGCGAGAGCACCTGGGCCTACCTGGACGCGAAGCCGCTGCGCCCGGCGGAGCGCATCGTCATCGTGGGCGACAGCATCGCCTACGGACGCTGCGACCCGCGGGGCGGCTGGGCGGGCCATCTGGCGGCCGCCCACATCGCCGGGAACGAGGCCGAACGCCGGCTCTTCAACCTGGCGGTTCCCGGCAGCACCCTCGCCGACGTCGGCGAGCAGACGCCCGCGCTGCTGGCGGCCCGCCGGCCCGACACCCTCCTGGTCGCCGCCGGCATCAACGACTCCGCCGTGCCGCTCGCCGCCGCGGAGGCCGCCGCGGACGCCCACGCCGACGGAGCCGCCGATTTCACGCAGCTCACCGGCAGCCTCGACGCGCTGGCCGCCACCGCCCTCGGCCACAACGCCCGGCTCGTCGTCGCCGGGCCGTCCTGGCTCGACGAGGACCGCACCCGCGACTACGAGGGCCTGCGCTTCACCCGGGCGCGCGCACTGGCCCTGCGCGCCTTCCTCCGCGCCTGGTGCGAGGCGAACCACATCGACCACCTCGACCTGTGGGAGCCGCTGCGGGAGCGGACCGACCTGCTCGTCGACGGCCTGCACCCCACCGCCGAAGGGCACCGGGCCCTCTACGAGCACCTCGACGCGGTCGGCCGCTGACCGCCTCACCGCCCGTGGTGGTCTGGGCGAAGACGAGCGCCGCGGTTTCGGCGGCTCGTACAAACGGCTGCTGGACCTCGTCTGACGGGCCGCCGGTCCGGCCGTCAGCCGGCCGTCAGGACCAGGGGTGCCGGATCCCCGTCCGTCCAGTCCGGGGGGATCGCGGCGAGCGCGTCGCCCACGGCGGCCCCCTGGAGGAACGCGGCGCCGTGCCCTTCGGCGATCCTGGCCCGCGCGCCGTCCCAGGCGACGGGCACCAGCCGGGTCAGTCCGGGGACGGGCCGCACCCGCCCGTGCACCGGAACGTGCGGCAGGGCACCGAGGCCGCGTCCGGACAGACCCGCGATCAGGGGGCCGAGCAGGGTACGGGCGGCGACCAGCGCGGCGTACGGGTTGCCCGGCAGTCCCACCACCCAGCGGTCCGGGGCCAGTTCGGCGAGCAGCATGGGATGGCCGGGCCGGCAGGCGACGGTGTCGACGACCATCCGCGCCCCGGCGTCCTCCAGGAGCCGGCGCAGCTGGTCGGTGACACCGACGGAGGTGGAGCCGGTGACCACGACGATGTCGGCGCCCCGCACCGCGTGCACGGCCCCGGACAGACGCCCGCCCGGCCGGTCGGGGACGTACCGCACCTCTTCGGTCTCGCCGCCGAGTTCGGCAACCAGAGCCGGAAGCAGCGGCCCGAGGGCGTCGCGCACCCGGCCGGGGCCGGGAACGCCCGCGTGGTCCAGCTCGTCCCCGGTGACCAGTACGCCGACCCGGGGGCGCGGCCGCACCGGCAGCGTGTCATGGCCGCAGGCGGCGGCGAGCCCGAGCAGGGCGGGGCCGATCCTGGTGCCCGCCGGGGCGAGCCGGCGGCCTGCGGGGGTGTCCTCGCCCGTGCGCCGGATGTGCCGGCCCGGCGGCGGCACGGGGCCGGACACCCGGCCGTCGTCCGTGGTCACCGCCGACTCCAGCGGCAGCACGGCGCGGGCCCCGGCCGGCACCTCGGCCCCGGTGGAGATCTCCACGCACTCCGCCGGGCCGAGTACGCCCGCCCAGGGCGCGCCCGCGCGGACGGCGGCCCGTACCCGCCAGGGTCCGGTGCCGGACACCGCGTAGCCGTCCATCGCGGCCGTGTCGAAGCCCGGGAGCGGCCGCAGGGTGGGCAGGCCGTCGGCCAGGGTGAGTCCGGCCGCGTCGCGCAGGGGGACCGTACGGGCGGGCAGCGGGCGCGCCGCGCCGTGGGCCAGTACCCGGGCCCGCGCCCAGGACACCACGGGGGGCCGTGCCGGGGCCCTGGACGAGGAGGTGGAAACGGGGTCGGGATCGGGGGCGGGTGCGAGGACGGGCGCGGTGGTCGGAGGCATGAACACAACTGTCGGCCCGGGGCGTTTCCGGGTCCCCGCGGGAGGGTTGCGGTTGCGCTCCGGTCCGCTCACCTCCCGCCTCACGCGGGTGTGAACCTCGCCTGCCCGACTGAAGCACGGGTCTCACAGAGCGGAGCGCATCTGGCATATGCGGTCTCCATGTGGGCATGCTTGCGCAGATACAGCCCTAAGCAGCAACATCAGCTCGAATGTAAGGACTGAAGTATGGCGGTCGTCGTCATGCAGCCCGCGGCCGGGCAGGCTCCCACTGCCGTGAGCAGGGTGCTCGCCGCAGCGGGTCTGACCTCCCGGACCGTCCCGCTCGCGGACGATGCCGGCCCGTCCGCCGACCTCGCCGGGGTGGAGGGCCTGATCGTCCTGGGCGCCGCCGATCCGGCCCTCCTACGGGAGGCCCTGGCCGCGGAGGTGCCCGTACTGGCCCTGGAACCCGGCACCCGGCTGCTGGTGCGGGAGGCGGGCGCCGCCCCGGGAGCCCGGCCCGACACCGCCCCCGACCGCCCGCCGGTGGAATTCACCCGGGCCGCGGGCTCCGACCCGCTGTTCGCCGGGGCCGCCCGGCCCTCCCCGTACCTGCGGCCGGCCCGCGATCCCCTGGAACTGCCAGCCGACGCCGTGGTCCTGGCCTCCTGCGACGGGTACCCGGAGCAGGCGTTCCGGATCGGCGCCAGCGCCTGGGGCGTCCGCTTCCTGCCGCAGGAGCTCTCCCTGGACCCCTGGGGCGAGCAGCTCCTCGGCCGGTTCGCCACCCTCGTGGCCGCCCGCGCCGAACACACGGCCACCCGGGCCTTCTTCACCCGCCGGGCCGACGCCTGGGAGGAGCGGTTCGCCTACCAGACCCCCGCCTACGAGGCGGCGATCGCCCGGCTGCGGCTGGCACCCGGCGGGCGGGCGGCGGACCTCGGCTGCGGCACCGGCCGGGCCATGCCCGCGCTCCGGGCGCAGGTCGGACCCCGCGGCCAGGTGTTCGGCGTCGACCTCACCCCGGCCATGCTGGCCGCCGCCTCCCGGCACGGCCGCACCCGTCACGGGTCCCTCCTCGCCGCCGACTGCACCCGGCTCCCACTGGCCGGAGCCTCGCTGGACGGCATCTTCTCGGCGGGGCTGCTCGACCACCTCCCCGACCCGGCCGCCGCCCTGCACGAATGGGCCCGCGTCACCGCGGCCGACGGCGTCCTGCTGCTCTTCCACCCGTCCGGCCGGGCGGAGCGTGCCGCCCGGCACGGCCGCCCCCTCGACCCCGGCGACCTCCTCGCCGAGGGCAACCTCCGCCGGGCGCTGGCGACCACGGGCTGGCGGCTGGAGGAGTACGAGGACGCCGCCGGTCACTTCCTGGCCCGTGCGGTGCCGCGCGGCTGAGCCCGTACGACCGTACTCAGACGCGGTGGATCCGCTCGATGCCGTACCAGGTGGAGACACAGGCCGCGACCCAGTCCCGCTGGTAGTCGGACGTGAAGAAGGGTTCGGCCAGGCTCCCGATGTACAGGGGTTGGTATCCGAGGTCGGTGGCACCCGCGGCGGTTTCGGTCCGGATGCGGGAGTTCTGGGCGTCCCAGGCCACCGCGCGGGTGACCGTGGCGGTGGTGAGCTGCTTGACGCTCGGGACGAGCACGGCCAGCGAGGCGAGCGTCAGTCCGGCTGCGATCACGATGCCCGCCGGCAGGGCCACGGCGGCCCCCCGGCGCGCCAGGTACCCGCGGGCCCACACCCCCAGCAGGACGCCGTAGGCGCACAGCGCCAGTTCCATCGGTACGAGGTAGTTCGTCCAGGTGCGGGCGTACGTCCATCCGCTCGGTCCGTAGCCGCTGCGCAGCCCCACCACCACCGCGAACGATCCCAGCACCACCACGAGCACCGGCAGCAACAGCAGGGCGACCAGCATCTTCCGCGGGACGGCCGGGCCCGGTTCCCGTTTCCCCGGCGCGGGCACGGGCGCCGCGAGCCCGGCCCCCAGGCCCAGCAGGATGCCGACGGCGGCGGCTCCGAGGTAGGCCCACTGGCCGGTGACGGTGTCCCACATGTGCAGCCAGTCCTCGTAGGTGCCCCGGAGTTCGCCCGCGGAGAGCATGGACTCCTTGGGCGGTTGCTGGGCACGTCGCCACCGGGCGCCGGGGGACGTGGTGAGCACGATCAGCCCGCAGACGACCCCGGCGCACCAGAGCAGGCACCAGGTGAACGGATGCCAGGTCCGCGCCAGCCCCAGGCGGGGCACGGCCAGCAGTCCCACGCAGGCCGCGAGGAGGCCGCTGACGAGGGAGAACGACTCGCTCAGGGTGCCGATCGCGAATCCGATGAGGAACGCCGCGGCGAAGCCGCCCGCGCGCAGGGCGGCCCGCGGCCGGCGGACGGTCCAGATGCCCAGCAGCAGCGCCCACACTCCGATGACGCTCGGGATGGTGTGCGAGATCGTGGCCGGTGCCCACAGCAGGACTTGATAGCTGCGTGTGCCGCCGTAGTAGATCACGGCCTGGACGGCCAGGGCGGCGGCGACCAGGAGCAGCACCGGGGGTTTCACGCCGAGGCACCGCAGGAACCGGATCCCGAGCAGGACCAGGCCGATGGTGAAGGCGACGGCTATGACGGTCGGCAGGATCTTCATCCCGGCGAGTCCGTCGCCGTAGACGATGCCGCTCAGGAAGGCGTTGGTGATCCGGCCGTTCTGGGTGGCGTAGAAGTCGTGCGTGATGCCGAGGACGCCCAGATCGCGGGACTTCCAGGCGGCGCACCAGTCGTCCGAGGTGGGCCGGATGTAGAGGCCGAGGAAGCAGCCGACGGCGATCAGGGCTCCGGCCGCCGCCACGAGGGAGCCGCCCGCGACCGGCAGGAGCCTGCGGACGAACCGGCGATTCCCCTCGGTCGAAGCAGTGTTCATCCACCAGTCCTTCGCAGCGAAGCGCGGCCGGACCGACTTCCGACGGCCGATGCGCCTGCCGGTTCCGGTCACACCAATGTGCACGGTCCACCGCCCACCGGCATCCGCGAGGAGAGCCGCCGGGGCCGGGCCGGCGGCCCTCCTGCCGGGCGCCACGGGCACCTTCGCCCCTGTCGCGGCCGCTGCTCGGTTGCCACGTCCGTTGCCGCGTCCGTTGCTCCGTCCGTTGCTCCGTCGGTTGCTGCGTCCCTGGTGCGTCCGTTGCTGCGTCCCTGGTGCGTCCGCTGCTCGGTGCGGGAACGCGAGGCCTCTTCAGGCCCTTCCCCGCCGTCACCCGGGCGGCGGGCATGTCGTGGCGGGCTCCGCACATCCGGCCCACGATGGGAGCTCCGGGGCCGCGCGCACGGAAGCCCGACAGAAGGAGTGGCGATGCATGCTGCCCGGCTCGTCCGCTGGGCTGCCGTCACGGCGTCCTTGGCGAGCGTCGCCCTCCCCGTGTGCGTCGCGGGGAGCCCCGTCGGCCGGCCCTCCCAGGAAGGGCGGCGGGTGTTCTTCGTCCGGCCCCTCGGACACCAGAGCCACGGCGAGGCCGAGGGCCGCTACGCGCCCCTGTCGATGCTTGTCGCCCCCACCGTCGGGCTCCTCTCCAACACCAGCGCCGCCGAGGGCGTCACGCCTGCCGTCGCCGGGGGCGCACGGTACGTCGAGCGGAGCCACGTGCTGCGGCTGCTGTCCGGCCGGTGGAGGTACCTCCCCGCCGGCCGGCCGGCGTCGGTCGTGGTGCCCCCGGAGGACCCGACGGCCCGTCTGCAGATCGCGGAGAGCCACGCCTGGCTGGCCGCCGGGCGGGTGCCGGGCGGTTCGGCGGCCCAGCGCGCGGCGGCGGAGCGGGCCCTGCTGGGCATGCGCGCCCTGCTGCGGCCGAACGGGGCCATGGCGGCGGGCTGGTCCCCCGGCTGGATGTACTCCTGGCCGCGCGACTCCAGCTTCGCCTCCGCCGCGTTCGCGCACACCGGCCACGACGCCGAGGCCTACCGGATCCTGCGCTACAGCGCCGCGACCCAGCGCAAGGACGGCACCTGGGACGCGCGGACGGAACTCGACGGATCCGGCCCGCCGGACAGCAGACGGTGGCAGCTCGACGCCAACGGCTGGGTGCCGTGGGCCACCTGGCAGTGGTACCTGACGGCGCCTCCCGCCACCCGCCTCGCCCGGCTGACCGCCCTCTACCCGATGATCCGCAAGGCGGCCGACCGCGCTGCGGCCTCCCTCGGGGCGGACGGGCTGCCCCCGGCCTCCCCGGACTACTGGGAGGTGATGACGACCACCACCAACATCGGTACGGCCGCACCCCTGCTCGCCGGGCTCAACGCCGCCGCGCACCTCGCCGGCGAACTGGACCGGCCGCAGGACGCGGCCCGCTGGTCCGGCGCCGCCGGGCGGCTCTCCACCGGGATCACCCGGAAGTTCGCCCCCCTCGGCTATCAGCGCACCGTCGACGGACAGCACGGACAGGACAGCGCGGTGGCCTTCATGGCGCCCCCGTTCAACACGGCCCCGGCCGATCTGCCCCGGGCGCTGGACACCACGTACAAAGCGCTGCTGCTGCCCAACGGGGGGCTCACCCCCGGGAACGATCCGACCGCGCCGTGGGGTGCGAACGCCTGGACCCCCAGCACCTCGTTCTTCGCCCTCGCATGGGCGGGCACGGGGCAGCCGGCGAAGGCGCGGCAGGTCCTGGACTGGGTCCTCGCCAAGCGGAACCCGCTCGGGGAGCTGCCCGAGAAGGTGGACCGGGCGGGCCGGCCCTCGTCTGTCGCGCCCTTGGCCTGGACGGGCTCGATCGTCGTCCTCACCCTGGTGGCACTCGACGGCGGGGCGCTCCCCGCACCGCCCCGGACGCCGTAGCGCCGAAGCGCCGAAGCGCCGAAGCGCCGAAGCGCCGAAGCGCCGAAGCGCCGAAGCGCCGAAGCGCCGAAGCGCCGAAGCCTCGTATACCCGAAGACCTTTCAGCCCGCTCAGCCCTTCGGCCCTTCGGCCTGTGGACACCGCCTCAGACCGGGGCCGTTCCGTCACCGGGCGGCGGAGCGGTGCGCAGGCGCTCCAGCTCGGTGAGCAGGTGCTCGTACGCGAGCTTCTCGGCCGCCACCGCGCGCGCGAGGGGAAGGTGGTGCGGATCCTGCCGGGTCCGGGCCTCCTCGGCTGCGGCGACGCGGGCCTCCCTCGCCCTGTCCAGTTCGTTCATCGCCGCCACCGTGCCGGCATCGAGCAGCCTGTGCTCCAGGAGCTGGGCGAAAGCCCGTTCCGTCGGCGCCTTGAGCCGGTCGAGGTCCTGCGCGCAGCTCTGCGGGGTCTCCGTCCGCTCACAGGCCTGGTCGAGATCGCGGGAGAGCGAACGGAGGGTCTTCCCGAGTTCCGGGTACCCCCACTCGGGCGCGGTCTCGCTGCCGCATCCGGCCACCAGGGCCGTACAGGCGGCCAGGGCGGCGAGGGCGCGCATCGTTCCGGGTCCTGCGCACACGCGTCGGCACGACATGAGAGGAGGGGTCATGGATGCCCCGATCGCCCGTTGGTCCTGGTGCGGCCGCCCTGGCTGCGCGAGGTGGTCTGGCTGACATCCTCGCCCGCCCCCATCCGCCGTGCCACCCGGTGGCCCGGCGGCGCCGGGGCCGCGGGCGAACGCTGCGGCGCAGGTCACCGAGGGGGCTGTCCCCCGGCGACGGTCGTGCCCGGGCGGCCGGCCTGCGCGAGCGTCCAGGGCTGGACGGCCCGGTGCCACGGGGCGGGGGTCCGGCTGCCGGGCGGTGTGGCGCCGCCGCCTGCGGGGACCGTCGTGATGACGTGCAGATCGGCGTCCAGGCCGAGCGCCGCGGCGACGGCCGTACCGGCCCCCTCGGCCACACCGGCCGGGGCTCCCGTGTACAGCATCTGGGACTCCTGCCAGGGCTGCGGCCCGCCGGCGGCCGCCACGCCGACCGTGCCCGCGCCCGCCCGGCCCGCGAGCAGGTCGCCCGCGATGCCCACGGCGCCGTAGCCGCCGAGGCCGCCGGCCTCGGCGACCGGGGAGAATTCCGGCGCGGACCCGTCCGCGCGGGCCAGGCTCGTGGCGACGGTGCCGATACCGGGCCGGCGGAAGAACAGGCGGACGCCCTCGCCCTCGGGGCGCACCGAGAGCGCGCCCGTCGTCTGGGGCAGCCCGGTCGGGACGGGGGCGCCGAACGGGGCCTCCGGTGCCGGCTGGACCCAGGCCAGTACGGACCCGGCGGTGGCCGCGTACACGTGGCGCCGCCCCGACGCGTCGGTCGCGGTGACCGGATCGCCCTGGAGGCCGGCGCCGCCCAGGGCCTGCCACCCGCCGAAGTCGCCGCCGGGGGTCTCCTGCGCCCGGGCGCGCAGCGTCCGGCGGGAGTCGCGGACGTACACCGTCATCCGGCCCTCAAGGTCCACGGCGACGGACGGCCCGCTGATCGCCGAGGTGCCGGACCTGTCCACGGCGTCCGGGGTGCCCAGCGACCGCCACGGGCCGAATCCGCCGTCGACCGCGCTCTGGACGGCGTAGACGATCTCCCGGCCGTACTCCTGGGGCGTCGCGCCGAGCGTGGTGCGGGTGGCGAACACGCCGATCCGGCCGTCCCAGAGGCGGACGGCCGCCGCCCCGGAGTCGATGCCGTCGCCGGGCAGGAACTCGGGGCCCTGCCAGAGGGCCTGCGGGCCGCTGCGCGACCAGTACGCCATACGGCCGTCCAGCGCGGCGAAGGCCCAGAGCCGTCCGGAGACGCCCTCGGTCATCCAGGAGGTGCCGTCACCGCGGCTGTAGCGGATGGTCTGGCTCCAGCCGGCGCCGGTGGGCCGGGTCGCGGTCTTGCGGTCGCCGCAGCCGGCGGGGCTGCCGCACCAGTCCTGGTGATCGGTCCAGGCGTAGGTCTTGAGGTAGCCGAGCTTCTCCTCGGCCGTCTGCGGGTCGAGCGTCGGGGGCAGTGAGCTGTTCGGGTAGCTCACGTAGTTCTGGACCGAGAAGTGCGGCCGGGCCGTGGTCTTGGCGTAGCGCTCGGCGGCGGCCTGCACGAAGCGGGCGCCGTAGATGTGGTCCTGGTGGTCGAGGAAGGCGCCGCCGCCCTCCGCCCTGCCGGGGGTCGGGTCCTGGGTCCGTATCGTCGTCGGCCGGTACGCCTCGAACACGCCCGCGATGGCGGCCACGGCCTGGTCCTTGGTGTAGGAGAACCAGTCCTTGACCGGGGTCCCGGAGGTCAGCTGGGCACCGAGGGCGGGGGTCCGGCCGTCCCACAGGCCACGGAGGCTCTCCGGATTGTCCCCGGAGATGCTGCGGGCCTCGCGCAGCTCCATCCATACGAGATTGACCTGGGGCCGGGCGACCAGGACGTCCACCTCGGCGCTGCCGCCGCCGGCGGTGGGTACGGACTTGCGCTGCCAGGCGCTGACCCGGTCCCCGGTGGCCATCTGCGCGTAGGCGGCGCGTATGCCGTTCTGCCGGGCCTCCGCGTAGGCGGCGCGGTCGGCGGGACCGACGGCGTCCTGCAGGTGCGGGCTGTGGGCCTCGTTCCTGCCGTCGGACTCGCCGGAGGTCAGGTAGACGGTGGTGACCTTGATGCCCGTCGATATGGAGCGACTGAGGTCGGGGTTCATGAAGAAGAGGTCGTCGTCGGGGTGCGCGACGACCTGGAGGGCGGAGCCCTCGGTCACGCTCGGGGTGACCAGCACCTCGGGGGCCACCTGCGGGTGCTCGGTCCCGTGTCCGTAGGCCCAGGCCGTTACGCCGGCGGTGCCGACGGAGAGCGCGGCGAGCAGGGCCGCGAGTCGGGTGCGGCGGGCCAGGGACATGTACAGCGCCTTGAGGGTCGGTCCGGTGCGGCGATCCGCCTGGGAGGTCGATCGGTGTCCCGATGGCTCCGTTGCTTCCGGAGACGACCGGGGCCGATTATGGCTCGCACGTTCGGGGCTGACACACCATCAAGTCGCATATGACCGTAAAGGGAGTTGTGGAAGAAACGGGCCCATTTGCCCGATTTGTCGACTGTTGTGCGGTTGGCCCGGGAAACAGGCCAGAACCGCTAGATGCGCTGGCCACCTGCGGGTTGCACGGGATCGGTACGGCCGCCGAGCGCGCCACCCCCTTCACCACCGACCCCCACAAGTGGCGCATTCCACACCTCCGGGCCGACAGGCGGCGGCAGGCGCCTGCAGTGACGTAGCTCTCACCGGTCGATGAGGCGACCCCCGGAGCTCAGGCGCCTCGACATCCCCGGCATTAACATGGACAGAAGCGACCGAAAGGCCGACACCGCTGAAACAACCGGACCAGCCGGACCAGCCGGACCAGCCGGACCGGTGAATCCTCGGCATTCCGCTCGGGCAGATCGATCGAGTCGTTCGACCGGCACTCAGGACAGTCGATGCCAATGAAGCGCATCACGGCATTGCGCTCGCGCAATGGAATCCCCGCCATCGCCAGCGCCGTCACGCTGACCGCCGCCTGCCTGCTGTCCGGGGCGGCGGATCCCGGCAGGAAAGCACCCTCCTGCCCCACCGCACCCTCGGACAGCTTCTGGCACGCCCCCGTGGACAAGCTCCCCGTGCACCCGAATTCCGGCCGGTACGTCGCCTCGATCGGCTCCGCCGAGCCCCTCCATCCGGATTTCGGATCGGGGCTCGTGGAAGGCCGTCCCTTCGGCATTCCCATCACCGTCTCGGACACGGTGGTGCCGGAATCCGAGGTGTCCCTGGACTACCCCGAGGAGAGCGACACGTCGGGCTACCGGATCCCGACTGACGCCAGGATCGAGAACGGTCCGGCGAGCGACGGGGACCGGCACGTCGTCGTCTGGGACAAGGCCCTGTGCAAGTCCTACGAGCTCTTCGACGCCAAACGGCAGGGCGGCGACACCTGGCACGCCGGCTCGGGTGCGATCTTCGACCTGCGGTCCAACGCCCTGCGGCCCGACGGATGGACGTCCGCCGATGCCGCCGGCCTCGCCATCCTCCCCGGCCTGGCGCGCTACGACGAGGCGGCCGGCGGGCGGATCGACCACGCGATCCGCATCACCGTGCCCCGCTCCGACCAGAGCTACGTCTGGCCCGCGAGGCACCAGGCGGGCTCGGCGGCGGACAGCTCGCTGCCTCCGATGGGGCTGCGGCTGCGGCTCAAGAGCACGGTGGACACCTCGGGGCTGGCCCCGCAGGCCAAAGCCGTGGCCGACGCGCTCAAGAAGTACGGCGCCATCGTCGCGGACAACGGCTCACCCTGGTACATCACCGGCGAGGAGAACCCCGGTTGGGACAATGCGCAGCTCGACGGGCTCAAGGACCTCAAGGGCTCGGACTTCGAGGCGGTCGACGCCTCCGGTCTCCAGCAGTCACCGGACTCCGGAGCCGCCGCACCGCAGTGACGGCTGCCGGCCCCGGCTATACGGGGCAGGGCCGGTATTCGAGGCTGAGTTCGCGGTCCACTGCGTAACTGGTCCGCATGGAGGCGTCCGTGACCGCCTGCCAGGAGCCGTACTTGACGTAGAGCTGGTCCGCGGTGGGGCCGAGCGGGTTGCCGTACTTGGCGATGTTCCGCTCTTCCAGGACGCGGACCTCCTCGGGGGTCATGCCGGCCCGGGTGATCTCCTTCGCCTGGTTGCGCATGTCGACCATCTCGCGGGCGATCTCCTCGTCGGTGGCCCCCGCAGCGCGCATGGCGGCCTCCGTACGGTGCATGTCTTCGAGGAGTCCGTGGTAGCGCATCCGGGTCCGCTGGGCCTCGACCTTCTCGTCCATCGGCAGGACCCGGATCCGGCACACGACGGGGTCGGCACTCGGGCACGGGTCGTCGGCGGCGACGGGGCGGGCGAGCGGCGCGGTGATGACCGATCCGCAGGCTTCCGCGGCATCGGCCAACGAGGCGGAGGCGGTGCCCAGCAGCGCGACGGCGGCCACGAACGGGAGCAGGGCGCGGCGGGAGCGGGCAAGGGAGAGGGAGAGGGAGCGAGGCATGCCCGCATCCTGGCGAGGACGCCGCGCCCTGACACGTGGACACCCCGATGATCACTCCAACGAGTCCGAAGGTCCCTCCCCCGGCTCGGGGAGGGACCTTCGGGAGATCATCGAGAGACGGCCTGGACGGCCCTTAGGCTCCGGGCGCGTCCAGCCGTTCGGTGAGGCTGCCGTAGAGCCCGGGGCGTCGGGTGCGCATGAGGCCGAACTCCAGCCAGTCCCGGCGCTGGTCGAGGTCGAGGTCGGCGACGAGGACGGCCTCGCGGTCGCGCGGGGCGCGCAGCATGATCCGGCCGTAGGGGTCGGAGATGAAGGAGGAGCCGTAGAAGGTGGAACGGCCCTCGGTTCCCACCCGGTTGGGCACGATCATGAAGAGGGCGTTGGCCAGGCCGTTCGCGCTGATGGCGTGCTCCCACATGGGCCGGGTGTCGAAGTCCGGCAGGTCCACCTCGGAGCCGATGGCCGTGGGGTGGACGAGGATCTCGGCACCGGCCAGGGAGTAGGCGCGGGCCAGCTCCGGGAACCACTCGTCCCAACAGGTGGGGAAGCCGAAGCGGGCCCCCTCGTGGGCGACCACGGGGAACCCGCTGTCGCCGGGGCGGAAGCACAGGTCCTCGCGGTAGCCGGGGAAGGCGGGGATGTGGTTCTTGCGGGTCCGGGCGATCAGCTTGCCGTCGGAGTCCACACAGACGGCGGTGTTGTAGCCGAGGCCGCCGTCCTCGGCGCGCTCGTACAGGGAGGCGTGGACGGTGATGCCGAGCTCGGTGGCGAGTTCCGCCGCGAGGGCGACGGTGGGGCCGGTCTCCACGTCCTCCAGGTAACGGGCGGCGCCGTCGGCCATGGGGTCGTCGGTGTTGCAGAAGTAGGGGCTGCGGGTGAGTTCCGGGAGGCAGACGACCGTGGCGCCCTGCCCGGCGGCGAGCGCGACGCCCTCGCGGAGCCGGTTGTCGTGCTCGGCGGCATCGGCGTACCAGCGCATCTGGACGAGGCCGACGCGCAGCGGTTCGCGTTCGCCGGGCTGGGTGCGGCCCGGGGAGCCGAGCGGGGATCCGAAGGAGGTGAGGAGCGCGTACGAGGTCACGGGCGGGCTGCTTTCGGAGTTCTGACTGAAATTTCAGTCAGAATGCGGGATACGGAAAGGATCGGTCAAGGGGCGGCGATCGGCGCGGTGCGGCGAACGGGCCCCGCACGGGCGGCGCCGGAACGTTCCGGCACGGCACGAATGTAGACGCTGCCGGAACGTTCCGGCAAGGTCGGACCGGGCGTCTAGAATGCGGGGCGTGATCCCACCTGCCGTGACCCTGCTCGACGTCGCCCGCGCCGCCGGCGTCTCCAAGAGCACCGTCTCCGACGCGCTCCAGGGCTCGGGGCGGGTCGCGGAAGCCACCCGGGACCGGGTCCGCGCGGTCGCCGAGGAGCTCGGATACCGCCCCAACAGTGCCGCCCGCCGGCTGCGCCGCTCCAGCACCGGAGCCGTCGGCCTGCACCTGCCCCAGACCGCGAGCCGGCTGGGCTACTACATGAATCTGGCCTTCGGAGCCGTCCAGCGCGCCCAGGAGGAAGGACTCGACGTCGTCCTGCTCGCCCCGGGCGGCGGCGCCTCCGGCCCGCTCGCCTCCCGGGTCGACGGCCTCCTCGTCGTCGACCCCGAGGTCGGCGACAGCGCCGTCCCGGGGCTCCTCGACTCCGGCGTCCCCGTCGTCACCGGTGAGCGCTACCTCGGCCCCTCCCCCACCCCCGCCGGCGCGGTCGTCTGCGACAACGCCGCCTCACTCACGGCCCTCCTGGACCACGTGCACGACCGCGGTGCCCGCCGCCCCGCCCTGCTCGCGCCCGAGGGCACCTCCGCCTGGGCCCAGGCCCTGCGCGAGACGGCCGCCGCCTGGGGTACCTCGCACCGGAGCGAAGTCACCCTGCACACCGTCCCGTTCGCGGCGACCGAGGCCGACGCGGACACCGCCACGCGGCGGCTGCTCGCCACCGACCCCGGGATCGACGCCGTGATCTGCGCCCCCGACGGTGCGGCCCCCGGAGCCCTGCGCGCCGCGGCCGGCCTCGGCCGCACGGTGGGCGCCGACCTGCTGGTCGCCTCCTGCGTCGACGGCACCGCGAACCGGAGCGCGAACCCGCCCGTGACGGCGGTCGACCTGCGCCCCGCCGACTACGGGCGGGCCTGTGCGGAGCTCCTCTGCGACATCCTCGCCGGCCGCGCCGGGCCCGACACCGTCCGCCACCACACCTGGGTCCTCGAAACCAGGCCGTCCACCACCGGATCCCACCTCTGAACGCCGCAGGTCGAACGGCCGGGCACCCTCAGGAGCGGACGGCCGGTTCGACCTCGGCATCGGAATCGGAATCGGCGTCGGCGTCGGCGTCGGCGTCGGCGTCGGCGTCGGCGTCGGGAGGGTGCGTCGCGCCGAGGGCGAAGGCCGCCTCGGCCGCCGTGCGACCCAGTGCCGACAGGCAGGCCGACCAGGTCCGGTCCACGTCGTACCGTTCGGCGGGCGGCAGCGGCGCTCCGGCCGACGTACGAGCCGCATCGGCGGCGCCGAGCAGTCGGGCCGCCCGCCCGGGCTCGCCGCCGGCCGCCGCCGCGCCCGCCAGACCCTCCAGAGCCAGGGCCATGGCTCGTACGTCGCCCAGCGCTCGCGCAGCCGCGAGTCCTTCGCGGTGCAGGGCACGGGCAGCGTCCGTGTCCCCCCTCAGTTCGGCCGTAAAGCCCAGTTCGGCGAGCGCGAGCGTCGTGCCCGGCCCGTAGCCGGCGTCCCGGAACCAGGTCAGCACCGCCCGCATGTGCTCCTCGGCGCCGACGAGGTCCCCGGTGCGCCGGGCGACCATGGCGAGTCCGATCCGGGCGTCGGCCTCCCCGGCCCGGTGGCTCTGTTCCCCGGCCAGCCGCAGGGCGTCCGTGTGCCGTTGCCGGCTCTCCTCGTACGCACCCGCCAGGAGCGCCGACCGGCCCAGCGCGCACAGCCGTTTGCCGGCCTCGGTCGGCAGCCCGAGCTCCTGGGCGATGGCCAGCCCCTCCTCGTGCAGCCGGGACGCCTGCGGGTACTCGCCCGCGATCTCGTGGAGCGCGGCACGGGGGAAGACCGTCTGCAACAGGCCCCAGCGGTCGCCCAGTCCGCCGAACAGGCGTGCGGCACGCTCCGCGTCGCGGCGTACCGCGGCCAGGTCGCCGTGCGCGAGGGCGTGCCGGGCGCGCACGCTCAAGGCGGCCGCGGTCCCCCAGGCGTCGCCGAGCCCCTCGGCCACGGCCAGGGCCCGGTCGGCAAGTTCCTCGCCCGCGGCCACGTCTCCCGTGCCCATCTGGGCGGCGGCCAGGAACCCCAGCGCGTGCGCGTGGCCCAGCGGGTCGTGTTCCGCCACCTCCCGCGCGTCGAGGGCGGCCGCCGCGGTCCGCAGGAGGCCCTCGGCGGCGTTGGACGTGCCTTCCCACACGGTCAGGCCGGCCCGCCAGGCCGTCGCCAGGGCGGTGGCGGCGATCCGCTCCCCCGCGAGCCGGTCCTGTCCCGGGCCGGTACCGGACTCAAGGTTCGCAGGGTCCTCGGGGTGGGCTGGGTGGTCGCGCTCCGCGGCGAGGCAGGCGTCGAGCAGCCGGCCGCCCTCCGCGGGTCCACCGCGCAGCAGCCAGTACCGGGCCAGGGCGCGCGCCGCCCGCAAGGCCGGTACCACCCGGCCGTGCGCCAGCGCCTCCTCGACCGCCGGGTACAGCTCCGCCTCGGCAGCGTCGAGCCGGGCGAGCCAGAGCCGCTGGCGCGGGCCGCGCAGCAGCGGTTCGGCCCTCAGCGCCAGCTCCCGGTAGTACGCACCGTGCCGGGCGCGGGCTTCCTCCTCCTCGCCGGCCGCGCGCAGCCGCTCCCGTGCGTAGTCCTTGACGGATTCCAGCAGCCGGTAGCGGCGGCCCTCCGGACGGTCGACCAGGACCACGAGCGAGCGCTCCACCAGGCGGTCGAGCGCCGGCGGCACCTGCTCTTCCCGTACGTACGCGGCCGCGTCCGAGCACACGGCACCCGCGGCCTCCGCGGCGGCGTCACCGCCGTGCACGGACAGCCTTCGGAGTACGGCTTCCTCGGTGCCGCCGAGCAGCGCCCAGCTCCAGTCGATCACCGCGCGCAGGGTCCGCTGCCGTGGGGGTACCCCGCGCAGCCCTCGCGACAGGAGCGTGAACCGGTCGTCGAGTCCGGCGAGCAGGCCGTGCACGCCCAGGGCCCGGGCCCGGGCGGCGGCCAGTTCCAGGGCGAGCGGCAGCCCGTCGAGCCGGCGGCACAGGGCCTCGACGGCCGCGCTGTCCTCGGGCGTCGTGGTGCGGTCCGGCGGGAGTCCGGCGCGGGCCGTGAACAGGGCCACGGCATCGGCGGGCGCGAGGGGCGCCAGCGGGTGCACCGCCTCCCCCGCCAGGGCGAGCGGTTCCTGGCCGGTGGCGAGCACCGAGAGCCCTGGCGCCTGCGGGAGTACCGCCTCCAGCACCTCGGCCACGCCATCGGAGACGTGCTCGCAGTTGTCGAGCAGCAGCAGGAGCCCGCGCTCCCGGAGGGCGCCCACGAGCAGGCGTAGCGCATCGGGCTGTTCCGCCTCCCCTCCGGCGGTCGGGCTCCCGTCGGGGCCGCGTACGCCCAGGGTCCGCAGCGCCGCGGTGGCCACGGCGTCGGCCGGAGCGCCTGCGGGGAGCGGTGCGAGCGCGACCAGCCATGCTCCGTCCGGGTGGCGGGCGGAGGCCAGGCCGGCGCATTCGACCGCCAGCCGGGTCTTGCCGACGCCGCCGGGTCCGGTGAGGGTGACCAGCCGGGAGTGCGCCGACAGGGCGCGGACGGCGGCGAGGTCCGTTTCGCGGCCGACGAGCCGGGTGAGCGGCTCGGGCAGTTGTCCGGCCGCTCCGTTCTTCGCGGTGCCCGGCGCGGCCGACGGGGCGGCCTGCAACGCGGCGTGCGGGACGGCCTGCGGGACGGCCTGCAACGCGGCGTGCGGGACGGCCTGCGGGACGGCCTGCAACGCGGCGTGCGGGACGGCCTGCGGGGCGGCGGCCGGCGCCGCGCCGCCGGGGTCCGGATGCCGAGCGCCGCCCTTCGTTCCGGGGTCCTCTCCGTGGGGTGGCTGCTCCAGGCCGGCGTCCTGGCGGAGGATCGCCTGCCGCAGCGCCGTCAGCTCCGGTCCCGGGTCCAGCCCGAGTTCCTGGGCGAGTCGGCGGCGCAGCACCTCGTAGCTCTCCAGCGCCTCCGCCTGCCGGCCCGCCCGGTACAGCGCGCGCAGCTGGACCGCGCGCAGTCGCTCACGGAGCGGATGGGCGGCGACGAGCTGGTCGAGCTCGCCGAGGACGGCGCGCTGCTCGCCCAGTGACACGCGCAGGCCGAGCAACTCCTCCAGCGCGGAGAGACGTTCCTCCTCCAGCCGGGCGGCCACGGCACGCACGGCCGGGTCGTCGGTGTGGCCCGCGTAGGCCTCGCCGCGCCACAAGGAGAGGGCCTCGCCCAGCAGTTCGGCACGCGGCCGGGGAGCAAGGCCCCGGGCTCGGGCCCTGGCGGCCAGGTCGGCGAACCGCTGCGCGTCCAGTTCCCCGGGGGCGGGCTCCAGCCGGTACCCGCTCGCGTCGTGGAGCAGGCGCCCGCGGCCGTCCAGCGGTGCCGCGCGTTCGAGGGCGGCGCGCAACCGCGAGACCTGCCCCTGGAGGCTCGCGTACGGGTGGCGGGGCGACTCGCTGTCCGCGCCGCCCCACAGTGCGTCCACCAGCCGATCGGCGGAGACGGGGCGGCCCGGTTCGACCAGCAGCCGGGCGAGCAGCCGGCGTGCCCGCGCTCCGGTCACGGCCACCGGTTTCCCCTCACCGTCGCCGTCGCCGTCGCCCGTCCACATCATCAGCGGCCCCAGAACCCCCACACGCATGTCGATCACCCTAACCGGCCTGCCCGCTGCGGCCCGGCGGGCAGCAGAGGGGCAGCGGACCGGCAGTGGACCGGCGGCGAACCGGCAGCACGGCCTCGCAGGGTGGGTCCCGTTCGACAGCAGCGACGACCCCAGGAGAGAAACCGTCATGAGCGCAACCGCCGCACCTCACACGATCCCGGTCAGTGTCATCGGCCTGGGCAACCTCGGCCAGGCGCTGGCCGACGCCTTCCTGACGAAGGGTCATCCGACGACGGTCTGGAACCGCTCAGCGGGCAAGGCCGACGGCCTGGTCGAGCGGGGGGCGTCCCTCGCGGCCACGCCCGCCGATGCCGTGGCGGCGGGGGAACTCGTCGTCGTCGCGGTACTGGACTACGACACGGTCGGCGAGCTCCTGCGGCCGGCGGCCGGGGCGCTGGCCGGCCGCACGGTCGTCAACCTGACCACCGGCACCCCGTCGGCCGCGCGCGCCCTCGGCGCCTGGGTGACCGACCGGCGGGCCGCCTACCTGGACGGCGCCGTGTACGCGGTGCCCCAGACCATCGGCACCTCCGCCGCCTTCGTCCTCTACAGCGGCGACGAGGCGGCGTACCGGACCTGGCATACGGTCCTCGACACGATCGGTGAGGGCAGTCTCGTCGGTCCGGCTCCCGAGCTGTCGTCCGTGTACGACACCGCTCTGCTCAGCGGCATGTACGGGATGTTCGCCGGGTTCTTCCAGGCGGTGGCGCTCGCCGGCACGGAGGGGATCGGGGCGGCGGAGCTGACGCGCCCGCTGGTGCGGTGGCTGACGGCGGCCGCCGACGCGCTGCCGGGCTTCGCGGAGGAGATCGACGCGAAGGACTACACCACCACGACCTCCAACCTGGAGATCAATGCGGTGGGGCTGCGCAACATCCTCTCCGCCACCGAGGCACAGGGGCTGCCGACGGATCTGCTGGCGCCGTTGCTGCGCCTCTTCGACGACCAGATCCGCGCGGGGCATGCCGCGTCCAGTCTGTCCAGGGCCGTGGAGTCGTTGCGCGCCGACAGTCTGTGATCCGTGATCCGGCCTCCACGCGATCCGCTGGACCCGAAGCTTGGCCGAGGTTCCACCGTCGGTCATGTCGGTCACGTCGGTCACGCCGGCCGCGCGGACCATCACCTGGTGCCAGGGGGAGACGGAATCATGGAGCTCGAAACCGCGACAACATTCGACCGGGCACTCGTACGGGGACCGGGAGGAGCGGTCGGAACCGCGTGGATGGCCGGACTGGTCGCTGAACTGGGGCGCAGGGGTGTGGATCTCGGCGCTGCCGACTGACGGTCGGCACGTCGGCCGGTGCCATCGTCGGCGCGCTCCTGACCACCGGCCAGGACCTCGGCCGGCTCGCAGCGGTGGCGCCGCGGCCGGGTCCGGTCCCCCGGCGCGGGGTGTACCTCTGGTGCACGCGGTGGCGGCGAGCAGTGCCTTCCCCGCGGCCGAGCCGCCGGTCTCCGTCCAGGGGCGGCGGTACATGGACGGCGCCCTGCGCTCCGGGGCGAACGCGGACCTCGCGGCCGGAGCCCGCACGGTCGTCGTCATCGAGCCCCTGGCACACCTTTCGCCGGGTGAGCCCCTCGACCGGCGGGCGGCGGCCGACGGGGCGCGGACCGTGGTGACCATCGGTCCCGACGCGGCAACGGTACGGGCGTTCGGGGCCGAGCTGAACGACCGGGCGAACTGGGCGCCGGCCTACCGGGCAGGTCGCGACCGGGTGGCCGCTGCCGCGGAGCGGCTGCGCTCCGTGTGGAAGCCCGGATCCGGTCCGGGTGGCTCCCAGGTATGAGATCGCGGACCGCTCCGAAGGGTGATGACGGTGAGTCACAGGCGGTGGGACTTTGGGGGTGTCGGACGAACGAACGAAGGAGCGATCGATGTACGTGATGCGGCGAACCGTCCCTACCGCTGTCCGCGCTTCCCTGGCGCTGCCGGTCGGGCTCGCAGCGGTACCCGCCACCTGGCGCGCCCGGTACGGAAACTGCGTAGCTGCCGACCCTGAGGCGCCGGTAGCGTCCGGTCTCCCGATCCGCCGTACCGGCGGACCACGTCAAGAGAGCGATGCGGATGACCAGCCGGCAAGCAACGACGACCCTGTGGCGCCCCACCGGCCCCAAGGAGCTGGATCGGGTACGGGAGCTGAATTGGCGTGCGTGGCCGCCCAGGCTGCCCGAGCAGCCGATCTTCTACCCGGTCCTCAACGAGGACTACGCGATCAGGATCGCGCGGGACTGGAACGTGAAGCACGATGGCGCCGGCTTCGTCACTCGTTTCGAGGTCGAGTCGGAGTTCTTGAGCCGATATCCCGTTCAGCAGGCGGGCGGGCGGACGATCCTGGAGCTCTGGGTTCCGGCTGAGGAGCTGGACGAGTTCAACGCCCACATGGTCGGCGAGATCCAGGTGGTCCACGAGTTCCGCTGACGTGGGCAGGGCTTGCTGCCGGGAGCCCGCCGGCCCGGTGCGATGATCCCGGGATGGCGGTGATCGCGGCGTCCGAGCCGTCCTCGACAGCCCCGCCTCACCAGCAGGTCCGCGCCCGCGCCGGGCATGCCGTCGCCCGCACGAAGGCCTGGAAGTCCTTCTGCAGCAACCTTTAGGGCCTGTCCGGCGGATCCCGCCGGACAGGCCCTTGGCCCCGGGGAGGGGTCAGCGCTTGAGCGTGAAGGTGAAGTCCCCGGAGAGCTTGCCGCTCAGCCGGACCGCCGAGACGAGCTTCCCGTCCGTGATCAGTCTCTCGACCTCGGCCCGTGAAAGACCGCACCCCTCAGAGATCAATCGCACCGGCCGGACCGGGATCCGCGCTGCGAAGCGGACCGAGACGTCGATCACCTCGCGGTCCAGGTGATCCGATCCGCCGGTGTCGAGGCGCCAGGCGCCGTCCCAGTCGAGGGCGATGTGATTGCGGCGCCGCACGACCGGATCCTGGAGCAGTACGGCTGCCAGGCCCGGGTCGTTGTCGTGCAGTCGGCGCAGCAGCTCGGGTCGTACGGAGCGCACGTGCACCCGCTCCAGGACCGTGAGTTTCGCCGTGTCCCCGCAAGCGGTGCAGAGCACGAGGAGCCAGGCGTCGAGGAGCTTGTGGTTGGCGTTGACGCGAAATTTGCCGTTCGCCCGGAAGCGCTCGGACGCGCACGTGTGGCATCGGCGGAGAACGAGCGGCAGGCAGGTGGGAGCGACCACCCAGGTATTGAGCACAGAAGTACACCGGTTCCAGTGAGAAGACCGCAGCAGAAAGGAGCGCGGCGCACATGCGCGACGCGCGACGAATCGGCACTCGGGGGGTCTCAAAGGGTGTACAACGGAACGTCCTTGCCTAGACGACTTGTCCAGCAGCACGGTAACGGCGCACAGCGGGGCGGCTCCACTGGTTTCCTGGCGCCCTGTGCGGACGGGCCGGGCCCTTCCAGGTCCTGTCCGACGGGTTGTGCCGGTCTGAGAGGATCGGCCTCACCACAGTCGGCGGGCGTGAAGGACGGGCTGATAGACGTGGGTGATGTGGCCTGGTTGCCGTATGACGCGCACTGTCTTGCTGCCATCGGTCCGCGAGCTTCCCGCAGGCCGGGCGGTGTTCCTCGGCTCCTTCGAGGACGGCATCAACTCGTATTGGCTGCTGATCGACAGCGGTGAGGTCTGGATGGTCAGGGGCTACGAAGGCAATCCGGAGGAGCAGTACGGCCTGGTCAGTACATCGGTGGACCGCCTGGTCGAGGTGCTGCGGATCTGGGAGGCGTTCGTCTACTCCGGCAAGAGCGACATGCACGACGACTACGACGACTGGGCAGACGACGTGATCGACCGGGCTCGGCAAGCGGATCCGACGGCCTTCTCGGATGTGGACTCCCGGTGGTCACAAGTGTTCGAGGAAGTCGAGCTGGGCGTGCTCGTGCCGGAGGAGACGTAGTACTCGGCGGCTGCTCAGGAGCGAAGCCACAGCCGCCAGCCGGGCGTGATGACGGACGCGAGCGGTCGACGCCCGCCCTCCCCGGCGAGGTGGATCTTGCAGGCCAGCCCGCCTCGTGAGCATCCCAAGGCCTCATCGGAACGGTGACGCGCCGGTCGGCTTCGCCGGCCCGGAATCCTCGGAGCACGAGTAGTGGCGCCAGCCGCGTGCCGATGAGCGCGGCAGGTCGTGGAGTCGACGCTGACCATGCTCCAGTCGGTCCGGCCTTCGGCATCGGCGTCGGCCTGGGCGGCCAAAGGATCAGCACTCGGCTTCACCGAAACCGCTTAGTGCTGCGATGCACCGCACCGGACGACGCGATCCGGCGAACCTTCACGGCCACATCACTAGTAGGCGCCGTCCGGGCGTAGTTCGATGTGGTCCGGGGCCAGGTCGACCGCCACGCGGTGTTCCATGCCCAGGGCCTCCAGGAACTTCGGGGGGAGCTGGACGCGCCCGGAGCGGTCGAGGACGACGTACTCGCGTTCGCTGATGGATTCCTCGCCGTGCTCGTCGGTGACCAGGCGGCGCAGGACCTCGCTGCTGGTGCGGCCGTCGCGGATCGCCACGGTCCGGCGGACTTCGCCCGCCACCATCGGGTCGTGCGTCACGATGACCACCGTCACGCCGAGTTCCTTGTTCACGGTCCGGAAGGTCTCGAAGACCGCCGCGGCCGTCTCCGAGTCCAGTTCGCCCGTGGGTTCGTCGGCGAGCAGCACCTTGGGGTCGTTCGCCATCGCCACGGCGATCGCGACGCGCTGCTGCTGGCCGCCGGACAGCTCCGCCGGGCGGCGGTGCGCCAGTTCACCGATCCCGAGGGCCTCCAGGATCTCCCCGACCCTGGCCGCGCGGCGTGCGCCCGCGCCGCGGCGGGGGCTGTCGCCCTTCAGCTGCATCGGCAGGGCGACGTTCTGGGCGGCCGTCAGGAACGGCAGCAGGTTGCGGGCCGTCTGCTGGAAGACGAACCCGACCGCTTCGCGCCGGTAGCGCAGCCGGTCCCGCGCCGACAGTTCCAGCAGGTCGTAGCCGGCGACCGCCGCGCTGCCGGCCGTGGGGACGTCCAGGCCGGCCAGGATGTTCAAGAGGGTGGACTTGCCGCTGCCGGAGGCGCCGACGAGGGCCATGAGGTCGCCCTGCTCGACCGTCAGCTCCAGCCCCTGGAGGGCCTGTACCTCGATGCCGTCCTGGCTGAAGATCCGCACCAGACGGTCGCAGGCGATCGCGGCGTCCGCCGCCGGGGTGCGCGGCTCCGCGGCGGCCGTCGCCCGGCGGCGCAGCTCCTCGTACGTCGGCTGGTCGGTGTTCAACGCTGGTCTCCCGCTCTCAACTCGGTGGTGATCTGCCGTCGCCCGGATGTCGCCGCCTCTGCGCACACGGCTGCGGCGACCAGGGCGGCCAGGCCCAGGGCTTGGGTCAGTACGGGCCCCGCCGTCAGCTGCACGCCGTTCGGAACGTGCGCGCCGACCAGCGTGGACAGGTCCATCGCCGGGCCGAGCAGGGCCACGGCGGCCGCCGCCACCAGGGCCCCGCCCAGCGTCGCGGCCAGGGTCTGCGGCAGGGTCTCGGCGAGGATCAGCGCCACGCCCTGCCTGCGGCGCAGCCCCATCGTGCGCAGCCGGGCCAGCAGCGCCGCGCGTTCGGGGACGGTCCGCACCAGCGTCAGCAGGACGGCCAGCAGGGCGAAGCCCGCCGCTCCGGCCATGGAGGCCCAGAAGAGGCGCTGCGCCGAGCGCTGCAGCGGATCGGCGCCCAGTGCGGTGACGGCCTCGGCGCTGGTGTGCACGGGGTACAACTCGTCGAGCGGGGCCGGGCCCGCGGCGGAGCCGGACCCCGGGATCGGGGCCGGCGCCGGGGCCGGCGTCCCGGGCGGCGCCGGGAGCTTGGAGCGGACCAGCTCGCGCAGCCGGTCGCCGTCGACGTCACCGAGGCCGAGCCACCGGTTCGGGTGGTCGGGGCCGCCCATGGGGGCCGTCGCGGCGCCCGTCGGCAGGACGACGGTCGCGGCGTCCCGCGCCGGATGGGCCGGGGTGCAGTCGACCAGGCCCGCGACCCGTACCTTCAGCTCCCCGCCGTCGCCGGGCTGCACCGTGTACGTGCCGCCCTGTTCGGCCTGACCGGCCAGGCTCGCGCTGAACAGCGCGGGCACCGGGGCATCGGCGGACGCCGCTCCGCCGGTGGCCAGCAGGGCGGGGTCGAAGGATCCGCAGCCGAGGACGCGGGACAGCTCCGCGTACGCGGCCGGCTCGGCAACGATCACGGTGACCTGGCTGGATCTCACGGTGGTGCCGTGCAGGGAGGAGTCGTGGTCGATCCACAGCGGCACGGAGGTCCGTACGCCCGGCAGTTCGCCCGCGGCCTTCGCGAGCCCCGCCGGGAGCGGGGTTTTCCCGAATGCGGAGATCGCCACGTCGCCCCCGACGGTCAGCCGGGCCACCCCCAGCCGGGACGATTCCACCGACTGCAGCACGGCGGCGCCGAATCCCCCGGTGGTGATGGCGACGATCAGCGCGACCATCGGCAGGACGGAGGGGCCGGTGCGGCCGCGGGCCTGCGTGCCGGTCGTCGCCGGGCCGCGGGCGGCCCGCGCGAGTCCCAGGAAGCCGACCAGTCCGGAGCTGCGGCCGGCCACCCGGGCGAGCCATCCGGTGACCACCGGCTGGATCCGGGCCAGCAGCAGCCCCCCGCACAGGGCGAGCAGCAGCGGGGCCGCGATCAGCAGCGGGTCGAGGTCGCTGCCGGGCGGGGCGACCCCGCGGCGGCGGACCTCCACCACGGCGGCGACGGTGGCGAGGAGGACGAGCAGTTCGGCGACGGGCCTGCGCCACCGCCCGGCCGGGCGGGCCGGGGACAGCAGTACGGCCGCCCGTACGGGGAAGGCCAGCAGGGTGAGCAGGGCGACGGCCGCGGCCGAGAGCAGTGCGGGCGCGAGCCGGGGGGTGGGCAGCAGCAGGACGGCGAGCGCGGTGGCGGCCGCGGCCGCCGGGAGTACGGTGACGGCGCCCTCGCCGAGGAGCCGGCCGACGATGGCGGGGCGCGAGCCGCCGCGCGCGAGCAGCAGCCGCAGTTCGGCGTCGCGGCGGTCGGCCGCGAGTGCGCCGGCCAGGCACAGGACGACGAAGGCGACGCCGCCGACCCCGGCGGGTCCGATCGCGGCGAGCGGCGCCGCGGCCTGGGTACGGGCGCGGGCCTCTTCGAACCGCTCGGGCAGCCACGAGGTGGTGTGCAGCCGTGCGCGGCCGGTCTCCCGGGCGAGGGTGGCTGCGGTGGGCCCGGCGATGTAGGAGGCGATGTCCTTCCTCGTGGCGTCGAGCCGGTCGGCCCGCAGGTGGCCGACGTCCACCGGCAGTTGCCAGAAGTCCTCGGCGGTGCGGCTCCAGGTGCTCATCCGGTCGAGGTCCCCGGTGCCGACGAGGGCGTCGACGTCCCAGGCGAGGCTCTCGTTGTAGTAGTGCTCGCAGGCGTGGGCGAGGCACCCCAGGTTGTCCGTCCAGAAGCCGTCGGTCTCGTCGAGGACCGCGTAGAGACCGACGACCTCGACGGACGGTGTGCCGTCGACCCGGGACTCGCTCTTCAGGACGGATCCGACGCGGGCGCCGAGGGTCGCGGCGGCCTTCTGCGAGAGGGCGACCTGCAGGGGCGCCATCTCCCCGGGGGCGGCCTGCGCAGGGGCCGTGGGCGTGCTGCTCGGCCAGTGCCCCTCCGCCAGCTTCACATGGGTCTGCGCCTGGCGGACGTGCAGGAGGTTCATGCTGGGCGGAAGGCCGGAGGGCTGGGAGAGTTCCGGATTCAGCAGCGGCTGCCGCTTGGTGGTGCGCGCGCCGTGGACGGTCTTCTCCGGGTCCACGCGGAAGGTGGATCCGGTCGGCCCGAGCAGTTTGTCCAGCGTGGAGTCCAGGGCCTGGGCGCTCTGCCCGCTGTCCGGGGAGGGCGCGGTCACCTGCAGGCTGGTGTTGCCGGCCGCGCTGCGTTCCAGGAAGGAGCGCAGGGCCTGGTCGGCGCCCCGGTCCTGGGCCCGCGGCAGCGCGGCGGCCAGCAGGACGGCGACGAAGGCCAGCGCGGCGCCGAGCAGGGTGCCCAGCGGCGCCGCCCGCAGCCTGGTCCTGACCCAGGGCGCGGGCCGCGGGGCGGTGGGCGGGGGCGGGGTGGCGGGCACCGGGGTGGACGAGGGCGGGGTGGCGGTCGGCGGGGTGGTCACATCTCCTCCACGGGGCGCAGCCGGGCGGCGATGTCGCGGCCCCGGGGGCCGCTGAGTGCGGCCGACAGCAGGGGAACGGCTGCGATGGCGGCGACCGTGAGCACGGTCTGCCAGAACGGCATGTCCACTTGTACGGGCGGGAACGGCCGCCCGGCGGCGGGTGTCAGCACGACCAGGGGTGTCATCAGATGGACGAGGGCGACGCCCAGCCCGGTCCCGACCGCGGACCCGATGACGATCAGCACCCCGCCCTCGGCGGCGGACGCGAGGGCCAGCGAGCGGCGCGGGGTGCCGAGTGCGAGCAGGACCGAGAACTCCCGTCCGCGCACGCGCCGTTCGGCGGCGGTGGAGGTCGCGAAACCGATGGCCGCCAGGACCGCGCAGGCGGCGGCGAGGGCGGCCAGGGCGCTCTGCGGGCCGGCGCTCAGCGGGTCGTCCAGCAGCCGCTCGGTGATCTCCTCGCGCAGTTGGACGCGCTCGATCCGGGCGCCTTCGCGCAGCTGGTCCGCCGCGCGGGCCGGGACGGGGTCGGCGGCCGATTCGGCGGGCAGCCACCACTCGGTGGGCGAGGCCGGCTGCTGGCCGACGGACTCCAGCAGGAACCGGCCGAGTACGTGCAGGTCGACGGCGAGTGCCGAGCGGCCGGCCACGGGGAGGGAGTCCACGGAGGCGGTGATCCGCATCGGGACACTGGCGCCGTCCAGCGTGACGGGGACCGTGTCGCCCACGGAGGCGCCCAGGGACCGCAGGTAGCGGGTGGTGGCGACCGCGGGGACGGCGGTGGGGGCCGGCGCGGCGGGCGTCGGGAACGCCACGGTGGTGACGCCCTGCAGGGTGCCGAAACCGCCCCAGTAGCGCAGCCGCAGCAGGTCCGTGGAGCCGGCCGGGACCGGGATCGGCTCGGGGGCCCTCTTGGCGCTCGTCCCCTGCGGGAGCGAGGTCCGCCAGCCGGCGGCGTCCGCGGGTGCGGTGACGCCCGTGGCGGCGCCGTCCGCGGTGTCGGAGACGGCGATCCGGCGCAGGGCCAGTTCGCTGCCGTCTCCGGGGTCGTCGCCGTCACCGGCGTACGAGAGGCGTATCCCCGCCAGGGTCAGCGGGGTGGCCGCCGATCCGACCGGGGCGCCGGTCAGCGCGTCGAGGAGGAAGGGGAGGGTGACGTCGCCGCCCTCGGGCAGGGTGACCGAGGCCGTCCCGTACGTCGCCCCGAACCGGTCGCGCAGCAGCAGGCTCACGGCGGCCCAGCTCGTACCGGAGGACCGGACCGACACGTCGAGGTCGATGCGGCGCGGGGAGCCGGGCAGGGCGACACCGGGGCTCGCGGGGGCGGCCGCGGCGCCCGGGGCGCCGGCGGCGAGCGGGGTGAACAGCTCGCGCATGCCGTGCCCGCCGCGCAGGTCCGCGCGCAGCGGTACGCGTTCGGCCGCCTTGACGGCGTCGAGCGCGACGATGTCGGCGGGATTCCCGTCCGGCAGCTTCTGCTCGCGGCGGACCACCGGTACGAGGCGGTCGCCGCCGGGCAGGGCCGCGTAGCGTCCGCCCTGCCCCATCGGGGACATGCTGCTTCCGGAGATCCGCAGGCCGCCCGCGGTCGCGAAGTCGGCCTGGTCACGCTGGGACGCGGACCAGCCGGTGTGCTGGCCGAGCGCCAGGATGCCGCTGGCGACGGCGAGGACGAGCAGCAGCACGGGCCCGGTGGCCCGGCCGGGCCGTCGGGCGAGCTGCCAGCCGAACAGGGCGGGGCCCAGGCTCCGGCCGCGCGCCGCCAGCCGTCCGCCGGCCCGCGCCGCGAACGGCAGCAGGCGCAGGACCAGCAGCGTGCCCCCGCACAGGGCCAGGGCGGGAGCGACGACCAGGACCGGGTCGACACCGAGCCCGCCGCCGGCGGAGGCGCCGGACGCGGGGGCGTCCGTACCGCCGTACTGCGAGAGCTGCTGGTAGCCGAGGACGGCGAGGACCACGACGGCGAGGTCGAGGCCGGAGCGGGCGGCGCCCGTCACCAGCGCCTGGCGGCTGCCCACGCGGCGCAGTACGGCGGCGGAGGCACCGCGCAGGACGGAGGGCAGGGTCGTCAGCAGGACGCAGGCCAGGGCGCAGCCGACCGCGACCGGCCAGACCAGCCAGGTGTCCGGGATCTCCAGGTGGACCCGCCCGAGCGGTCCGAACCGGCCGAAGAGGCGCAGCAGGGGCGGTGTGAGCAGGGGTGCCAGGACGGCCGCGGGCAGGGCGAGCAGCAGGGACTCGGCCGCGGTGAGCGCGCCGAGGCGGCGTCGGGAGGCGCCGCGTGCGGTGAGCAGGACCCGTTCCGGTTCCTGGCGGACGGTCAGGATGTGGGAGACGAGGAGCAGTGCGGCGGTCGACAGGACGGCGAGCTGGAGCGCGCCCATCAGCAGGGTGGAGCGGGCGACGACCGTGCCGGCGCTCAGCTCGGCCAGCAGTTTGGGCAGTTCGGTGGCGGTCCGCAGCGAGCCGGCCCGTTCGAGGGCGGCGCTCGCGGGGTCGGTCGCGGTCCGGACGGCCTCGGCCTCGGCGGCGCGGACCGTGCGCAGGTCCGGGGTGAGCAGCGTGAGGCGGTGGTTCTGCAGGATGCTGCCGGTGGTGAAGGCGCTGTCGTCCACCAGGAGCGGGCCGTAGATGGCGAAGGTGTCGGCCTGTACCTCGCGTCCGCCGAGGGGGTCGAGCCGCCAGTACGCGGCGTCCGGGTCGGCGGCCCGGTACACGCCGGTGACCAGCACGGTCAGCGGCGCCCCGCCGAACCGGTCGTCCAGCCGGACGGGCGCGGGCAGCGCGGACTCGGCCAGGCCAAGGCGGGCGAGCGCGGCGCGCGGGACGGCCACCTGGGTCGGCGCGGCCGGGGCGCCGGCGGCCGGGGGTGCGGCGGCCGGCGCGGGCCACGCACCGGCGAGCAGCTGTACGTGGTCCTTGCCGAGGGCGGCGAGCAGGGTCAGGTCGGCGTCGCGGCCGGAGGCGGCGACGCCGGGCAGCCCGTACGAGCGGCTGCGGGCCACGCTCTCGGAGGCCACCGGGAGCCGCCCGAACACCTCGTCCGCGAAGGCCCGTACGGACGCGTCGTCCTTGGCGCGGGAGTCGGCGGGATGGCCGCTGGTGATCACGACGGTGGTCCGGGACTGTGCCGTCCCGGTCAGGGCCCGCCGGAGCCCTTCTTCGCCGACGCCACGGGTGAATGCCGTCAGCGCGGTCAGTGTGGTCGCGGTGATCAGTACGGTGAGCAGCACGGCGACGGCGAGCGGCCATCGCCCGCGCAGTCGGCGCACGACGAAGCCGAGCACGTGTGGTATTCCTCCCCCGTCCGGACCGTCAGTACCGGATAGCGGACGATGCTGTCAGATGTGATCGATAGAGGGAAGGGGCTTGCGTGACTGGTGCGACAGATGCGCAAATGCGATCAGAAAGCTGCAGCGACAGATGGTGCGGGACAGGGGGCCGGGCGCCCCGCGCGGACAACTCGACGGGGGAACGGACACGATGAGGGATCACCAGGCGACGGCTACGGCGACGGTCGCGACACAGGCAGGGCGGCAGGGCGACGGCTCTCCGATCGTGGTCGTCGACGACGTGCACCACAGCTTCGGCAGCGGATCGCAGGCCGTCCACGCCCTGCGCGGCGTGTCCTTCGAGGTCCGCCGGGGCGAACTCACCGCCCTCAGGGGCCGGTCGGGCTCCGGCAAGACCACCCTGCTGAACCTCGTCGGCGGCCTCGACACCCCGACCGGCGGCCGGATCACCCTCGACGGCACCGACCTGGCGACCCTCGACGAGCCGGGCCTGCTCGCCCTGCGCCGCGACCGCATCGGCTTCGTCTTCCAGTCCTTCGGCCTGATACCCGTCCTGACCGCGGCCGAGAACGTCGGCGTCCCGATGCGGCTGCGGCGCGTGCCCGCCAAGGTGCGGGAGGAGCGCGCCCGGACCCTGCTGGCCCTGGTCGGGCTCGCGGACCACGCCGAACAGCGGCCCGGCGAACTCTCCGGCGGCCAGCAGCAGCGCGTGGCGGTGGCCCGCGCCCTGGCCAACGACCCGGACCTGATCATCGCGGACGAGCCGACGGGCCAGCTCGACTCGGAGACCGGCCGTTCGGTCATGGAACTGCTGCGCGCGGTGGTGCGCAGCGAGTCGGTGACCATCCTCGTCGCCACCCACGACCCCAACCTGATCGAACTCGCCGACCGGGTCGTGGAACTGCGCGACGGCCGCATCGTCGATACCGGCGCGTGAGCGGAGCACCTCCGTACGTGACGCTCCGCGAGCGGCCGCAGGGCGTTGACCAGGAGCGACCGGGTGGGTACCCGGAGCGCACGGCCCGCGTCGTCCCGGAGCGGTCCGGGAGGATCGACCATACGATGGGCGGGAACCGGCGCGGGCGGCTCGCCGGGCCGCCTGCCCAGAGCACTCGGGGTGGAGACGACGTATGGCACAGGCCGCCGACACGGCGCGGACCGTCATCCTGACCGTGGACGACGACCCGGGAGTCTCCCGGGCCATCGCCCGTGACCTGCGGCGCCGCTATGGCGCCGAGTACCGGATCGTGCGCGCCGAGACCGGCGACTCCGCGCTGGAGGCGCTGCGCGAGCTGAAGCTGCGCGGGGACCTGGTGGCGGTGATCCTCGCCGACTACCGGATGCCGCAGATGAACGGCATCGAGTTCCTCGAACAGGCCCTCCAGGTGTATCCGGGTGCGCGGCGCGTGCTGCTGACCGCCTACGCCGACACCAACGCGGCCATCGACGCCATCAACGTCGTCGACCTCGACCACTACCTGCTCAAGCCCTGGGACCCGCCGGAGGAGAAGCTCTACCCGGTCGTGGACGACCTGCTCACGGCCTGGCGCACCAGCGACTACCGTCCGGTACCCGCCACCAAGGTGGTCGGGCACCGCTGGTCGGCGCGCTCCTCCGACGTGCGGGAGTTCCTGGCCCGCAACCAGGTGCCGTACCGCTGGTACTCCTCCGACGAACCGGAGGGGCGGCGGCTGCTGGAGGCGGCCGGGGCCGACGGGCAGCGGCTGCCGCTGGTCATCACACCCGAGGGCACCGCCCTGATCGAACCGGAGGCGCCCGAACTGGCCTCCCACGTGGGGCTCGCGACGACGCCGGCCGCCGACTTCTACGACCTCGTCGTCATCGGCGGCGGCCCGGCCGGGCTCGGCTCCGCGGTGTACGGGGCCTCCGAGGGGCTGCGTACCGTCCTGGTCGAGCGCTTGGCGACCGGCGGACAGGCCGGTCAGAGCTCCCGCATCGAGAACTACCTCGGATTCCCGGACGGCGTGTCGGGTGCCCAGCTCACCGAGCGTGCCCGCCGCCAGGCCGGCCGGTTCGGCGCCGAGATCCTCACGGCGCGTGAGGTCACCGGGCTGGAGGTCAACGGCGCCGCACGCGTCGTCCGCTTCTCGGACGGCTCGGCGATCGCCGCCCACAGCGTCATCCTGGCCACCGGTGTGTCGTACCGGCAGCTCCACGCGCCGGGCTGCGACCAGCTGACCGGCTGCGGGGTGTACTACGGCTCCTCGCTCACCGAGGCGGCTTCCTGCCAGGGGCAGGACGTGTACATCGTGGGGGGCGCCAACTCGGCCGGGCAGGCGGCGATGTACCTGGCGAGGGGCGCCAAGTCGGTGACGCTGCTGGTGCGCGGGGAGTCCCTGACGGCGTCGATGTCGTACTACCTGATCCAGCAGATCGAGGAGACGCCGAACATCACCGTGCGTACCCGGACCGTCGTCGAGGCGGCGCACGGCGAGGGGCACCTGGAGCAGCTGACACTGCGGGACGCGGACGGCGGAGGGAGTGAACTCGTCGACGCGCAGTGGATGTTCGTGTTCATCGGCGCGGCCCCGCTGACCGACTGGCTGGACGGAACGGTGCTGCGCGACGAGCACGGCTTCATCCTGGCCGGACCGGACCTCACCCCGGACGGGCGGCCGCCTGCCGAGTGGGAACTGGACCGGCCGCCCTACCACCTGGAGACCAACATTCCCGGCGTGTTCGTGGCGGGCGACGCGCGCGCCCAGTCCGCGAAGCGCGTCGCGTCCGCCGTCGGAGAGGGAGCCATGGCCGTGATGCTCGTCCACCGGTACCTGGAGCAGTCATGAGCGGGCAGGTCATGCCGTGCAGCCCGCAGGAGATCTCCTCGCTGTTCCTGTTCGAGAAGCTCACCCCGGAACAGCTCGGGCGGCTGTGCGCCGAGGGGCGGGTGGAGATCTTCGAAGCCGGCCCCGTGTACACCGAGGGCTCCCCGGCCACCTGCTTCTACGTGATGATCGAGGGCACCGTCGTACTGTTCCGCCGGGTCGGCGGCGACGACGTCGAGGTGAGCCGCACCTCGCAGCGCGGTGTGTACGCGGGGGCCATGCAGGCGTACCTGGGCGACCAGGTGCCGCAGACGTACACCAACTCGATGCGGGTGACCGAGCCGACGCGGTTCTTCGTGCTGCCCGCGCAGTCGTTCTCGGACATCATGCAGGAGTGGTTCCCGATGGCGGCGCACTTGCTGGAGGGGCTGTTCTTCGGCTCCAAGAACACCCAGCGGGCCATCGGGCAGCGCGAACGGCTGCTGGCGCTCGGGTCCTTGTCCGCCGGCCTCACCCATGAGCTCAACAACCCGGCGGCGGCCGCCGTGCGGGCCACGGCGACACTGCGCGAACGTGTCGGCAAGATGCGGCACAAGCTGGCCCACATCTCCCAGGGCCAGTACTCGCGCGAGACGATCGCCGACCTCATCGAGATCCAGGAACGCACCGTCGAACGCGTCGCGAAGGCGACGGCGCTCAGTCCGCTGGAGGCCTCCGACCGGGAGGACGAGCTCGCCGACTGGCTGGACGAGCACGGCATCGCGGAGGGCTGGCGGCTCGCGCCGACCTTCGTGCAGGCCGGGCTGGACACGGACTGGCTGGACCAGGTCGCGGCGACCGTGGCCGAGGAGATCCTGCCGTCGGCGATCGGCTGGCTCAACTACACGGTCGAGACCGAGCTGCTGATGGACGAGATCGACGACTCCACCACCCGCATCTCCCATCTCGTGGACGCGGCCAAGCAGTACTCGCAGCTCGACCGCGCCCCGTACCGGGTCGTCGACGTCCACGAACTCCTCGACAGCACCCTGCTGATGCTGTCCGGCAAGATCGGCTCCCGGGTGCGGGTGGTGAAGGACTACGACCGCTCCCTGCCGGACGTGCCCGCCTACCCGGCGGAGCTCAACCAGGTGTGGACCAACCTCATCGACAACGCCGTGTTCGCCATCGGGAGCACCGGCGGCGAGGGCACGCTGACGGTCCGCACGGCGCGCGAGGGAGACCGTCTGCTGGTGGAGTTCCGCGACACCGGACCCGGTATCCCGGCGGACATCCGCAGCCGCATCTTCGACCCCTTCTTCACCACCAAGCCGGTCGGCGAGGGCACCGGTCTGGGCCTGGACATCTCCTGGCGGATCGTCGTGAACAAGCACCACGGCAGCCTCCAGGTCGAGTCCGCCCCGGGGGACACCCGCTTCCAGGTACTGCTGCCGCTGACCGCCCCGGCCCCCGGGACCGATACCGATACCGGATCCGCTACCGGATCCGCGACCGAGACCGCTGAGGAGCCCGTATGAGCGACATCGAGGGAATCGACCCGAGCGCCGCGCCCACCGGCACCGGCTGCGCCGAGTGCGACGAGCTGGGCGGCTGGTGGTTCCACCTGCGGCGCTGCGCCCAGTGCGGCCACATCGGCTGCTGCGACTCCTCCCCCGCCCAGCACGCCACCGCCCACTGGAAGTCCTCCGGCCACCCCTTGGTGCAGAGCTTCGAGCCGGGCGAGGAGTGGTTCTGGAACTACGACACGGACGCCCTGTACGACTCCGGCCCCGAGCTGACCGCTCCGCACGATCACCCGGCGGAGCAGCCGACCCCGGGCCCGGCCGGCCGGGTACCCGAGGACTGGACGCAGCACCTGCACCGCTGACCGCCGTGACCCGCCGTGACCGCCGACTACGGCGGTCCGGCTACGGCCGCCCGGACGCGGGCGGCGTCCACACCGTGCCGCGGGCCTCGTATTCGAGCATGGCCTCCACGCCGGTCGCCGCGTCGGCACCCAGTTCCCGGCGTACGAGCCACAGGGCGAGGTCCAGCCCGCTGGTGATGCCACCCGCGGTGACCAGATCGCCGTCGTCCACCACACGGGCGTTCTTCAGGAGGCCGCCCTGCTTCTCCAGGTCGGGGCGCGCCTTGTGGTGGGTGGTGCAGGGGCGCCCCGTGGTCAGCCCGGCGGCGGCCAGCAGCATGGTGCCCGTACAGACGGCGCTGACGGTGAGGCCGGGGCGGACGGCCGCGGCCAGCTTCCCCGGGAGGACGCCGCTGCGGATCTCGGCCCACACTCCGGGGCTGTCGCGGCGCGCGTATCCGCCGCCGGGCACGAGGAGGATGTCCGCGGTGCGCGGGGCCCAGGCGTGCTCCACGTTCACCTGCGTGCCGTAGGCCGCGCGGACGACGCCGGGCCCGGAGGCGCTGACGTAGCGGACGTCGACCTCCCGGTCGGTGAAGAACCGGGCGGCCGCGAAGACCTCGTAGGGCGCGGCGAAGTCGAGCTCCTCCACACCCTCGTACATGACGACGTGCACGCGTAAAGGTCCCGCCGGCTTGCCGGCGGATCGCGGTTCCGCCGCCGCGGCCACCCCGGCGGCACCTCCCAGCGCGGCCGCGGCGCCGACGGCGACCTGGGCCCGGAGCACGTTCCTGCGGTTCATCCGATGGTTCCTTCCGATCGCTCGGCCGATACGCCGCTCTACGACAGGGGTCGGAGCCGCCGGAGGCCGGGTTCCCGGGGCCGGTTGTGGCAGGCGCCACACCTCGGCCAGGACGATCGTCGAAAGCCGCGGGTCCCGGGCACCCGCTACGGCCCGAAGGTGCCGTGTCGGCCCGCCCCGGCTGCGAACCGGCCCGCTCCGGCCTGGGTCTCACCCGCGGTCAGTGGCACCAGGCCGTGCCGGAACTCCCCCGCCAGAGCGTCCTCCTCGGCCAGTCCGTGCTGTTCAAGGACGGACAACCGGTCGTGGCGCAGGCAGATCCGGGGGAACCCGGCGATCTCGCGGGCCAGTTCCTCCGCGGCCGCCCTCGATCGGCCCGTGGGGACGACGCGGTTGGCCATCCCGATCGCATGCGCTTCGGCCGCCGGGACCGGACGGCCCGTCAGGATCAGGTCCATGGCCCGGCTCTCGCCGATCAGGCGGGGCAGCCGGACCGTACCACCGTCGATCAGGGGGACGCCCCAGCGGCGGCAGAACACACCGAACACCGCGTCCTCCTCCACGACCCGCAGATCGCACCAGAGGGCCAGCTCCAGGCCGCCCGCCACCGCGTGCCCCGCGACGGCCGCGATCACCGGCTTGCTGAGCCGCATCCGGGTCGGCCCCATGGGTCCGTCGCCGGAGGCGAGCACCTGGTTGCCGCGCTCGGTGCCGATGGCCTTGAGGTCGGCGCCCGCGCAGAACGTTCCGCCCTCGCCCCAGAGCACGGCGACGGCCGCGTCCTCATCGGCCTCGAAATCCCGGAAGGCATCGGCCAGTTGTGCCGCCGTCGGTCCGTCCACGGCGTTGCGTACTCCTGGCCTGCTCAGGATCACCGTGTACACGGGGCCGTCCCGCTCCACCCGCACCGAGGCCTGCTCGTCCGCCATGCCCGCTTCCCTCCTGCTCGCCGGCCTTCATTGTGGGGGCGGGGAGGCCGCCGCGCGGGACTCCCCCGGACGCTCAGCCCGGCCCGCCCGCAGCGGGGTCGGAGCCGGGGAGGCTCGTCGGGCCACCCGGCGTCACGAGCGCCGTCTCGTAGGCGAAGACGACGACCTGGGCCCGGCTGGAGAGCCCGAGTTTGGCCATCGCGCGGTTGAGGTGGGTCTTCACGGTGGCTTCGCTGATGAAGAGCTGCTGCGCGACTTCCGTGTTCGTCGCGCCCGTGGCCACGAGACGCAGGACATCGCGCTCACGGCCCGTCACGGTGTGCCAGTCCGGGGCGATCGCCCCCGGCGGTGTCGGCCCCGGGTGGTACGCCTCGATCAGGCGCCTGGTGACGGTCGGCGCGAAGAGCATGTCTCCCGAGGCGACGGTATGGATGGCGGCGACCAGCCGCTCGGGAGGCGTTTCCTTGAGCAGGAACCCGCAGGCGCCCGCACGCAGGGCGTTGTAGACGTATTCGTCGAGGTCGAAGGTGGTCAGCACCAGGATCCTCGGGGGTGTGCCGCCCGTGTCACCCGCGCGGCGAAGGATGCGCTGCGTCGCGGTGATGCCGTCGGTGCCCGGCATCCGGAGGTCCATGAGGATGACATCGGGGGCGGTGGCCTCGGCCAGCCGGACGGCTTCCTCCCCGTCGCACGCCTCGCCGGCCACGGAGAGCCCCGGCGCGGCGTTCAGCAGGGACACCAGTCCGGCACGGATGAGCAGTTGATCGTCGACCACCAGTACCGTGGGCATCGGGGAATTCGGTCCTCATCGGATATGGACGTCCCCGGTGCCCGGGGCCGGGAGACCCCCCGGCCGGTCACTGGTGGTGGGCGCCGGAAGGGTGAGCCGTACCTCGAATCCGCCGAGGGCGCGGGGGCCGGCGGTGACCGACCCGCCGTAGATCTTCGCGCGCTCCCTCATGCCGATCAAGCCGTGACCAGGTGACATCTCCCTGTTTGGCTGGAAGTTGTCGCCTCCCTCGTTCGTCACGCGCACCACGATGGTGCGGCGTTCGTAACGGATGGTCACGGCCGCCCGGGTCGGTCCCGCGTGCTTGAGCACATTCGTCAGCGCTTCCTGGACCACCCGGTAGACACACAGCGCCATGCCCTGCGGAAGCCGGATCGGGGATCCCGTGATCTCCATGGTGACCTCGGCCCCCGCGCCCCGTACCCGCTCCAGCAGCCGGTCCAGAAGGTCGAGCCCGGGGGCCGGGGCGTAGGCGGCGGCGCCGTCCTCCCCTTGTCCGTCGCGCTGTCCGTCCGGCTGTCCTTCCTGGCCGACGCGCAGGAGTACGAGCATCCGGCGCATCTCCTCCAGTGCCTCCCTGCTGGTGTCGGCGATGGTGTCCAGGGCCCGCCGGCTCGCCGCCGGGTCCGTGGGGAACACGTACGAGGCCATGCCCGCCTGGAGCGAGATCACCGACATGTGGTGTGCGACCACGTCGTGGAGCTCCCGCGCGATGCGCACCCGCTCCTCCGTGAGGGCCCGGAGTGCGTTCTCCTCCTGCTGTCCGCGCAGCTGGGAGGTCAGTTCGGCGAACTGCCTGTTCCGTTCGGCGAGTGCTCCCGAGCCGCGTCCGACGACGAGGACGACGGCCGGGAACAGGACCGCCTGGGCGAGGACGGTCGGCATGGAACTGTGTTCGATGTTGCCGATCCCGGCGTACACCCACACCCCCGCCACAACGGCCGCGCACACGAGCGCGGTTCGGGGGCGACGGGTCGCCGCCACCGTGTACAGGCCCAGGAGCGAGGGCATCGAATTGACCACCGGCCAGTACCCGCAGGCGATGAACACGGTCCACAGCGCACTGCTGGCGCCGAACACCACGACCGGCGCGAGGCGGCGGGCCACCATGACCAGGCCCACCAGGGCGGTCAGGACCGCCCCCAGTCCGTCCACGGACCGCCATCCGGCCGGCGGCTGCTCCTGCCCCAGCAACAGCCCGGCGCCGACGTATCCCAGCGCGAGCAACGAGTCGACCGCCAGCGGCCGGTGCCTTCCCCCGAGCCTGTCGAGGAATCCCGATCCAGCGTGCATCGGCGCAGCCTACGGGCCATCAGGCGGCTGGGCCATGGGCCTGCCGCAGGACCGGGCCCTACCACGTGCGCATGGTCCGGCTACCGCCGCGGTTGCAGCCGGGATGTCCGCCACCCGCACCGGGTGGAGGCCCGAATCATCCCGGTGCGTGCCGCCGGGCGGCCCCCCGCCCGCCTAGCTTTCTGTCTGGCCGGCCGCCGGGGCACACCGTGGCGGCGGCGCACCCATCGAATTCCGATTCCCTGAGAAAGGGAGAGACAGCCATGACCACTCTTGTGAAGCGCACGCTCGTCGGAGCCTCCGCCGTCGCCTCGGCCCTCGTCATCGGGCTGGCGGGCACCGCGAGCGCGGCCACCATCGGCTTCTACCAGACCTCCACCAGCGGCAAGGCCGAGATCAGCGGCACCTACGAGTACCACGTGTCGGGAACGATCCCGCAGACCGGCGAGAAGCTCTACTCCGGGTCGTTCCAGGGCTCCACCGCCAAGGACAAGGTGGCGGGCGACGGTTACGAGGCCGTCCTGGCCCTGGCCTACCAGGACTGGAAGGACGGGGCCTGGCACCCGGTGAAGAACTACGTGGCGGTGGTCAACGGCACGAAGAGCTGGACCTTCAAGAACAAGAAGGACGTGAAGGCCTACGCCTGCGACCGCAAGGTCGGCACCACCAAGCTGCTGAACTGCCGCGCCGCCTGGTAGACCTGCCCGACGTCACCCGAGGGGGCCGGAGCCGGACGTCCACGGGGGAGCGTCCGGCTCCGTTCGCACTCCCCGAAGTACCGGAGGGCGGGCCGTCACCCCTGTGACGGCCCGCCCTCCGGCGCTCAGGCCGTCTCGTCACGCCTTGAGGGCGCGCCCTGCCACGGTCAGTGCGAGGCGGCGGGGGGCCAGAGCGGACGCGGCGGCGGAGAGCCGGTTGCCGAGGCCGACGACGATGCTGGGCGGGGTCTTGCCGCGTTCCAGCGCCCGGCGCGCGGCGGTGACGACCTGCTCCGGGGTGGCCATCCGGCCCACGGCGGCGTCCCGGCTGCCGACGACGTCGAAGAACTCGGTGCGGACCGGCCCCGGCGAGACGGCGAGCACCCGCAGGGAGGAGGCGCGCGTCTCGTACGCGACGGCCTCGGTGAAGTTCAGGACGAAGGCCTTCGTGGCGCCGTAGACCGCCATCGCCGGGGTCGGCTGGTAGGCGGCCGCACTGGCCACGGTGACGAGGGCGCCCCGGCCGTCGGCCGTCAGGCCGGGCAGGAACTCTCTGGTCAGTTCCGTGACCGCGAGCACGTTGAGCTGGATCATCTCGCTGATCCGGGCGGGGTCCTCGCCGGCGAAGGGGCCGTGGGTGCCGAAGCCCGCGTTGTTGACCAGGGTGTGGACCGGTACGCCGAGTGCGTCGAGCTCCGCGCGCAGCGCTGCCGCGGCGCCGGGCCGGGCGAGGTCGGCGGCGATCGGGCGGGCCGTGACCCCGTACCGGCGCTCCAGGTCCGCCGCCAGCTCCTCCAGCCGGTCGACGCGCCGGGCGACGAGGACGACGTCCGCTCCGCGTTCGGCCCACTGCCGGGCGAACTCGACGCCGAGGCCTGCACTCGCCCCGGTGATCAGGGCTGTGGTTCCGCGGTATGTCATAGACATGGGTCGGCGCTCCGTTCCGGGACTCCGGTTGATGGTCGATACTTGAATGTAGACAGAGCAAACATTGTTGTCAATGACAACATCGAGGGAGGAGACCGCCTTGGCCGACGCCGATGCGCCCTATCACCACGGCAATCTCAGGGAGGCCCTGCTCGCGCGCGCGGAGACCGTGCTCACGGCCTCGGGGGCGGACAGCCTCTCCCTCCGCGCCCTCGCGCGGGACCTCGGCGTCAGCCATGCGGCGCCCGGCCGCCACTTCCGCGACCGGCAGGCGCTGCTGGACGCGCTCGCCGTGGGCGGCTTCACCCGGCTCAACGAGCGCCTCCGGGCCGCCGTGGGCGATCCCGGCCCCGTCACCGCCCGGCTCGCCCGCATGGGCCGCGCGTACATCGGCTTCGCCGTCGCGCACGCCCCGCTGCTGAGCCTGATGTTCACGGCCAAGCACGCCGACCACTCCAGCGCCGAACTCCGCGAGCTCGGCCACCAGAGCCTGGAGATCGCCGCCGAACTGATCGCCCTCGCGCAGCAGGAGGGTGTCGTACGGGCCGGCGACCCGGCCCGGCTCGCCCAGGTCGCCTTCTCCGTGGTGCACGGCCTCGCGGCCCTGGCCGTCGGCTCCCTTCTCGAGGACACGCCGCTGGACGAGGCGACCGACCTCGCCCTCGACGTCCTGCTCACCGGCCTCGGTACGGCCGGCCCCGGCGCCCCGTAGCGCATTTCGGTGCCGGTCGCCACCCGCGAGCCGAGGGGTGCGGCCGGAACCGATCGGAATGCGCGCGCGGATTCCCGCGCGCCGAACGGGTCCGGCGCGCCGCCCACCTCCCGTTACGCCACCGCGCGCCGCGCGCGGGCCCGGATCCTCGCCGGAATTCGACGTCATCGATGGCGCATAACGGTTCCTCCGGTCCGATGAACTCCAACGAAAGGCCCCATCAGGGAAGTTGGGCGTAGTTATGCTCCCGCCCACCGGTCAGAAGGCCCCCCTTTTCGATAGTTCGAGGACGCCGATGGAGCAAAGAGGTACGCCCCCCGAAAGTGCCCGCCTGGAGGGAAGAGCAAGCCGGATGCTGCCCGCGATCGCGGTCGTGGCCGCCGCCTGCCTGGTAGGGGCGCTCGCTTCCTCCTCGGGACCGCTCGGCACCGTCCTGATCGCCGTCGGCGCCGTGTGCACCGCGGCGGTCTTCGTCGAGGCCCGCAGACGCGGCCGCGCGCTCGCCGCCGGGCGCGCCCAGGTCGCGGCTCTCCAGCACGCCCTGGCCCGGCAGGAGACCGAGGCGGCCCGGCTGTCCCGGTCGGTACTGCCCGAGGCCATCGAGCGGCTGCGCAAGGGCGAGCTGGCCGAGGAGGTGCTGACCGCCCTGGGAGGGCGCGGCGGCCACGGCAGCCGCTGGGGCGACGACGAGGCCCTGACCCCGCGCTTCAGAGCCGCCCTCCAGGCTGTACTGGCCCACGTCGTCGACGCGGTCGACAACGAGGAGAGCCTGCGCGACTCGGCGCAGCGGGCCTTCGTGAACGTCGCCCGGCGCGTGCAGGCGATCGTCCATCAGCAGGCCCACGAGATGCGCGAGATGGAGGACCGGCACGGGACCAACCCGGACGTGTTCGGCGACCTGCTGCGGCTCGACCACGGCACCGCGCTGATCGGCCGGCTCGCCGACTCCATCTCGGTCCTCGGCGGCGCGCGCCCCGGCCGCCAGTGGAGCAGGGCCGTCACCCTGTACAGCGTGATGCGCGGCGCGATGTCGAGGATCATCGACTACCAGCGGGTGGAGCTGCACTCGGTCTCCGAGGTCGCCGTCGTCGGTCCCGTCGTGGAACCGCTGATCCACACCCTGGCGGAGCTGCTGGACAACGCCACCCGCTACTCGCCGCCGCACACCCGGGTCCACCTCACGGCCGTCGAGGTGCAGTCGGGCATCGCCGTGGAGATCGAGGACGGCGGCCTGAGCATGAGCGAGGAGGCCCGCAGCCGGGCGGAGAAGATGCTCGCCCAGGCGCAGTCCGGCATCGACCTCAACGACCTGGGCGAGACGCCCAGGCTGGGTCTGGCGGTGGTCGGCCGGCTGGCACAGGCGTACGGGTTCCAGGTGTCCCTGCGCTCGTCCGCGTACGGCGGCGTCCGCGCCGTGGTGATCGTGCCGCAGCACCTGATCACGACGGCGTCCTCCGCGACCGGGCTCGCCCACGGCATCGGCTCCTCCTCGGGGCCCAGGGCCGTGGCCGCCACACCGCGCGAGCACCCCTTCGACCGCTCGTCGGCGGGCGTGGGCGCGCCCGCGCCGCGGCCGGCTCCGGCGCCCAGGCCCGCGCCCGTCGGCGCCGGGCAGCCGGAGGCCGACGCACGTACCGCGACCGGCCTGCCGCAGCGGCGCCGGAAGGACCGTGTGACCACCGCCGACGCCCGGCCGGCCGCGGAGCCCCGGTCGGCGGACGACGGCGGCCCCGGAATGTGGCTGGAGGCGTTCCACAGCGGACTGTCCGGCACCCCCGGCCACGATGTGCCGGGCACCGAAGGAACGTCGGGTTCAGCGACCAAGGGGGCGTAAGCAATGATGACTCAGCGAATCAGCAGCATGGACTGGATGCTCAAGGACCTGGCCGCCGGAGTGCCGCAGACGCGGCACGTGATCGTCCTGTCCGCGGACGGGCTCTGCGTGGCGCAGTACGGGGCCGAGACCGACACGGCCGACCGCCTGGCGGCGGCCTGCGCGGGCCTGCAGAGCCTGGCCGGAGCGGTGGCCGCGGAACTGCCCCGCTCCGAGGGCAGGATGCGCCTGGTCGTGATCGAGATGGACGGCGGGTTCTTCTACCTGATGGCCGCCGGCGACGGCTCCTACCTCGCGGTCCTCGCCGACGAGGGCGTGGACGCGGGGCTGATGGGCGCGCAGATGCGCAACCTGGTGACCCGAATGGGGGACCACCTGAGCAGCCCGCCCCGACATGACGGGCAACCCGCGTGAATGAGCCGCCCGCAAGCTGGGAGGACGGCAGCCCCGAACGGCTCTACGTCATCACCGGCGGACGCAGTGGACCCTCCACCGCCGTCCATCTGGACCTCGTGACCTTAGTCGTGGCCAAAGGGTCCGCCCGGCCCGAGATGCAGCCCGAGCAGGCGGCCATCCTGCGGATGTGCCGGTCACCGCTGTCGGTGGCCGAGATCGCCGCGTACGCGGGCCTGCCCGTGAGCGTCGTCACCGTGCTGGTCGGGGACCTGATGGCCGCTCGACGTGTGTACGTCCGTCCGCCCGTTCCCGCCGCACAGCTACCCGACCTTGCTCTGATCGAGGCAGTGATCGATGGACTTCAGAAGCTCTGACCCGCCCGCCGGGCCACGCGAGGCGGACATACTCCCGCAGACGGCCGCGGCCGCCGTGAAGGTCGTCATCGTCGGCGGCTTCGGCGTGGGCAAGACGACGATGGTCGGTGCGGTCAGCGAGATCAAGCCGCTGACGACCGAGGAGACGATGACCCGGGCCGGCGTCGGCGTAGACGACACCTGGGGCGTGGACCGCAAGATCACCACCACCGTCGCCATGGACTTCGGCCGCATCAGCATCAACGACGAGCTCGTCCTGTACCTGTTCGGAACACCTGGCCAGGAGCGTTTCTGGTTCCTGTGGCGCGGGCTCTTCGAGGGCGCGCTCGGAGCGGTCGTGCTCCTCGACACCCGCCGGCTGGAGATCAGCTTCGATGTCATCGGACGGCTTGAGGAGCGGGGCGTCCCCTTCGTCGTGGCCGTCAACTCCTTCCCCGGCGCACCCGAGCATCCGCTGGAGGAGCTGCGCCAGGCCCTCGATCTGCCCCCCGCGGTCCCGATCCTCGTCTGTGATGCCAGACGGCGGGACTCGTCCCGCGATGTCCTGCTGACCCTCATGCGCTACCTGCACTCCCAGGCAGCCACCCAGGAGGCAATGTGAGTAACAGCCCCACCCCACCGCCCGAGTGCCCCGCCCACGCGGCGGCGGCGACCGCCGGCGGCCTGTACCGCCTCCACGGGGCGGAGGCCCAGGCCGATCCCCTCGCGCTGTACGAGAAACTGCGGGCCGAACACGGGGCGGTGGCCCCTGTACTCGTGAGCGGGGACCTTCCGGCCTGGCTGGTCCTCGGCCACCGGGAGAACCTGGACGTGGCACGCACGTCCTCGCGCTTCGCCCGCGACCCGCGGGGGTGGCGCGACATGAAAGAGGGCCGGGTGCCGGCCGACACCCCGCTCGGCCCCATGGTCTCCTGGGTGCCGGTGTGCAACTTCACCGACGGGCCCGTTCACGAGCGGCTGCGCTCGGCCGTGGTGGAGTCCCTGGAGCGCTTCGACAAGCGCGGCATCCGCCGCTACGTGACCCGCTTCGCCAACCAGCTCGTCGACCAGATCGCGGGTGAGGGGTACGCCGACCTGGTGTCCGCCTTCTCCGACCAGCTCCCGATGCTGGTCATGACCCAGCTCATCGGGGCACCCGACGAGCACGGACCCTTGCTGGTCAACGCGGCGCGCGACATGCTCCAGGGGACCGAGACGGCCCTCCAGAGCGACCGCTACGTCACCGCCACGCTGGAACACCTCGTCGTGGAGCGCAAGGCCAGGCCCGTGCGCGACCTCGCGTCCTGGCTGATCGAGCACCCCGCGAACCTGAGCGACACCGAAGTGCTGATGCACCTGCGGGTCGTGCTCATCGCGGCCTACGAGACCACCGCCAACCTGATCGCCAACACGCTGCGGACCGTACTGACCGACCCTCGCTTCCGGGCCAGCCTCTCCGGAGGCCACATGACGCTGCCCGACGCCCTGGAGCAGGTCCTGTGGGACGACCCGCCGATCAACACGATCATCGGGCGCTGGGCCACCGGCGACACCGTGCTCGGCGGCCGGGAGGTGAAGGCCGGCGACATGATCCTGCTCGGGCTGGCCGCGGGCAACGCCGACCCGCAGATCCGGCCGGATCCCGCGGCCTCCGTCCACGGCAACCGTTCCCACCTCGCCTTCAGCAGCGGCCCGCACGAGTGCCCGGGCCAGGACATCGGCCGTGCCATCGCGGACACCGGCATCGAGGTCCTGCTGGACCGGTTGCCCGACCTCCAGCTGGCGGTCGACGCGAGCGAGCTGCAATGGCGCGGCACCCTCATGTCCCGCCATCTGCTGTCCCTGCCGGTACGGTTCGCCCCGCGCCCCGTACCGAACGCTCAGCCCCAGGACGAGCAGCCGGCCGGGCACCCCGTGCACGCGCCCGTCCCGCCGCAGCCGACGGCCGCGCCCGCGGTGGCGGGTCGCCGCCGCCGCGGCGTCAGCTGGTGGCGGCGACTGCTCGGCCTCGGCTGACGGCCGCTCGGCTTCTCGGCTTCTGCTGACGGTTTCCGGCTTCCGGCTTCCGGGCCGAGGGGCCCCGGGCTCAGCGCCCGGGGCCCCTCGGTATCACTCAGTCGTGCACCCGCTGCCACCAGGAGGCGAGTGCCGGCACTTCCGGCGGCTCGGTCCCGGCGAAGCTGGGGACGTCGGCGTACCGGATCGCGAACCGGGCTTCCGCCAGGGGCAGTTCGTGCCGGTTGCGCGGGCTCGCGTACCGGGGTGCCCGGGTCTGCCAGGCGATGGAGCCGGCCACGTAGTGTCCCAACGCCGCCAGGTGGCGGCGCAGTTCCGCGTTCGCGCCGGCCTCCATGTGGGCCCGCAGCGTCATGAAGCGGACCATCACCCGGTCACGCAGGGCCACCGCGAGCGGCACGGCTTCGGCGGGCGAGCAGTTCTCCTGGTGGGCGAGGACATTGACGAGATTCACCTCCCTCGGCTCCAGGTGGTCGTCCTTGTCGTAGGAGAACAGGTCGTTGTCCGCGCTGACGACGAATCCCGCCGCATCCGTCAGTACCGTCAGAGCGCGGGAGCAGAGCACCTCCGCCGGCAGGCGGTCCCCGCGTGCGACGTCGGACCAGGTCAGCGAGAAGCGCGTACCGTTCGCCAGCGGCCCCATGGCGACGAAGTCGTTCAGAGACGGCATGCTCCCGGCCTCGGCCCGGGCGGCCCGCCAGGCCGCTCCGAGCAGCCAGTCGCGCGTCCCCTCGGCGAACCTGCGCAGCTCGTAGGGCGTGAGCATCGCATGGGTGCGGCGCACCAGGTCCAGCAGTGCACGGGTCATCGGTCCGTCGGGCAGCACCGAGGCTCCCGGGTCCTCGATGGTGCGCAGCAGACGTACGCCGTGTTCGACGACGGCACCCGTCCCCACCTCGTCGGAACCCGAGTCCTGCCAGTCGTCGACGGCGTTGGCCCAGTAGTTCCATTCGGTGAAGAGCAGGAGGGCCTCCGCGTTCCCCCCGGGGATGATGCGGCTGGAGAAGTCGGCGCTGTGGGTGGCGAGACCCCATGCGCGCTCGACCGGATCGGGGTAGACACCGAAAGCGTCCAGCCACTCGACCGCCAGCGCCTCCACCTGCTTCGCCTCGGGATGGACGAGGTCGCGCTCCAGGGGGCAGTAGAAGGACGGCAGGCGCGTACCGAGGAGCGAGGGGCGCGGCGGCGGTGCCGGTGACGTCGTCATCGGCGGCCCCCGATCCGGAAGTGCAGCAGCCGCGTCTGCACCGCGTGGTCACGCCAGAGCCGGAAGAACCTGCTGTGCGCGAGCGTCGACTGTTCGAGCCGTTCGCCGGTCCAGGCACCGGGCCGGGCATCGGCGTCCGCGCGGAGCCGGTCGAGTTCGGCGGTGTTCCACGCCATGGACTGCACCCAGAACTCCGCCACCGAGTCCGTCACGTCCTCCTCGTGCACGAGTTCGAACCCGGCCGCCTCGGCTGCGGCGAGGTATTCCCCTCTCAGCCCCAGTCGCGTTCTGTAGTAGCCGTCGATGAACTCGCGCCATGCCGAGCGGCCCACGAAGTGCTCCTGGATCCCGAACCATCCACCGGGCTCCAGCGCCTTGGCGACGACCTCGAAGAGTCGGGTCCGGTCGGTGTAGCCGCTGCTCTCGTTGGCGTAGACGGCGTCGTACGCACCGGTCTCGTCCAGGTCGTGCACGTCCCCCAGTACGGGATTCACCCGCTCGCCGACCCCGGCGTGCCGGGCGAAGTGCCGGACGATCGGGATGTGTTCCGCCGCGACGGTGAGGCTGGTGACCGATGCTCCGTGCTCCTGCGCCCAGTACAGCGACGTCCCGCCCAGGCCGCAGCCGATGTCCAGCAGGCGCCGGGGCGGCACGTCGTACGCGCCCCACGACCGGGCCGCGTGCTCGACGATCCGCTCCTGCGCGTCGAGCATGCGCTGCTTCAGCACGTTCTGGGGGGCGGTACTGTCCGGCGGGCCGTCCGGATACAGACCCACGTGGAAGTGGACACGGGGGCCCGGGCCGTACTTGTGCAGGATCTCCTGCGTCTTGTGGCTGTAATAGAGCTGTATGGGATCGTCCGCGGCCGAGCCCTGGTCGCCGGGTAAGGACGATACGAGGGGGGTGACGCGCATGGGGTGTCCGCCCTTTCGTGGGGTAGGGCTGCCTCCGGGACACGCTGTCACCGCACTCACCGCGTCCCGTCCGGCACACTGTTGAAGCACGGATCATCGTGGCACTTCGTATGCCCCACGTCAGCCCACTGGAGCAACACGGAACAGCATCCGGGTCCGACCGGTCCGGAGCGGCAGAGGGGGCCGGGGCCGGCAGGTCGAAGGCGACCATCCAGGACGTCGCCCATTGGCCTGCCGGGCCCTTCTTGACCGCGGGGCGGCGACAGCTCACGACACGCTAATTTGGGGCACCCCAAAGCAGAGGAGAGCCTCGTGGGCAAGGTGGTCATGTACGGCTCGGTGTCGGTGGACGGCTTCGTCGCGGACGAGAATGACCGGCCCGGACCGCTGTTCGACTGGTTGTCCAGCGGTGACGTCCCGTTGGACGAGAGCGGCGAGCTGAAGGTGTCGCAGACGTCCTACGACTACACCCGGCCGTACTGGGACCAGATCGGAGTCACGATCGTCGGCCGCCACGTCTTCGACCTGACGGACGGCTGGGACGGGAAGCCGCCGGGCGGGATCGACCACGTGGTCGTCGTGACGCACCGGCCGGAGCCCGAGGGCTGGGACCCCGAGGCGCCGTTTCACTTCGTCGACGGCGTCGAGGCAGCCATGGCCAAGGCGCAGGAGCTTGCGGGTGACCGCATCGTCGAGGTCGCCGCGGGCGACGTCGGTGGCCAGGTGCTTGCCGCGGGCCTGATCGACGAGGTGCGCATGGACCTCGTACCCGTCGTGATCGGGTCCGGCAAGCGCTACTTCGGCTCGGTCCACGCGCAGCACCTGCTGGAGGGTCCTGACGCGGTGATTCAGGGCAGCCGGGTGCTTCACCTGCGCTATCGGGTGCGCCGTTTTCCGATCTGAGCGGGTACCTGAAGAAGTCCACTGCGAACGGTTCCCGGCGCCGGACTCATTCGCCCTTGCGGACAGGAACTGTCCGCAACCGGGCAGGCAACGTCGCAGAGCCCTCGCCGTACACGACGAGGAGCACGCACAGGACACGTCCGACACGGCTGAACACCCGGCGTTTTGCCTGGTCGGCCTGCCTGTCGGGGCTGACACGACGGCCGGCGGCCACGCGATCCCGAAGCACCCGCGACAGTGGCCGCACGATCCGGGGCGGGCGGCCGACCGCCGACCGTCAGAGCGCTATGACCCGATTACGTAGATATCCTGTGAAGTGTGATCGAGTCTGGACGGCCGCGGCTACGCAGGCGCCCTGGCCCGGGAAGACTTGTGCGGCTGTCGCCGGTCATCCTGACCGTCGTCATCGCCAGCCTGGCGTACAACACTCCGCCGGAAATGGCCTTCAGTCGTCTCCTGCCCGCGGCGCCGGCCCTTGCCGCCGCCATGTGGCCGGTGCTGCCCACCGTCCTGCTCGGGACGGTCTGTCTCATCCTGATGATCGGCCTCAGCTTCGTCTTCCCCGACCTGGGGACGTGGTGGACGGCCGCGGGGATCATCGCGGTCACCGTGGCCGCCGCGTACGGAAGCCATGTCCGGCTCCAGCGGGAACGCACCCTCTTCCAGGTACGGCTCGTCGCCGACGCGGCGCAGCAGGTGGTACTCAGCCCCCTGCCCCGCCGCTTCGGCGGCATCGAGATCGAGTCGCTGTACCTCGCGGCCGCCGCCGAGGCCCGCATCGGCGGGGACTTCTACGAGGTGGTCGACACGCCCTTCGGGGTCAGGCTGCTCATCGGTGACGTGCGGGGCAAGGGCCTGCCCGCGGTGGGGGCGGCCGCGGCGATCGTGAACGCCTTCCGGGAGGCCGCGTACGGGGAGCCCGACATGGTCGACGTCGCCCGCCGGATGGACGCCAGCAGCACCCGTTACAACGGCGCCTTTCCTCCCGAGGGGCCATTGGAGCGGTTCGCCACCGCTCTTCTCGTCCAGATCCCGCACGGGGGCAGACGTATCGACATCCTCAACTGCGGACACCCCCCGCCGATGCTCCTGAACCGCGGGAACGTCCTCACCCTAGAGTCCACGACCCCCTCTCCGCTGCTCAGCCTCGCCGAGCTGATCGGCGACCACTACAGCGTCGACAGCTTCGGCTTCGCCCCCGACGACCTGCTGCTCCTCTACACCGACGGGATCGCCGAGGCCCGTGCCCGCGACGGCGAGTTCTTCCCGCTGGCGGCCTGGATGCGTCGACAGCCCCCGACACCGCCCGACGAACTGCTCACGGCGCTGCACCGCGACCTCCTCAGCCACAGCAAGGGACGCCTCGACGACGACATCGCCGCCCTCGCCGTACGTCTGTGCGAGCCCTGAGGTCCTCGGCTTCGGGCCACGGCCATCAGCCGCGAGCCCGCCTCGCGATAGAGCGCGTTCCGAACCGCGGGTCAGGGCTTCAGCTCGATGCCGAACCCGCCCGCGTCGGGGGCCGGAACCCGGTCCGGGTTTTCCTTTGCCGCAACATCCGGGTCCGGGGCAGGAGCGGGGGCCGGAGCCGGGGCGGGAGCGGGGTTGGGGGCCGGAGCGGGCTTCGGGGTGTCGGGCTTGTGCTCGCAGTACACCTTGCCCTGGTAGAACTTGCAGCCCGGCATGTTCTCCACGTCCCGGGGCTTGCTGTTCTTCCTGCCCTTCGACCTGTCCTTGCCGCCCCGCTCATGCTTGCCGGCCGCGCCCCCGTGACCACTCTTCGCGTGCGCCTCGGCGGCCTGCGGCGCGGCCTGGGCGGCGAATGCGCTGGTGGGAACGAGCGCGCCTCCCGTGACGAGCGCGGCCGTAACGGCGAACATCGCGAATCGCTGCTTGCGGGGCGTGCGGGCCATGAGAATTTCTCCAATGAAGAGGCGACGAAGGGGGAAGTTCCAGAAGGCGTGAGGCGAAATGCCTGTTTTGTCCTTCTGTTAAGAGCCTGGCCGCGGAACCTCATGAGGCTGTCCGCCGACTGTCACAGGCGCGTGACAGGGCACCTCCGCACGGGCCGGCAGCCCCTTCGCTTTCGCTTCCGAACGGTCGGCGGGCGGGCCCGTCAGGGCCATGGCGCGGGCTCCACGCCGGTCTCCCCAAGGACCTTCAGGAAGGCTTCGACCGGGGCCGGGAACGGCGGTGCGCCGTAGACGACGGCGTCGACGAAGCGGTGGTCGTCCGGTAGGCGGTCGATCCTCACGCCGGGGTGGAGATGAGCGCGCAGGGCGAGGCCGGGCAGCGTACTGACACCGAGGCCGGCGGCCACGAGTGCCTGGGCCGCGACGTAGTCGTCGGTCTCGAAGGCGATCTCGGGAGTGAAGCCTCGCTTCCCGCACGCCGACAGGAGGTGCGCACGGCACCGCTCGCAGCCGGCGATCCACCGGTGTCCGCGGTAGGTGTCGAGGTCGGTGCGCGGACCGGGCCAGGATGCGCCGGCCCGGCTGACGATGTAGACCGGCTCGTGCAGGACCGATGTCACGGTGTGGCCCTCGCGGTCGGCGGGTGGGCCGTCGCCGTGATGGAAGGTGAAGGCGACATCGACCTCGCCGCGCCGCAGGGCCGCCAGGGCTTCGGGCGGCTCCGCTTCGGTCAGGGCGAGTTCGATGTCCGGGTACGCGGCGCTGAAGGCGGCGGCCACCGTGGGCACGACCGTGGCGAGCGCGGAGGGGAACGCCGCGAGGCGCACCCGTCCGGCACTGAGCCCGGCGTGGGCGGCAAGTTCGGTCCGGGCCGAATCGATCCGGCCGAGGATCTCCTCCGCGCGATCGGCGAGCAGTCGGCCGGCCTCGGTCAGCCGGATGCCACGGCCTGCCCGCTGAACGAGAGGCACACCGGCTTCGGCTTCGAGCCTGGCGAGGTGGTGGCTGACCGACGGCTGCGCGTAGTGCAGCGCGGCGGCAGCAGCCGTCACCGAACCCTCGCGGGCGATGGCGGCGAATACCCGGAGGCGGTTCTCGTCGAACATTCATCGATGATATCGATGAGTTCATCAGAAACTGACATTTGTCCTATGAGTTGCCCCCTGCGCAGCATGAGGACATGCACAGTCCGACGATCTCCGATGTCCTTCGCGCGCGTCGTCTGCAGAGCGCGCACCTGTCCCCGACCCCCCTGCTCTCCTATCCCGCCCTCGACGCCGCCGTCGGCGCCGGGGTCCGTGTGCTGGTCAAACACGAGAACCTGCAGCCGACCGGCGCCCTCAAGGTCCGGGGAGGCGTCGCCCTGCTGGCCGCGATGGACCCGGACGAGCGTGCGCGCGGTGTCCTCTCGTACTCCACCGGCAACCACGCGCAGTCCCTCGCCTATGCCGCGGCGCTCTTCCGCGTCCCTTGCACCATCGTCATGCCGGAGAACCCGAATCCCCTGAAGGCCGAGGCCGTGCGGCGGCTCGGCGCCGAACTGGTCGAATGCGGCGCGGACTTCGACGAGGCCCGCCGCCACGCCGAGCAGCTCGCGCCCCGGCGGGGGATGCGCCTGGTCAGCGCGGCGAACGAGCCGGGCCTGATCGCGGGCGTGGCCACCGCGTTCCTGGAGGTCTTCGAGCAGGAACCGGACCTCGACGCGATCGTCGTGCCGGTCGGCGGGGGCAGCGGCGCCGCCGCCGCTTGCCTGGTGGCGGCCGCGATCAGCCCGCGCTGCCGCGTCATCGCGGTGCAGTCACGCCACTCGCCGGCCGCGCACGACTCCTGGCGCTCCGGCCGCTGTGTCGAGCGTCCGAACACCACGACGGCGGAGGGACTGGCCACCGGGGCGGGTTTCGAGCTGACGCAGCGTCTGCTCCGTGAGCATCTGGCGGACTTCCGGCTGGTCGGCGATGACGAGATCCGGTGGGCCCAGTGGCTGCTCATGCGTGACGCCCGCACGGTGGCCGAGGCGGCCGCCGCCGCGCCGCTGGCCGCGCTCCTCGCGGCACGCGACGGCCTCGCGGGGCAGCGGGTGGCGCTCATGTGCACGGGCGGGAACTCCGGCGAAGCCGAACTTCGGGCCTGTCTCTCCGCCGCACCCTCGGGCGGCTGAACGGATTCGTCGACGCGCCGGAGCGGATCCGGGCAGGCGGGCCGTGATCGATACTGATCTTCATGCATGTCAACGTCTCCGCCACCACCCTGGAACGCGTCGCCGGTCACCGGATCCGCTTCGACGCCCGGTTCGAGCAGTACTTCGACGGCCTCGGCGAGCGCTTCGACGTCCCGGTGCCCAGCCGGTACGTCCCCCGCTGCCTGGAACTCCTGCGGGAGTTCTCGATGCGCGGCGGCAAGCGGCTGCGGGTCGTCCTGCTGTACGAGGCGGCCCGGCTGGTCACCACCGACGAGATACCGGGACTCGCGGAGGCCGCCCTGAGCATCGAACTGCTCCAGACCCACGGGCTCGTCCACGACGACATCATCGACGACGCGCCCCTGCGCCGCGGCGGACCCTCGACGTACTACGCCTACCGCCGGGAGTTCCCCGGTCAGGACGCCACCGCCCTCGGGCTCGCGATACTCGCCGGGGACCTCGCCGCGTTCCTGTCCACCCAGGTGCTGCTGGAGGCCGAGGTTCCCGCCGAGCTCCGCCAGGCCCTGCTCGGCGTGCACACGCGCACCGCGGCGGAGACCGTGGCCGGGCAGCTGGCCGATCTGGAGCGGGACTCCCACGCCCTGCCCGACGAGGAGTTCCTGCATACGGTCACCGACTTCAAGAGCGCGCGGTACTCGATCCTCGCGCCGCTGACGATGGGCCTGCTGGCCGCGGGCGAGGATCCGGCGCCGCACCGCGCCCGACTGCACCGCTACTCCCGGCTGGTGGGCATCTCCGAGCAGATGCGCGACGACTTCCTCGACCTCTTCGGCCCGAACGGCGACGGCCCGGCGGCCGAGGCGAAGTCCACCGGGGCCGACATCCGCTCGGGGCGCCGCACCTATGCCGTCCGTGCGGTCCTGGCCGCCACGACCGGGGCCGACACGGCCCTCGTCGAAGCCGCGCTCGGTGATCCCGGCTGCCCGGACGAGACCCTGAGCCGGATCAGGGAGATCGCCCGCGACGCCGGCGTGGACCGGCGGCTCAGGGCGGAGATCCGGCGGCACGCGGAGGCCGCCGCCGCAGAGGCCGCGTCCTGGGAGCCGTACTGGCGCGCGGAGGCCGTGGACTTCTTCCGGGGTCTGCCCCTGTGGAGCGTGGACCGGATGTCCTGAGAGAGGACGAGAGCCGACGCGAGCCGACAGGAGCCGGCGAGGGCCGTCACGCGGCGGCGGCGCTGCCACCCGCCCCCGCGTCGAAGCCCTTGGCGAGCAGCCGGACGGCCAGCGTCACCTCCCAGGCGAACACGGGAAGCGCCGCGAGCGACCCCGCCACCGAGACCTGCTCGTAGATCCCGAACAGCACGGCGGTCGCCGAGGCGCAGATCATCGTCCCGCCGACCAGCCCCAGGACGGCGATCCACCGCGGTACGAGGCGCGAGGTGTACATCAGGCCGGCCAGCACCAGAGTGTTGGCCCCGAGGACGAAGTTCGGCCCGAACAGGAACGTCCAGTCGTGGAAGGCCACCAGGGCCTGGCCGGCCGTGACCAGGGAAGCCCCGTCGGCGCCCGCCGCGCCCTCCGCCTGCTTCCTCAGCGTCACCACCGACAGCACGCTGATGATGCCGACGACGATGACGGCGGCCTCCAGCAGGCGCCCGCAGACGTAGCCGATGGCGGCCCCTTCGTTGCGCCTCCGCAGGACCGGGTACAGCGCGGCCCCCGTGCCCGCGACCGCCAGCGCGAGCACGAACTCGCACAGCGCCCCCAGGAACACCTGGCGGTCGGCGCCGGGTCCGAGGACGTAGCCGGTGTCGTGCAGCACCGGACCGTAGAGCGCGAGCCCGCCGATCGCGGCGACCTCGGTGACGAGAAACAGCACTCCCGCGACGATCGCGGTTCTCCTGGTCGATCCCATACGGAACAGCCCCTCCCTCAGAGGTGTACGGCGTACACCTGACCCTTGGCGCTCACCCTAGGTGTACGCCGTACACTCGTCAAGGCGGGACGGACGCCACCCGCAGCACCCCGGGAACGGAACGGATCGAAGGAGAAGCCCACATGCCCGAGCAGCCACAGGAACCACGCCGGATCCCCCTGAGTCGGGACCGGGTGCTGCGCGCCGCCGTGGCCTTTGCCGACGGCGCCGGGATCGAGGCGCTGAGCATGCGCAGACTCGCCCAGGAGCTGGGCGTCGTACCGATGGCGCTCTACAAGCACGTGGCCAACAAGGAAGAGCTCCTGGACGGCATGGTGGAAGTCGTCGTCGCGGGCATCGAGGGCCAGGTCCCCGGATCCGACTGGAAGAGCGCGGTCCGCGGGCGGATCCTCGGGGCGCGCGGCGCCCTCCTCGCGCACGCCTGGGCGGCTCAGGTGATCCGGTCGCGCACGAGCCCGACGCCGGCGGTGCTCACGTACCTCGACTCGGTGATCGGAACGTTCCGGGCCGGCGGCTTCTCGACCGACCTCACCCACCACGTGATGCACGCTCTCGGCAGCCGGGTGCTGGGCTTCACCGAGGAGCTGTTCGACGACCCGGCGGGCCCCGCACCGCAGGACGAGCGGGCGCAGGCGGCCGCGTACGAGGCGATGGCCCGGCGGTATCCCCACGTCACCGAACTGGCCCGGGCCGTGGCGCACGACCGGCGGTCGGTCGTCGGCCAGGGGTGCGACGACCAGTTCGAGTTCGAGTTCGCGCTCGACCTCCTCCTGGAGGGATTCGAACGACTCCACGGGCAGGGCTGGAAGTCCACGCCCTGAGGCGGCCGACGGCCCCCGGCCCCGCCGAGCCCCGGGTCGACAGCGGGGGCCCTGGGCCGGGTCAGCTCCTCCCCGCCTCCTGGCGGGCGTTCGACATGGCCGACAGCCAGGCGAACGCCGCCTCGCACCGCTCCTCCGTCAGTCCCGCCTCCCGTTCGGCCTCGCGGCGCCGGACGGCTCGCTCCTCGCACTCCCGGGAGCCCTCGGGGTGGTCGTCGGCTCCCCGATCGCCGTCCGGCTGGCCCGGCGGACCTCCGTCCGGCTCGGCGCCCCGATCGCGCCGGCCGCCGCGGCCGTGTCGATGGGCTCCTTCGCCCTCTTCGGAGCGGCCGCACCGATCGCCTGGTACGCGGCGGCCGTGCTGGTCCAGGGCACAGCGCTCGCATGGTGATCGCTCCCGTCACGGGCCCGGTACCGGGCTCCCTGCCGCTGGAGCGGTCCGGGCGCGGGCAGCGCGGTCGACAGCACCCTGCGCCAGACCGGCAGCGTGCTGGGCATCGCGGCGGGCGGCACGATCACCTCGGTCGTCCACCGGCGTTCGATCGACGGCTCGCTGACCGGCCTCCCGGATCCGGTACGGGAACCGGCGCGGGTCTCGGCCGAACTCGCCCGGCACGTGGCGGCGGCCACGCACGACGCCCGGCTCGCCGCGGCCGCCGACACCGCCTTCCCGCACGCCATGCACCTCGCAGCGCTCTGGACGGGCGGGTTCGCGCTGATCGGCGCGGTCGTCCTGGCCGTCGGGCTCCGGCCGGACCGCTCCGCGGCGCACGAGCGGGAGCACGAGCGGGAGCGGGCCGGGGAAGAGAAGCGTCCGGCGCACGTGCCGCGTTCCACGCCCTCGTGACACGCGGCCGACGAGTCCCCCGCGGGAGGTCGGCACCGGGCGCGGCATTCGGGTGGCGACCCGCCGTGTCGGGCCGCCCGCCCCGGCCCGGTTCGCCATCCTGGGCCAGGCACGGCATCGCGATCGCCGCTGCCCTCCCCCACGGCGAGAAGGAGTACGGCATGCCGACGGACGCGGTCGGGCGTTTCCTCGCGGCTCTGGGACCGCAGCAGCAGGAGGCCGTCACCAGCAGACCCGCGGAGGAGCAGGAGCGGCTCGCGGCCGCCTGGGAGCGGGAGCTGGCCTCGGACGACGAGCTCGACACGCTCGACGAGCTGTCACCGCCCGCGGCGGAGGCCGAGGCGGCCCGTCGTGTGATGGACCGCGAACGGTGACCTGACCGAGCGGGCCGGACCGGGCCGGACCGGCCCGGTGCCTGCCTGCCTGCCTGCCTGCCTGCCGCCACACACGGGCGCCGGACCGGACCCTTCAGAGGCCGGGGGTGTCGAGCGGCCGCAGGAAGCGGCGCTCGTACCGCTTGATGCAGCGGGTCTCGCGCGCCAGGTCGAAAGCGGCCTGGCACTCCGGATCGGACATGCTGTCCGTGCGGTACTGCTCGTAGGCGGCGAAGCCGGGGAAGGAGAAGAGGGCGTAGGCGATGTCGCTGTCGCCCTCACTGGGCAGGAAGTAGCCGTGGTGGGTGCCTCCGAACCGGTTGACCAGCCGGACCCAGCGGCGCCCGTACTCCTCGAAGTCCGCGAGCTTGTCGACGTCGATCTCGTACTTCAGATGAATGGTGATCACCGCCCCATCATGCCGTGACCCCACAACTTCCCCCCGGCACCGGAGCAATCGCCGCCTTCGGGGAGGGGAACGGGCCGAATCCTCGTACGCTGCGGAAGTGGGAGACACCCAGCGGAAGGGGGACCGCATGTCCATGCGGAAGGGTGCCAACGTACCGGTGCCGAGCGCCACGGTCCGGGTGGAGCTGGGCTGGCAAGGGGGTCCCGGAGCGCCTGATGTGGACGTGTCGGCCCTGCTGCTGACGGCAGCCGGCAGGGTGCGGTCGGACGACGACTTCGTGTTCTACAACCAGCCCGTGCACCCCAGTGGTGCCGTGCGCCACGAGGGACGGCGTCAGGACGGCACGGGCGTGCTCGAAACGATCGGGGTGACGCTGTCCGGGGTGGAGGAGGAGATCGGGACCGTGGTGGTCGCGGCGTCCACCGACGGCACGTTCGGTCAGGTGTCCGGCCTCTTCGTCCGCGTCCTGGACGCCCGGAGCGGCGCCGAGACGGCGCGGTTCGACGCCACGGATGCCACGTCGGAGACCGCGTTCGTGCTCGGGGAGCTGTACCGGCGGGCCGGCGCCTGGAAGTTCCGGGCGGTGGGCCAGGGGTACGCCTCCGGTCTGGCCGGGCTCGCCACCGACTTCGGGATCACGGTCGACGATCCCGCCCCGGCTCCGGCCCCACCTCCGTCGGCACCGCTGCCCGTGCCCGTGCCGGTGCCGGTGCAGCGGGCGGTGACTCCGCCCGAGCCCGCCCGTCCGGTACAGCTGTCGAAGATCACCTTGACGAAAGCGGCCCCCGCGGTGTCGCTGACCAAGCAAGGAGCCACCTCCGGCGGCATGCGGGTCAATCTCACGTGGAGCGCCGCCGTGCCGCCGCGCGGCTGGATGCGGAAGGGGAAGGACGCCGTCCGGCTGGAGGACATCGATCTCGACCTCTCCTGCCTGTGGGAGCTGCGGAACGGAACGAAGGGGATCGTCCACCCCATCGACAACCAGTTCGGCTCGTTCCACCAACCGCCGTACATCCAGCTGGACCACGACGACCGGACCGGTGCCAGCGAGGCCGGCGAGAACCTCATGATCAACCTCGATCACGCGGCCGAGATCGAGCGCCTCCTGGTGTTCGTGGTCATCTACGCCGGGGCCACCAGTTTCGCCGGGCTTCAAGGGGTCGCCACGCTCCATCCGCCGGTCGGTCCGCCGATCGAGGTGCGCCTGGACGAATGCACCGTCCCGTCACCGGTGGCCGCGATCGCACTGATCGAGAACGTGGGCGGGGAGCTGATCGTCCGGAGGGAGGCGAAGTACCTCCTGCCGGCGCCCGGCGTCTTCAAGCAGCAGGCGGCGGACATCGAGTACGGCTGGGGCATGAGCTGGCAGTCGGCGAGCAAGGACTGACCCGCCGGCCCCCTTCCGGCTCTTGTTGACTCGTGCGTACTGCACACCCCATCGGTGACAGCCGCGACTGTCGCGGCCCTCGGACCGCGTGACAGCGTGAGCACGTCACCGACCGAGGGAGCAGGAGTGAACAAGGGGTACGCCGCCTTCTGCGACGCCGACCGCTGGTTCTACGACGCGCCGTACCGGCGGGCCGAGCAGAACTACCCGGCCGCGCTCGCCCCCGTACCGGCGGGGTGGCAGACACACCGCAGCGGGGACTGGCTGGCGCTGCGGCCCGTCGACGCCCGGCTGCCCTCCCAGGGCTGGAAGATCCACGTCTCGGCGGGCCTGGACAACGCCGAGTCCGTCCTCGAACGGGTCCGCACGTACTGCGTGGAGCGCCGGATCGCTTTCAAGTTCGTGCCGAGCCGGTACCTGCTGCACCTGCGCAACGCGAAGTACGCCGACCGCGCGGCGAGCGGCAAGTTCCTCACCGTGTACCCGGCGGACGAGGAGCAGTGCCGGCGCGTCGCCGAGGAGCTCGACGCGTTGCTGGCCGGGGAGCCCGGCCCGTACATCCTGAGCGACCTGCGCTGGAACGACGGTCCCGTGCACCTGCGTTACGGGAGTTTCACCCTGCGGCACTGCTACGACGACCGCGGCGAGCTCGTCCCGGCGATCGAGACCCCGGACGGCCGGCTCGTACCGGACCCGCGGGGTCCGGTGTTCCAGCCGCCCGAGTGGGTCGAGGTGCCCGCGTTCCTCGCGCCCCATCTGGCCCGGCGTGCCGCCGTCACCCTCGAAGGCCTTCCGTACACGGTCGAGCGCGCCCTGCACTTCTCCAACGGTGGCGGTGTCTACGCCGGCCGTGACGTGCGCACCGGCGAGCCGGTCGTCCTCAAGGAGGCGCGCCCCTTCGCGGGGCTCGCGGCCGACGGGGCGGACGCCGTGACCCGGCTGCACCGCGAACGCAGGGCCCTGGAGCAACTGGCCGGGCTGGACTGCGTGCCCGCGGTCCACGGCACCTTCACCGTCGGGGACCACCACTTCCTGGTGATGCAGTACCTGGAGGGCAAGCCCCTCAACACCTACTTCGCCCGGCGCCACCCGCTGATCGAGGCGGACCCCGATCCCACGGAGCTCGCGGAGTACACCCGGTGGGCGCTGGAGGTCCACCGGCAGGTGACGCAGGCCGTGGAGGCGGTGCACGCCCGCGGCATCGTCTTCAACGACCTCCACCTGTTCAACATCATGGTCGCGGAGGACGAGGGGACCGGAGGGATGTCGGTCGCGCTGCTCGACTTCGAGGCCGCCGCCCACGTGGACGAGGGGCTGCGCCAGACCGTCGCCAACCCGGCGTTCGTCGCGCCGGCCGGCCGGCGCGGTTTCGCCGTCGACCGGTACGCCCTGGCCTGTCTGCGGCTGGCCCTGTTCCTGCCGCTGACCAGCCTGCTGGTCCTGGACCGGGCCAAGGCGGCGCACCTGGCCGACATCGCCGCCGAGCAGTTCCCGGTACCCCGTGGGTTCCTCGACGAGGCGGTACGGGAGATCCTCGCCGACCCCGGTCCCGACGCAGGTCCCGACCCCGATCCCGGCTCTGGTTCCGGCTCTGGTTCCGGCGGTCGCGGGGCCGTACCCCGTGCCCGCCCCTACCTGCCGGTCGAGCCGGGCGACCTGGCCGCCGCATGTGCCTCGATGACGGCGGCGATCCGGGCGAGCGCCACCTTCGACCGCGAGGATCGCCTCTTCCCCGGGGACCCGGCCCAGTTCGCGACCGCCGGCGGCGGAACCGGCTTCGGCTACGGGGCGGCCGGTGTGCTGTACGCGCTCGCCGAGACCGGCGCCGGTCCTTGGCCCGAGGCCGAGGAATGGCTGCTGGCCCGTACGAAGGAGCCGGCCTCCGGGATGCCGCTGGGCTTCTACGACGGCCTCGCCGGTCTCGCCTGGACCCTGGAACGGCTCGGCCACCGCGACCGCGCGCTCGCCCTCGCCGAACAACTGCTGGGCCAGCCCTGGCAGTCGGCCGGACCCGACCTGCACGGCGGACTCGCCGGCATCGGCCTGGCCCTGGACTCCCTGGGCTCGGCCACCGGCGAGGGCGAACTGCACGCCGCGGCCCTGCGCTGCGCCGAGCTCCTCGCCGATGCCGCGTCCACGTCCGTATCCACGTCCACGGCTGCGGCCGGACCGAAACGGGCCGGTCTGCTCCACGGTCACAGCGGACCCGCGCTGCTCCATCTGCGGCTCTACGAGCGCACCGGCGACCAGGAGTCGCTGATCCGGGCCGGCCGGGCCCTGCACCGCGATCTCGACCGCTGCGTGACCAGCGCGTTCGGCACCCTGCAGGTCGACGAGGGCTGGCGCACGATGCCCTACCTCGGCGGCGGCAGCGTAGGGATCGGCATGGTGCTGGACGACTGGCTGGAGCACGCGCGGGACGACCGTTTCGAACGGGCCCGGCCGGAGATCGTCCGCGCCGCCCAGGCGACCTTCTATGCCCAGCCCGGCCTGTTCCGCGGTGCGGCCGGCATGATCCTCCACCTGGCCCGGACCACGACGCCGGGTCCGGGCTCCGCACCCGCGGACATCGCCCGGCAGGTGGAGGCGCTTGCCCGGCACGCGGTCCCCTACCAGGGCTTCCTGGCCTTCCCCGGCGAGCAGATGATGCGCCTGTCCATGGACCTGTCCACGGGCACGGCCGGCGCGCTCCTCGCCCTCGGCGGCGCCGCGCCCGGCGGGCGCGCGCACCTGCCGTTCCTCCCGCCGCCGCGGTCCACCGCGGCGGCCCCAGAGCCGGTCCCCCTCGCGGGGGCCGTGTCCCATCGGAACACCACAGTGAAGAGGAAACGAACATGACGCTTCTCGACCTGCAGTCGATGGAAACCCCCAAGGAAGAGGCCACCGAGGCCGCGCACCTCACCGGTGGCGGCAGCCGCGCCAGCCTGCTCCTCTGCGGGGACAGCAGCCTGAGCATCACGACCTGTAACTGATCAGGGATCAGGTCCTCCTGGGCCCGGGCGGTTCGCCGCCCGGGCCCGCACCACACCCCTGGAGCCCGCGCCCCATGACTGTGCCCGATCCCCCCGGCGAGGCGCCGGCCGCCCGCGCGGCCGATCGGGCCCTGCGGGCGGCCGCGCGACACAGCGCACGCCGCCTCGCCGCCGCGGCCGGCTGTGCGGTGGCCGCCGCCGGCGCGGCCCTGGCCGAGCCGGCGGTCCTCGGCCACACCCTCGACCTGCTGCTGCGGCAGGACCCCGCCGGCGCCTGGTGGACCGCGTGGTGCGCCGCGGTGATCGCCGCCGAGGTGCTGCTCGACGCGGCGACGGCCCGGCTCACCGGCGGTGTCGACGCCCGCTCCACCGCCTGGCTGCGGCGGCTCGGGCTCCGCCGGCTGCTGCGCACCGCACCGCACCATGCCGCGCGCCACTCCCCCGGTGAGCTCTCCGCCCGGCTGACCGCGCAGGCCACCACCGCCGGCGCCGTACCGGCGGCCGTCGTGACCGCGTCCGTGGCCCTGGTCCCCCCGCTCGGCGGGCTCGTGGCGCTGTTCCTGGTCGACGTATGGACCGCGCTGGCCTTCCTCGCCGGGCTCCCGCTGCTCGCCCTGCTGCTGAGGGCCTTCGCCCGCGACTCGGGGGCCAGCGTCAGCCGCTACCAGGAGGTCCAGCTCGACCTGGCCGGCCGCCTCGTGGAGGCCCTCGGGGGCGCCCGTACCATCGCCGCCGCCGGTACCGCCGAGCGCGAACAGGCGCGCGTACTGGCCCGGTTGCCGGAGCTCGGCGCCGAGGGGCGGCGGACGTGGCGGATCTACGGCGCGACCGTGGCGCGTACCGCCGCCCTCATGCCGCTGTTGCTGTACGTGGTCCTCGGCGTGGGCGGGGTCCGCCTCGCGGAGGGGGCGCTCGGCGTCGGCGGGCTCCTCGCCGCCGTCCGCTACGCGGGCCTCGCGGCCGGGGTGGGCGCCGTGACGGGGCGGCTGGCGGCCGTGGTGCGCGGCCGGGCCGCCGCCCGCCGTACCGCGGCCCTCTTCATGCTCCCCGAACTCCCGCAGGGTGAAAGCCGGTTGCCCGAGGCGGGGCCGGGCACGCTGGAGCTGCGCGGGGTACGGGTGGTCCGCGCGGGCACCGTGCTGCTGCACGACGTCGACCTGCGGATCCCCGGTGGGACGACCGCCGTCGTGGTCGGCCGCTCGGGCTCCGGCAAGACGACGCTGGCCGCCGTGGCGGGACGGCTCACGGCGTGCGACGAGGGCCGGGTCCTCCTCGACGGCGTACCGCTCGACGAGCTGTCGGCCGAGGAGCTGCGCCGCGAGGTCGGCCACGCCTTCGAACGGCCGGCCCTCTTCGGGGGGAGCGTCGCGGCCGCCGTCGCCTTCGGCGGCCGGCCGGATCCCCACGCGGACCCGGACCCCGGCCCTGACCCCGACCGGGACCTGGAGGCCGTGCGCGCCGCCGCGCGGGCGGCCGGGGCCGACGCCTTCGTCCGCCGCCTGCCCGAGGGGTACGACACGGCGCTCACGGACGCGCCGCTGTCCGGCGGGGAGCTGCAACGCCTCGGCCTGGCAAGGGCGTTCTGCCGTGCGGGGCGGCTGCTCGTCCTGGACGACGCGACGTCGAGCCTGGACACCCTCACCGCCCGCGAGGTGGAGCGGGCCCTGGCGAGCGAGGTCCGGCCGGGGACCCGCCTCGTCGTCGCCCACCGCGTCGCCACCGCCGCCCGCGCCGACCTCGTCGTCTGGCTCGACGCGGGACGGGTCCGGGCCACCGGTACGCACGCGGAACTGTGGCGGGACCCCGGCTACCGGGCGGTGTTCGGCGCGGGGGCGGCCCCGGACACGGAAACGGAAGCGGAAGCGGCCGGTGGGCCGCCCGGCCGGGAGGCGGTCCGATGAGCGAGTACGGCACCTGGCGCCGGGTGTCCCGCGAGGGCCGCCGCTTCCTGCGCGGGCGGGTCCGGACGCTGTGCCGGCTCGCGCTCTGGTCCCTGCTGGAGTCCGCGCACACCTTCCTCGGCGGTTACGCGGTGGCCCGCGCCCTCGACGACGGCTTCCTCGCCGGCCGTACCGGGACCGGCATCGGCTGGCTGGCCGTGGCCGGTGGGGGCGCGCTGCTCGGCGCCCTCGCCCTGCGCGGGGTGTTCGGCGGGCTCGCGGACCTGGTGGAACCGCTGCGCGACGGCCTGGTGCGGCGCTCCGTGCGCCAGGCGATCGGGCGCGCCGTCGCCGATCCCGGGCGGGCCGGTGACGCGGGTGCGGTCTCCCGGCTCACGCAGCAGACCGAGATGGCCCGGGACTCCTTCGCCGGACTGGTCCTGATCGCCCGGTCGTTCGTCTTCACCGCCCTGGGCGCCCTGCTCGGGCTGGCCGCGCTGGCCCCCGTCCTGCTGGTCCTCGTACTGCCCGCGCTGCTCCTGGGTACGGCCGCCTTCCTCGCCACGCTGCACCCGATGGCACGGGTGCAGCGTGCGGCGCTCGACGCCGACGAGGCGTTGTCCGCGCGCGCGGGCGAGCTGGCGGCGGGGCTGCGCGACGTCGTCGCGTGCGGGGGCGGGGCGAGCGCCGGAGCCGGGGTGGAACAGCTGATCGCCGCGCAGGAGCGGCTGACCGGGCGGCTCGCGCGGTGGACCGCGCTGCGCACGCTGGCCCTGGGTGTCGCGGGCCGGCTGCCGGTCGTCGTCCTGCTGGCCGGAACGCCCTGGCTGCTCGGGAGCGGGGTGAGCGCGGGGGCGGTGGCTGGGGCCCTCACCTACCTCGTGCAGTCGCTGCTGCCCGCCCTGGACGCGCTGATGACGGCGGTGGGCGCGGCGGGCACGCGGCTGCTGGTGGTGCTGGACCGGTTCTGCGATCCGGAACCGGCGGCCCCGCGGCCGGACTCCGCACCCCGGGCGGCGGACCCGGGGCCGGTACCCGCACCGCCGGCACCGTCCTCGCCGCCCGCACCGCTCCCTCCGCCCGCACCGCCCGCGCCCGCGCCCGCCGTCGAACTGCGTCGGGTCCGCTTCGCCTACGGTCCCCGCGCGCACCCGGTGATCGACGGCCTCGACCTGGTGGTCGGGCCGGGCGAACACCTGGCCGTGGTGGGGCCGAGCGGCATCGGCAAGTCCACCCTCACCGCCCTGATCGCCGGCCTGCTGCCGCCCGGCCGGGGAACCGTACGGGTGGCGGGCGGCCCCGCGCGCGGCATCTCGGGGCCCGGTGGCCCGGGGCCCGGCCCCGATGTCCGCCGGACGCTGCTGCCCCAGCAGGCGTACGTCTTCACGGGTACGGTCCGCGAGAACCTGACCCACCTGTGCCCGGGCCCGGTGCCTCGGGGCGAGGTGGAGCGGGCCACGGCCGCCCTTGGCGCGGACGCACTCGTGGCCCGGCTCGGCGGACTGGACGCGGCCGTCGATCCGGGCCGGCTCACCCCGGGCGAGCGGCAGCACCTCGCCCTCACCGCCGCCTACCTCTCCCCCGCCCCCCTGCTGCTGCTGGACGAGGCCACCTGCCACCTCGACCCCCGGACCGAGGAGCACGCCGAACGGGCGCTCGCGGAACGCCCCGGCACGCTGGTGGTGGTCGCCCACCGCATCTCCTCCGCCGTCAGGGCCGACCGGGTCCTCGTACTCGACGGGACCCGGGCGGTGTGCGGCACGCATGCGGAGCTCCCGGCCAGGTCACCCCTGTACCGGGAGCTGGTGGGCCTGTGGAACGCGCGAGGGTGAGGGAGGGCCGGGGGAACCCGGGCCGGCGGCTCAGACCCAGCCGGCCCGCCGGGATATCCGGATGGCGTCGATCAGGTTGCGGGCGCCGGTTTTCCGGGTCACGGCGGCCATGTAGTTGCGTACGGTTCCGCTGGCGAGGTGCAGGGCGCGGGCTATCTCCGCGATCGAGTCGCCCTCAGCGGCGCGGGCCAGCACACTCAGCTCGCGCGGGCTGAGCGGGATGGGGTCGGCTTCCATGAAGGCCGAGGCGAGCGTGGCGTCGATGAAGCGTTCTCCCGCCGCGACCTTCCCGACGGCCCGGACCAGCCGGGCGGGCGAGCCGTCCTTGTCCACGTAGCCGAGCGCCTGGGTCCGGAACGCGCGCTGCAGCGAGCCCGGCAGGTCGGCCCGGGCGAGCACGAGCAGGGGGGTGGGCGTGGGCGAGTGGGGCAGGAGGCGGGCGGCGCCCGCGTCCTCGACGAGGGCGGCCGAGACCCCCGGACAGTCGAGGTCCACGACCACCACGTCGGGTCGTAAGAATTCGGCCTGGCGCGCGGCGGCGCGCCAGCCGGCGGAGGTGACGTCGAAGTCGCCTTCGGATCTCAGGAGCGCGGCCAGGGCCGACCTCACGAGGCATACGCCGTGCAGCACCAGGACCTTGGTCATCGGGGTTCCCCTCACGAGACGATCGATCAGCATCAACCGGCTGCCCAGCTACCGCCGTGAGGGAACGTCACGGCGGGAGGCGTGCGGGGGCGCGTGGCCTGAGCCGGGTGCTCCACCCGTTCCACCCCGGTGCGACCGGTGGCCCTCCGACCTCGGCGGGCATCCGGAAAGCGCTGCGGAACCGCTCGGCAGCCGGAGATCCGGATGGGCTGATTCCGCGTGCATTCGGCGCGATCCGCCCCGGCCCGGGTCCGCTCACACGGGCTCGTCCGTACGTGTCGAAAGAACTTCGGACGGGATGTCGAGAACCCGTGGCCGGCTCCGTCCCAGGGGTGAACGCGACCACAATGGGTCGCACCAGGACCGAGGAGAACCATCATGGCCAAGTACCTGCTGCTCAAGCACTACCGCGGCGCCCCGGCAGCGGTCAACGACGTGCCCATGGACCGGTGGACGCCCGAGGAGATCTCGGCGCACATCCAGTACATGCACGACTTCGCGGCCCGGCTCGAAGGGACCGGCGAGTTCGTCGACGGCCAGGCACTCTCCCCCGAGGGGACCTTCGTCCGGTACGACGGGGAGGGGCGCCCGCCGGTCACCGACGGCCCGTTCGCGGAGACCAAGGACCTGATCGCCGGATGGATGGTGATCGACGTGGACAGCTACGAGCGCGCCGTCGAACTGGCCGGAGAACTGTCGGCCGCCCCCGGGGCGGGCGGGAAGCCGATCCACGAGTGGCTCGAACTGCGCCCGTTCCTGGCCGCGCCGCCCACCATCACGGAATGACCTCACCGATGGACGAGGCCCTGCTCAGGAGCCTCACGCCGAGCGTGCTCGGGATCCTCGTCCGCCGCGGAGCCGACTTCGCGGCGGGCGAGGACGCCGTCCAGGAAGCGCTGATCGAGGCGGTCCGCACCTGGCCCGCCGACCCTCCGCGGGACCCGAAGGGCTGGCTGGTCACCGTGGCCTGGCGCCGGTTCCTCGACGCGACCCGGGCGGACACCGCCCGGCGCCGGCGTGAGGACCTCGTGGAGGAGGAGCCACCGCCCGGGCCGGCGCCCGCGGTGGACGACACGCTCTGGCTGTACTTCCTGTGTGCCCACCCGTCGCTGACGCCGTCGTCCGCGGTGGCGCTCACGCTGCGCGCCGTCGGCGGGCTCACCACCCGCCAGATCGCCCGGGCCTACCTCGTGCCCGAGGCGACCATGGCGCAGCGCATCAGCCGGGCCAAGCGCACGGTCTCCGGCCATGGGGTCTCCCCTGCTCGAAGAGCTCGGGGAAGGTTCGACCGTCCCGGCGATGTCGCCACCGTGCTGCGCGTGCTCTACCTGGTCTTCAACGAGGGCTACTCCGGCGACGTCGACCTCGCCGCCGAGGCCATCCGGCTCACCCGGCAGCTCGCGGCCCGGGTCGACCACCCCGAGGTGGCCGGGCTGCTTGCCCTCATGCTGATCCACCACGCCCGGCGCGCCGGCCGGACCGCGCCCGACGGCAGTCTGGTGCCGCTCGCCGAACAGGACCGCGGCCGGTGGGACACCGCGGCGATCGCCGAGGGCGTACGGATCCTGCAGGCGGCCCTCGCCCGCGACCGGCTGGGCGAGTTCCAGGCCCAGGCGGCCATCGCGGCGCTCCACGCCGACGCGCCCACCGCCGAGCAGACCGACTGGGTGCAGATCGTCGAGTGGTACGACGAACTCGTGCTCCTGACCGACAGCCCGGTCGTGCGGCTCAACCGCGCGGTGGCCGTCGGCGAGGCCGACGGGCCGCGCGCCGGACTCGCGGCGCTCGCGGCACTGGACGACGCGCTGCCCCGCCACACCGCGGTGGCGGCGTACCTCCACGAGCGCGACGGCGACGTGGTGACGGCGGCGCGGCTGTACGCGGAGGCGGCCCGCAAGGCGCCCAACCTCGCCGAGCGCGATCACCTGACGCGGCAGGCCGCCCGGCTGAACAGCGCTCGCCGGCCCCCCTGACAGGCGCCGCTCGCCCGAGCCGTCACGTCCCGCCGCCGACCAGGGCGGCCAGCCGTTCGGGGGCCTCCTCCACCACGAGGTGTCCGGCCCCTGGCAGTACCCGCAGTTCGACGCCCAGCGTGCGGGTCACCGCCGGGCCGAGCCGCCTCGGCGGGAGGAACACGTCGCGCTCCCCGGTGAAGACCGTGCGGGGCACCGGCTTCGCCGGCAGGTCCGCCGTGCCGGGTGCCCCGCTGGAGCGGGAGTGCCGGGCCACCAGCGTCATCCACTCCACCAGCCGTTCCCTGGGCTCGTGGCCGGGGGCGAGCATGGCCCGCAGGAGCCTGGCGCTGCTCCTGGGGGCGGGGCGCAGGAACCACGCGGCGGAGGCGGCCAGCAGGCCAGGGGGCAGGCGCAGCCCGGTGAGGCCACCGGGAGAGACGAGAACGAGGCGTTCAATGTGCCTGGACGCGCTCGACAGGGCGATGGCGGCGCCGAAGGAGTGCCCCATCACCACCACGGGGCCGGGCGAGGTCGTGGCGATCACCTCGTCCAGCCATCCGCCGTACCAGGACAACCGGCCCCCGGCGAGGTTCCGGTCGCCGGAGCTGAGGCCGGGCTGTCCCGGGACGTCCGGCAGCGACACCCGGTGGCCGGCGGCGACGAGAGCCGTGGCCAGGGGCAGCGAGGCGGCGGCGTTGAAGTTGGTCCCCGGGACGAACACGACCGTGGTGCCACCGCTGCCGGCGGACACGACATGGGTCCGCGCTCCGTTGGCGTCCACCACGGTCCGCTCGTGCGGCACGTCCCACCCGTCGAGCTGTTCGTCGCACCAGCGCCGGACGAGTTCCCGGCCCGCCTCGCTGCGGTAGATCGAGTCCGGCGCCATCAGGACGGCCTCCGATCGGCCGTCCCGGACGGCCCGAGCACGGTGCGCAGGAGCCAGCCGGCTGCCGCGCCGACCGCGTACCAGAACAGGTCGGGTGCGTTGAAGGTGGAACCGAGGACCAGGCGGGCCACGGTGCTGTGCCGGGAGAGCTCCGCCGGTACGGCGGTCAGCTGGAGGAACTCGACGGCCCAGCTGGCTGCCAGCGCGGTCCCGGCCGCCCGCAGGGGCGTCAGCCGGGGCGCGACCAGCACGACGAGGGTCAGCAGCAGGACGGTGTACAGGGCGTCTCCCCCGTACTTCGCCGTGCTCCCCGCCGCGACGGCCCGCAGTCCGAGCCCCGCACCCACGGTCGCCACCGCGGCCCCGGCCGCCAGCAGCCGGGTCCGCCGGAGATCGGGGGCGGCGGCGCTGTCACGGCATCGGGGTAAGGGGTTCACGGGGCCATACTGCCGGACCCCTCCGGACCGCCCGCACCCGCCCGGGCGGGTCCCCGCTAGCGGGTCGGGTAGTCCGTGTAGCCGCGTGCGTCGCCCCCGAAGAAGGTGGCGGGGTCAGGGGTGTTGTACGGGCCTTCGGTGCGCAGGCGCTCCGGCAGGTCCGGGTTGGCGAGGAAGAGGGCTCCGAAGGCGAGGAGGTCGGCGACGCCGTCCTCGATCAGCGTGAGGGCGCGGTGGTCGGTGGGGCCCTCGGTCGCCGGGTTCAGCACGAACGGTCCGGAGAACTGCTTGCGCAGGGCGAGGGTGGCCTCGCGTGCCTCGGGGGCGTGCTCCAGGACGTGGAGGTAGGCCAGGCCGAGTCCGTCGATCTCGTTGACCAGGGCCTCGTAGACGGGCTGCGGGTCGGGCTCGGAGATGTCGTTGTACGTGTTGCCGGGCGAGACGCGCAGTGCCGTGCGGTCGGCGCCGATGGCGGCGGCCACCGCCTTGACCACCTCCACCGCGAAGCGGATCCGGTTCTCCGTGGAGCCGCCCCACTCGTCGGTGCGCAGGTTCGAGCCGGGGGCGAGGAACTGGTGGATCAGGTATCCGTTGGCCCCGTGCAGCTCCACCCCGTCGAAGCCGGCCTCGACCGCGTTGCGGGCGGCCTGCGCGTAGTCGGCGATGGTCTGCCGTACCTCGGCCCCGGTGAGCTCGTGCGGGGTGACGAAGTCCTTCATGCCGTCGCCGGCGAACAGCTGGCCCTGGGCGGCCACCGCCGACGGGGCCACCGGGACGAGGCCGTCGGGCAGCAGCGTCGGGTGGCCGATGCGGCCGGAGTGCATCAGCTGGGCGAAGATCCGGCCGCCCGCCGCGTGCACGGAGTCGGTGACCTCGCGCCAGGCCGCGACCTGCTCGGCGCTGTGCAGGCCGGGGGTGAAGGGGTAGCCCTGTCCGACGACGGAGGGCTGGATCCCCTCGGTGATGATCAGGCCGGCGGATGCGCGCTGGGTGTAGTACTCGGCGACGAGACCGGTCGCGATGCCGCCCTGACCTGCGCGGCTGCGGGTCATCGGAGCGAGGGCGATCCGGTTGGAGAGGGTGGCCCCGGCCACGTGGACCGGTTCGAAGGCGCTGGTCATGTCTGCCCCACAAAGATAGTTGGTCGGCCAATGATTGGCTGCGGGATGCAGCGTACCTCATTGATTGGCCGACCAAGATAAAATGTGGGCGGACGGTAGAATCCACCTGGGGGATCTGCCGGAGATCTGCCGGACCGACCAGGAGGAGCGCTTCCATGACCGCGGAATCCGTACAGGAGCCGCGCTCCGCCGCGCAGTGCGCGGCGGTGCCGAGTGCGGTGCTGGACGGGCCGGTGAGTCATGCGATCAGCCGGGTCTCCCGGCTCCACCGGATCGCGGCGGGCCGGGTCCTGCGGGACCTGGGGCTGCACCCGGGGCAGGAGTTCCTGATGATGCACCTCTGGGACAGCGGGGCGGTGCGCCAGTCCGAGCTGATCAAGGCGGTCGGCCTCGACCCCTCGACGGTGACCAAGATGCTCCAGCGCCTGGAGCTCTCCGGCCACGTGCGGCGCGGCCCGGACCCCTCGGACCGGCGGGCCTCGCTGGTCGAGGCGACGGACGCCAGTTGCGGACTCCTGGTCGAGGTCCGCAGGGCATGGGGCGAACTGGAACGCCAGACCCTGGACGGCCTGGACATCGCCGAACGCGCCGAACTGGCCCGCCTCCTGGGCAAGGTCGAAGCCACGCTGTGCACGGAGGTCGCCCGCGGCGCCGGTGCGGAGTGCGAGGCCGCCTACAAGAGCCCGGGCGGCTGCTAGACCGCCCCTTCCGGACCTTGCCGGGCCCGGCCGCACCACCCGCATTCCCACGTTCGCGCACCCAATGGGCGATCTTGTCCCGTTTGGCAGAGAATCGCCATGACGAACACCCTCACCCGATGTCGGCATGCGCGGACCGGCGGTCCGAAGGTCGTGGGATATGGCACCTGCAACGCTCCAGGGCGCGAAGCGGACCGGGAGCTCCCCCGCCATGGAAGATCCCGGGGCACGGACAGCGGAAGAGCGGTCACCCACCCCGGAGGAGCTCGCGTCCGTCCGGACCACCGTGGCCCGGCTGAAGGCGGCCTACCCCTCGGTCGACGCGGACACCGTCGAGACGACGGTCGAGGCCGCGTACGACGCGTTCCGGCAGGCCAAGGTCAGAAAGTACGTCCCGATCCTGGCCGAACGCCGGTCCCGGAAGGCGCTCGCCGCCGCCACCGGGAGCACCCCGGACACCGCGGGGGACGGGCCGTGACCGCCGGGGGCCGGGGAAGGGGCGAGCGCTGATGTCCGACGACAGAGCCGAACGCATCGCGGACTTCATCGAGCCGCTGCGAGTGCGACCGGGGTCGAAGGTGCGTCTGGAACGGGACTTCGATCCCCGCTACAAGGCCGGCATGAAGAAGCGGGACGGGACCGAGCTCCTGCGGACCGGGGTGTCGCTGCTCGCCGAGTACCAGGAGCGGCTGGCCGCCCAGGACACGTACGGCGTGGTGCTCGCCCTCCAGGCGCTCGACGCCGGAGGCAAGGACGGGACGATCCGCCACGTGATGAGCGGCGTCAATCCCCAGGGCGTGCGGGTCAGCAGTTTCAAGGTGCCCTCCTCCGAGGAACTCGACCACGACTACCTGTGGCGCTACGCCCGGCGGCTGCCCGCACGCGGCGAGATCGCCATCTTCAACCGCTCGCACTACGAGGAGGTCCTCGTCGTACGGGTCCACCCCGAGGTCCTCCTGCGGCAGAAGCTGCCGCAGGACGTCGTCGGGCCGGGCATCTGGGACCGGCGCTACCGGGAGATCAACCGCTGGGAGCACTACCTCACGGACAACGGGTTCAAGGTGGTGAAGATCTTCCTGAACCTGTCCCAGGAGGAGCAGCGCACCCGTTTCCTGAAGCGGATCGACCTGCCGGAGAAGAACTGGAAGTTCTCCGCCGCCGACGTCCGCGAGCGGCGCCGGTGGAACGAGTACCAGCACGCGTTCTCCGAGATGCTGTCGGCCACGAGCACGAAGTGGGCGCCGTGGTACGTCGTGCCGGCGGACCGGAAGTGGTTCGCACGGATCTGCGCGGCGGCGGTCCTCGCACACACCCTGATCGACATCGATCCGCAGTACCCCGATGTGGGCGAGGAGGCCCGCAAGGATCTCCTCGTCACGAAGCGGGGCCTGGAGCGGGAGGCCCCGGCCGGCGCCCCGGCCGATCCGTACGCCGCCCGGCACGGCAAGCCGAGGAGCAAGCCGAAGAAGAAGCGTGGCTAGCGGCCCTCGGACGGCGCGCGGCCGGCCCGGACGCGTCCGCGGCCCCGGATCGGAGGCACAACCATGACGGTGCGGTCGGATTCCGTGGCGGAACCGCCCCGGGCTGCCGGGGACGGCTGGTACGCGCGCTCCCCCGAGGAGGTCGTGGCGGCGTTCGATGTCGATCCCGCGGCCGGCCTGTCCGCGGCGCGGGCCGCGCAGCTCCTGGCCGCGCACGGCCCCAACGCCCTGCCCGAGGAGCAGCGGACACCGGCCTGGCGCCGCTTCCTCGCCCAGTACCGCAGTTACATGCAGATCGTCCTGGTGGCCGCGGCGATCGTCTCGCTGGTCATCCAGGAGTGGACCACCGCGATCCTGCTGATCGTACTGACGCTGCTGAACGCGGTCGTGGGCCTGCGCCAGGAGGGCAAGGCCGAGAGCGCCATGAACGCGCTGAAGTCGATGATGAAGGCGACGGCCCGGGTGCGCAGGGACGGCAGGGAGGCCGAGATCCCCGCCGAACAGCTGGTCGACGGTGATGTCGTGCTCATCTCCGCCGGGGACCAGGTGCCGGCGGACGGACGTCTCATCGAGGCCAGCGCCCTGCAGATCGACGAGTCGGCGCTGACCGGTGAGAGCGTTCCCGCCGCGAAGGAGACCGGCCCGCTGCAGGGCAGCCGGCTGTCGCCCGGCGACCAGACCAACACGGCGTTCATGAACACCCCGGTCACCCACGGCAGCGGGGTCATGATCGTCACCGCGACCGGCGCGGACACGGAGCTCGGCAAGATCTCCGGAATGCTGTCGGCCACCGAGAAGGAAGTGCCGCCGCTCACCAAGGAGCTCGACCGGCTGACCCTGTGGATCACGGGGGCGGCGGGCCTCACCATGATCGTGATGTTCGCCCTGGGGCGCCAGCGGGACCAGGCTTGGGACGTGCTGTTCGTCAGCGCGGTCTCACTGGCCATCGCGGCCATCCCCGAGGCCCTGCCGACCGTGACCCAGGCGATCCTGTCCGTCGGGAGCCTGAACCTGGCGAAGCGGAACGCCATCGTCAAGGAACTGCCGTCGGTGGAGACGCTGGCGTTCACGTCGGCGATCAACTCGGACAAGACCGGCACCCTGACGATGAACCAGATGACCGCCGTCGAAGTGCTGAGCCCCACCGACCGGTACACCGTGTCGGGCACGGGCTACGGGCTCGCGGGGAAGGTCCACCACGCCGCCGGGTCCGCCGCGGGGATCGAGGACGCGATCCTGCCGTACGTGGTGGCCAGCGACGCCAAGCTGGTGGGCGGCGAGGTGGTGGGCGATCCGACCGAGGGGGCGCTGCTGGTGCTCGCGCACAAGGCCGGCCTGGACACCGACGCCACCCGGGACGCCCTCCCCCGGCTCGCCACCCTGCCGTTCGACCCCGGGTACAAGCTGATGGCCACCTTCCACTCGGCGGTCGACACCTCCGGGCGGCAGGTCGTGCGCTGCTTCGTCAAAGGAGCGGCCCCCGCGGTGATGGCGCGGGCCGCCACCGCGCTCGCGGCGGGCGAGACCGTCCCGTGGGACGCCGATCTGCTCCGCCGGGCCGAGGAGCAGAGCGAGCGGATGGGCGGCGAGGGGCGGCGCGTGATGGCCGCGGCCATGCGTGACCTGGACCCGGACGGCTTCGATCCGGAGGGCGACCTGCTCGCGTACGTCACCGGGCTGCGGATGACCAGTCTCGTCGGCATGGTCGACCCACCCCGTGAGGAGGCCAAGGCCGCGGTGTCCGACGCGCAGGCGGCGCACATCCGGGTCCGCCTGGTGACCGGGGACGACGTCACGACCGGGGCGGCGATCGCCCGGCAGATCGGGATTCCCGGCGAGGCCGTTCTCGGCTCCGATTTCGCCGCGATGAGCGAGGAGGAGCAGCTCGCCCGCATCGAGGGGATCGGTGTGGTGGGGCGGGTCGCCCCGGAGCACAAGGTGCTGCTCGCGAACACGCTGAAGAAGAAGGGCGAGGTCGTGGCGATGACCGGCGACGGCGTCAACGACGCTCCCGCCATCAAGGCCGCCGACATCGGCATCGCCATGGGCAGCGGCACGGACGTGGCCAAGAACGCCGGCCGCATGATCCTCTCCGACGACAACTTCGCCACCATCGTCTACGCCGTCGAGCAGGGCCGGACGATCTACGACAACCTCACCAAGTACATCCGGTTCGTCCTGCTCCTGCTGGTCACGTTCGTGCTGACGTTCCTCGGGGCCACCGTTTTCAACATCGCCGCCGGTGAGCCGTTCACCCCGCCGCAGGTGCTGTGGATCCACTTCGTCGTCAACGCCTCCTTCGGCTTCGCGCTCGGCTTCGACCGGGAGAGTGCCGGACTCATGCGGCGCCGGCCGCGTCCGCGCGGAGAATCGGTGCTCACCCGTCCCGTGCTGGTCACGGTCGGGCTCGGCGGGCTGGCGATCACCGTCCTCCTGCTCGGTCTGATCACGCTCGGCGAAAGACACTACGGCGACGTCGGGATCGGCCGGTCGATCGCGTTCACGGCCTTCTCCCTCTGCCTGATCGTGGCGGCGTTCGAGTGCCGCAGCGAGACGGATTCCGTGCTGACGACGTCCACGTTCGACAGCAGGCAGATGAACTGGGTCGCCCTGGCGCAGTTCGTGCTCTCCGTGCTGGTGACCCAGATGGACGGCTTCCAGCGTGTCCTCGGGACGACCGAGATCGACGCGCGGCAGTTCGGCTGGGCGCTGCTGGCCGCCGTGGTACTCCTGCTCGTGTGGGAACTCGGCAAGCTCGTGGCCCGCCGGTCGGGGGCCGCGTCGAGGACCACGTCAAGGACCGCGTGAGGAAGGCCGTTCCGTGACCACCCGGCACGACGGCCACGGGGAGCTCTCCCGCTTCCGGGCGGTTCCCGGGATCCGCGCGGTGACGTCCTACCGGCGCGAGTGGCTGCCCAAGGACCTGGTCGCGGGAGTCGTCCTGACCACGCTGCTGGTGCCGCAGGGCATGGCCTACGCCGAGCTGGCGGGCCTGCCGGCCATCACCGGCCTGTACACGACGATCCTCTGCATGCTCGGGTACGCGGTGTTCGGGCCGTCCCGGATCCTGGTGCTGGGCCCGGACTCCTCGCTGGGTCCGATGATCGCCGCCACCGTGCTGCCCCTGGTGGCGGCCGACGGGGATCCCGAACGGGCCGTCGCGCTCGCGTCGATGCTCGCGGTCATGGTGGCGGCCATCATGATCCTGGCCTCGGTGGCGAAGCTCGGCTTCGTCGCCGACCTGATCTCCAAACCGACGATGATCGGCTACATGAACGGCCTGGCCCTGACCATCCTCATCGGCCAGCTCCCCAAGCTGCTCGGCTTCAAGGTCGAGGCGGACAACCTGATCGGCGAGTGTGCCGGCCTCGTGCGGGAGATCGCCGGCGGGGCGGTGGTACCGGCCGCCGCCGCCGTGGGCCTCGGGGGGATCGCCCTGATCCTGGTCCTGCAGCGCTTCCTGCCGAAGGTTCCCGCGGTGCTCGTGATGGTGGTCCTGGCGATCGCCGCGGCCGCCGTCTTCGACCTGGACGAGCACGGCGTGGGCCTGGTCGGGGTACTGCCCGAGGGCTTCCCGCCGTTCACCGTCCCCGAGGTGGGGCTTTCCGACCTCGCGCCGCTGCTCGGCGGTGCGCTGGGCATCGCCCTGGTGTCACTGGCCGACACGATCTCCAACGCCTCCGCCTTCGCGGCCCGCACCGGCCAGGAGGTCCGCGGCAACCAGGAGATGGCGGGCGTCGGTGCGGCCAACCTGGCGGCCGCCTTCTTCCAGGGCTTCCCCGTCAGCAGCAGCGGCTCCCGGACGGCGGTGGCGGAGCGGGCGGGGGCCCGGAGCCAGCTCACCGGGGTCGTCGGGGCCGCGCTCATCGTCCTCATGCTCGTGGTGGCCCCGGGCCTGTTCCGCGACCTCCCCCAGCCGGCCCTCGCGGCCGTGGTCATCACCGCGTCACTGTCCCTCGCGGACATCCCGGGGGCCGTCCGGCTCTGGCAGCAGCGCCGGACGGAGTTCCTGCTCTGCTTCGCGGCCTTCGCCGGCGTGGCCCTGCTCGGCGTGCTGCCCGGCATCGCCATCGCCGTGGCCCTGTCCGTCCTCAACGTCTTCCGGCGCGTTTGGTGGCCGTACGCAACCGTGCTGGGGCGGGTCCGGGGCCTGGAGGGCTACCACGACATCCGCTCGTACCCGCACGCCGAACACCTGCCGGGCCTGGTGATCTACCGGTTCGACGCCCCGCTCATCTTCGCCAACGCCAAGACCTTCCGGGACGAGGTCAGGCGGCTGGCCGGCGCGGATCCGCGGCCGAACTGGATCGTCGTCGCGGCGGAGCCGATGACGGACGTGGACACCACCGCCGCCGACATGCTGGAGGAGCTCGACGAGGCGCTCAACGCGGACGGTGTGCACCTCGTGTTCGCCGAGCTGAAGGACCCGGTGCGACGGAAGATCGAGCGGTACGAACTCACCCGGACCATCGACCCCCGGCACTTCTTCCCCACCGTGGAGGCCGCGGTCGCCGCCTTCCGGCTGCGCACCGGAGCGCAGTGGTCCCCGCCGGGCCCCGACGGGGCCGCCGGTCCCCCGCCTGCCGGCCCGAAATGACGGCCCGGAATGACGGCCCACGCCCCGGATGGCACGGCCGACGCGGCGAGGGCACCATGGCCGTGGAGGACGCCATGAACCAGGACCCGCCGGAACCTCCCGCACAGGACGAACCGGTACGCGAACACCGCCGGTGGCCCCGCCTGACGCTGCCCGGCTGCTGGGGCGCGCTCCTCCTGGCCTGTCTGTCCTTCACCCCGTCACTGCTCCCCCGTGGCGGCGTACTCCAGGGCCTGGTCTGCGGCATCAGCGCGGCCATCGGCTACGGACTGGGCGTGGTCACCGCCTACGTGTGGCGCGCCTTCGCCGACCGGGAGGCGCGCAGCCCCTCGCGCCGGTCGTGGCTCGTCCTGATCGCCTGCGCGGTCGTGCTCTTCGGCGTCTCGTTCGGGCTCGGCCAGTACTGGCAGCACGAGATCCGTCTGCTCATGGGGGTCACCGACTACAACGTCCTGTTCACCGTCGCCTGCCCCTTCGTCGCCGCCCTCGTCTTCCTGCTCCTGCTCCTGACCGGGCGGGGGCTGCGGGCCCTGTACCACCGGGCCGCCGACCTGCTCGGGCGCTGGATCGGCAGGCGCGCGGCGCGGGTGGTGGGCTGGCTCCTGGTGGCGGGTCTGGCGTGGGCCGCGTTCTCCGGGCTGCTGCTGAACGGCTTCGTGAACGCGTCCAACGAGGCCTTCTCGCTGCGTGACACTGAAACCCCGGAAGGCGTGCACCAGCCCACGTCGGCGCTGCGCTCGGGCGGGCCCGGCTCGCTGGTGCCGTGGGACTCACTGGGCCGGGAGGGCCGGGCGTTCGCCGACGGAGGACCCTCGGCCCAGGAGATCGGCGCGTTCACCCACCGTACGGCGCAGGAGCCCATCCGCGCCTACGCCGGGCTGGAGACCTCCGACGACACGGAGACCCGGGCGGCCCGGGCGGTCGCGGACCTCGAACGGGCGGGCGGCTTCGCACGCGAGAACCTGCTCGTGATGACCACCACGGGCAGCGGCTGGGTCGATCCCGCCGCTGTGGACTCGTTCGAGTACCTGGGCAACGGTGACGCGGCCAGCGTGGCGATCCAGTACTCGTACCTGCCGTCGTGGATGTCGTACCTGGTGGACCAGTCGAAGGCGCGCGCGGCCGGCCGCGACCTCTTCGACGCGGTCTACGACAAATGGTCCAAGCTGCCCCAGGACCAGCGCCCGCGCCTGTTCGTGGCGGGTGAGAGCCTGGGGTCGTTCGGCGGTGAGACGGCCTTCAGCGGGGAGGCCGACCTGCGCAACCGCACGGCCGGCACCGTGTTCGCCGGTCCGCCCAACTTCAACACGCTGTTCCGCGAGTTCAGCGACCACCGCGACGCGGGCAGTCCCGAGATCGAACCCGTCTACCGGGAGGGGCGGACCGTCCGGTTCACCGACGACCCGGCCACCGGGAACCCTCCGGCGGACCGGCCGTGGGAGGGCCCGCGGGTGCTCTACCTCATGCACCCGTCCGACCCGATCGTCTGGTGGAGCCCGAGCCTGGCGCTCACCGAGCCCGACTGGATCGGGGAGCGGCCCGGCTCGGACGTGCTCGAATCCATGGTCTGGATTCCGTTCGTGACCTTCTGGCAGGTCACCGCCGACCTGCCGTTCTCGACCGGCGTGCCGGACGGCCACGGCCACACGTACAAGGCCGCGTACGTCGACGCCTGGAACGATGTCATGCGGCCCGGCGGATTCACCGCGCAGGACCTGAACGAGCTGAAGGACATCGTCTCGCCGCAGCACTGAGCCCCCCGCGCCGCCGGTCAGCGCAGCAGGTACCCGGCGAGGTAGCCGAAGGCGTTGACCGCCCAGTGCAGGCCCATGGGAGCCAGGAGGCTGCCGCTGCGGCGGCGCAGTTCGCAGAACAGGACGCCGGCCGCCGCCGTGAACAGCACGGCCCCCAGCACCGCCAGCACGGCCCCGAGCCCGGAGTCGCCGACGACCGAGTTCACGGCCGGTTTCGCGGTCGCCAGGTGCAGCGACGGCACCACGTGCCACAGCCCGAACAGCAGACTCGACACGGCGGTCGCCCAGACCGCCCCGCGGACGCGGTCCACGAGGCCGTAGAGCACGCCGCGGAAGGCGGTCTCCTCCACCAGGACCGTGCCGACGGGCACCAGCACGAACACGCGGAGCATCACCTCGCCGCCGTCCATCGCCTCGTACCGCCGGTCCTCGAACAGCCCCCTGGTGGCCGGCAGCAGGGCCCCGGCCAGGTAGACGACGCCGACCAGTCCGATCAGGACGAGCGCCCAACGGGCGCCGCGGGCCAGCGTGCCCCGGGCCAGACCCGCGTCCGCGAGGGTTCCGCCGGCCCAGCGGAGCACACCGAGGAGCAGGCCGCTGACCACGACGGCCGTCACCAGGCCCCACAGGCCCGTCCAGCGGTGCAGGGCCAGGTTGGCGGCGACCAGGACGGCCACCGTGACTCCCACGGCCGGCCGGGTACCGATGCGTCGCGGGAACCGAGGGAGTCGGCGCCCGGCGTCATCGGCGGTGCTGCGGGGCATGCGAACCCACCTCGGTCATGACGACAGGTCAGTCGCGTTCATCTTGCACGCTCGGTCGTCGGCAACGGGGCAGCGCCGCCGCGACCCGCTGCCTCAGTAGTCGATGCGGTCGGTCTTGGCCACCCACGCGTCGAACGGCGCCCTGCGGTGGGGCAGGTCCAGGTGCTCGATCGCCAACGGCCACTTCGATGCGGGCTGCTTTTCGAACAGGTCGTAGAACTTGCGGTCGTCGAAACCGGCCACCGCGGCGTCGTGCCGGTCGGCGGAGAAGACGATCCGGTCGACCCGCGCCCACAGCGCCGAGGAAAGGCACATCGGACACGGTTCGCACGAGGTCACCAGGACGCAGCCTTCGAGCGAGAAGGTGTCCAGCTCCTTGCAGGCGGCACGGATCGCGGTCACCTCGGCGTGGGCCGTCGGGTCCAGGGTGGAGGTGACCTGGTTGTTGCCGATGGCCACGATCTCGCCGCCCTTGGCGACCAGGGCGCCGAACGGCCCGCCGCCGTTCGCCACGCTGTTCGTGGCCAGTCTGATCGCCTCGTCCAGCCAGGTGCGCTTGAGGTCCTGGATGTTCGCTTCTCGGGTGTGCGCGGTCACGGTCACTCCTTGGGAGACGGTGGGGGATTTCCCTGGTGTTCTGCCCGTGCGGGACATGGACCAGGGGCGACAGGTGGGTCTCGCGGGTGCCGCTCCGGGCCCGGTGTCCGGGGATCGGCGCGGTCGGCGGTACCCGCGGGAGATCGCTACGGCCGGACGCCGGCGATGTGCTCCGGTGCGACCGGGGTGCGGGTCGGGACGGTGACGCCTGGATCGAGCCAGGCCATGGCGAGCAGCCGGACGGACAACGTCTCGCTCAAGGCTCCCTCTCCCCCGCTTCGTTGCATCGTTGCATCGTGTGTGAAGGAGTACACAGGCAACCGAGCGGAGTCAGGCAGGGGCGGAAGACATGAAAACGTATGCTGGCTGAAACCTACTCTTCGTGCAGATCTACAAAACCCCTCACCAGAGCGTGACATGACCTCTGGTCAGTATTCCGGCGGACCACCCCGGAAGCGAACCTTCCTGATGAGCGCGGCAGTTGACACGGGGAGCCCGGGCGGTCACCCGAGGCCGGCCGCGACGACATCGGCGGAGCCGGCCACATTCGCCCAGGTGAGGCTGTCGTCACCCGGCCGGACAGCCAGTGCAGGGTAGAGCGTGGATCGGTACGGGCGCCGGGCATTGCGCAGAACCCGGCGCCGAACGGTCGGCTCCCCCGCTCAGCGGCAGGCGTCGATCTCGTGATGCCATGCGGGGGACGGGAAGGCCTGCGGATAGAGCCGGGCGCACGTGGCCAGGTGGGCGCGGAAGGCCGTGCGCAGTCGGCCCGCGTAGTGGGCGCACAGGGCCTGCGGGGACGTTCCGGTGGCCGCGGCGTGGATGACCGCCGTGGCGAGGACGGCCGTCCGCAGGGCCTGGGCCGTGCCGGTGCCGCTGAGCGGGTCGTAGCGGATGGCGCCCGCACCGACCAGGAGCCGCCCGGGGGCGTGCGGGGTCGGGGCGGTCGCCGGGGCGCGGTGGAGGCGGGGGGCGGCCGGCAGCGAGACGGCGGCGGCCGGTGCCCGCAGGAGCCGGGGGGCCAGGGCGGAAGCGGCGAGCAGGCGGCCCAGCAGGTTCCCGGGGTGGGCGGCGGGACCCGGGATCATGGCCTGGAGCAGGGCGCTCCCGTCACCCAGTGGAGTGAGGTGGAGCCAGGCGAGTTCGGTGCAGGCGAGGCGGGCGGTGGTGTCGTCCTGGCCGGGTGCGAGGGCCGCTTCACCGGCCAGCAGCCGACGGCGGCCGGCCGTCCACCGGTCGTCGGGGTGGGAGGCGGCCGTGACCGTCCAGTGCGGTACGCCGCCTCCCCCGGGTTCCCCGGTGACGGCGTCCGGATGGTGTGCGGCGAGGCGGTCGAGCAGCCGGGCCGCGAGCTGGGCCCCGTCCAGCACCACGGCCGGCGCTCCGATGCGGGGGGCGGCCGGACCTGCGCCCCAGCGGGCCCGCCGGTGGGTCAGTTCATGGGTGGTGAGGCCCAGTTCGGCCGGGCCGGCGATGCCCCACAGGGAGCGGAGCAGGGCCAGGGTGGATTCGCCCAGCAGGAGCGGGCGCCGGCCCCCGTCCGGGCGCGGCCGGAGCCGGACCCGGTGGCCCCGTGCGGCGAGGAGCCAGGCGCAGGTGACTTCGGCCAGCCCGGAACCGGCGATCTCGACGTCGGCCCGGCTCATCACAAGCCGAAGGCTGCGATCAAGGCGTCGGTGTCGGCCTGATGACGGTTCATCATGGCGCGCACCCCGTCGACGGCGAGGGCGTTGATGCTCTGCCGTACCGCTCCGGAGGCCCGTGCGGCGGCCAGGGCAGCCTGGCCGTCGGCGGGTTCCGGGCCGGGCACCCGTGCGGGCACCGACGCGGAAGTCGGAGCGGACGCGGACGCGACCGCCTCCTCGCCGGCGGGTACGGGCGCCGCGGGGAGCTTGGTGAAGCGGGGTGCGACGCCGCGTGACGCGAGGAGGTGGTTGAGCTCGTGGAGGTTGAACATCGTCCGGCGGGCCTGTTCGATCAGCACCCCGCCCGCCGTGTCGCCCCGTTTCAGCGTGGCCTCCAAGGCGCCCAGCAGCATGGTGTAGTTCAGCGCCGACAGTTCGACCAGCTGGACGTCCAGCGGAGTGCCCGGATCGGTGCTCAGTGGCCGGAGGTAGTCGTCGGGGGAGAGCTCCGCGAGATGCGCCTTGACGGCGGTGAAGCGGCGGTAGTGGTCGTTGCCCTCGTCGATGATGAGCTTGATGAGGTGCGCCAGCCGGTCCGCCTCCGGGAAGAGTTCCGGGCAGCGGACGATGGTCTCGTGCAGCTTGACGTACATCCCGTCGATGCCCTGCGGGTCGGCGGTCACCGCGCTGGGGCGCTCCACGGCGATGAACCAGTCCAGTTGTTCGGGCGTGAGCGGCTTCAGCTCGAAGCACCGGCCCGTCTGGAGCTGGATCACGGTGCCGGGCCGGGGCGGTTCGAGGCGCAGCGGCCGGCCGAGGGTGCCGAGCATCTCGTTGACCCATCTCAGGTGGCGCATCTCGTCCACCGCGACGGAGAACACCTCCGCCGCGGCCGCGTAGGTCTTCCGGGTGCGCGCCCCCTCGGGCGTGGCGGGGTCGTGCACGGCCGGGTCGAAGACGGGCGGGGCGTTCAGGGAGTAGTGGGCATAGAGGTATTCGAGGCAGAGCGCGTGCTCGACGCCGGCGAGGCGTTCCAGCTCCCGGATCACCCTCGCGCGCGTCATCGGCTGGAGGCCGGACCAGTCCGGCAGTTCCATGCTGTCGTCCTCGCGGCCGTTGAGGACGACGGGGAGCACGTTCCAGTTCGCGATGAGGGCGGGGTGGTCGAGCTCCTTGGCGCCCCGTCCCCGGATCGTGGGGATGTCGGGCTCGGGCGGGTTGGTGGTGCGGTCGCGGCGCTGGAAGTTGAGGTTGCGGTGCACGCCGTCGGAGCTGGTGGAGATGTCCGGCTTGGAGGCGGCCCAGTAGTAGCAGCCGCATTCGCGGAAGTCGTACTGCCAGGGCGCACAGAGACTCCGGGTGAGGTCGCCGGCCTGGTACACGTCGGGGTCGATGACCCCGTCCGGGTCGAGGTAGCGGGCCCGGTCGGCGACCAGGATCGCCCATTCCAGTACACCGTCCGCGTCGCGCTGCACCTCGCTCCGGTCGTCCGTCCGGCGGCGGTTGAGGCCGCCGTCCGGTACCCAGAACGCCCCCGGGGAGGTGCTGCCCGGGGTGCGGCCGAGGACGATGGCCACCCGGCCCGGGAGCAGGTCGTGCACCCGGCGCCACAGTTCCAGGCCGGTCCGCTCGGTCGCGTGGAACACGGGCGCGTCCTGCTCCTCCTGGTCCACGGTGGTGCGCCCGCAGACGGCCCACAGGTAGAGCGGCCGCGGGTCCTGCGGCGTTCCCGTGTCCAGGTCGGCTTCGGTGATGCCCTGGTCGGCGGCGACTGCGCCGGTGACGGCCAGCACCCGTGATCCGCTCGCGTGGTGGAAGTCGACCGTCAGGCCGGGGAAGAACGCCTTCTCCAGGTTGCGCTGGTCGAATTCCAGGCCGGGGAAGCAGTTGTCGACACCGCTCTCCGGGCGGGAGCCGGACGGGTTGCCGCGGACCACGTGGTCGGCCCGCGCGGTGAGGTTGCGGGGGAAGATCTTCCCCTCGGGTACGGGGAGGTCGACGCTGCCGGGAGTGGGGTCGTTCATGGCGGTTCCTTCGGGCCGGACGGGACGGGGGCGCGGGTCAGCGGGCCAGGGCGGCCGGATCGCCCGGGAGGTCGGATGCGCTCGGATGACGGAAGAACTCCGGTGCGGCCTGCGAGAGTTCGACGTAGGAGCGCAGGCAGAAGGCCAGCCAGCCGCGGATGTAGTCGCAGCCGGTCCGGCCGCGCCGGGTGACCTCGTGGTAGCAGCCGCCGCCGCACAGGTAGCGGGCCCAGCAGGACCGGCAGGGCTCGGCCCGGTCCACGTGGCGGGCCGCCAGGTGGGCCGCTCTGGCCCCCTGGTCGGGTCCCTGGGTCAGCGAGCCCATGGCGAAGGCCGGGTCGTCGACCAGCCGGTGGCAGGCGTAGAGACCGCCCTCGGCGGAGGCACTGAGGTATCCGGCTCCGGCGCCGCAGGGGTACGGGCGATGGCCGCCCGTGTGCAGTTCGTACATCGCCGTCTGGAAGTTGCCGAAGGGGTACGGGCGGCCCGCCGTCAGCTCGCGCAGCGCCGCTTCGCCGCACTCGACCATCTGTTCAAGGAATCCGGTGAAGGCGTCGGGGCCGATCTCGTACGCGGCGTCCGGGGCGCTCACCACCGCGGCGAAGCCGACCTCGTCGAAGCCGAGGCCGATGCCGTGCTCCAGGATGGCGAGCAGCCGCCCGGTGTACGGGGTGACGCTCACCCGGGCCGAGAGATGGCGCGGCCTTCCGTGCCGCTCCAGCACGTCCAGCCCGGCCCGCAGCCGGTCGTACGCGCTGCCCCCGCCCGGGGCCCGGCGCAGTGCGTCGTGGCCGGCCCGGTCGCCGTCCAGGCTGACGGCGACGGTGAACGGGTGGGCGGCGAACAGTTCGGCGTCCGCGGGCCGGACCGTGGTGAGGTTGGTGGTGAGCGCGAAGCGGACGGCGTGCCCGGTGGCGGCTCCGGCCCGGGTCGCGTACGTGACGACCTCGTGCACCAGGTCGCGGGCGAGCAGGGGTTCACCACCCATGAATCCGACCACTACCGCGGCCCCCGGCGCGGCCTCCGCGAGGAGCCGGTCGACGGCGGCGAACGCGGTCTCGCGGGGCATGGCCCGGGCGGAGCCGCCGAACCTGCCCTCGTCGGCGTAGCAGTGGCCGCAGCTGAGGTTGCAGGCCTGCATCACGTTGAGCGACAGGGAGGACAGGGGTGGTACGGCGGCCGGGGTGCCGTCGATCCGCGGGGCCGGCAGGTCCGCCCCGCCCCAGAGCGGCAGGCCCAGCCCGGCTGCGAGGGCGGCGTCCTGGGCCGGGTCGTGGGCGGCGGCCGTCCACCGCTCCAGGCGGTCCGCGGTCTTCTCCGGGAGGTCGTAGATCCGGCTGCCGTCGGCGACGAAGAGGTGGGCTCCGTGCGCGCTGCGGAACACCCTGGTTTCGGCGGCCAGGCCGAGCGGCCCGCCCCCGGCAGCCGTTCCCGGATCCGCTTCGGCCTGCGGTTCCCGTTCCGGCGGCCGTCGGCCGATCTGCAGCAGTACGCTCATGTCCCCTCCTCGACCCGTTCGCGCAGCGATCCGACCCAGGCCACCAGAAGGTCGTACTGGCGGCGGGTCAGGTGCATCGGGAAGGCGTCGGATCCCCGCACCGCCACCGGCATCCGGCGGTCGTACCAGACGTCTTCGGACCCCGGCTCCCTGATGGCCCGTTCGATGAGTCCGGGCTGCTCGCGGAACATGTCCTCCAGGGCCTCCAGCGCGACGAAGCGGCGGTGCCGGCGGCGGCCGCGTTCGGTGAGCGCGAGGATCACCCCGAGCAGGGGTTCGGGCGGGCTGAAGGTGCGGGCCCGGGCCGGGCCGGTGGGCAGGCCGAGGTCCTCGGCCGTGCTCTCGTTCTCCAGCGTCGCCCGCTCGTTCTGCGCGTCGACGTTGACGGCGTCCATGGCCTCCAGCACCCGTTCGAACAGGTCGCGCACCTCCAGTGCGGTCAGTTGGGGGTGCTTGGCGATGTAGTCGGGGTCGCGGACGTCCCCGCGCTTGACCCGGTCCGCCAGGCCGTCGGCCAGGGAGGTGAAGGGTCTGCGGTCGGGCGCGAAATCGGGCGGGGTGACGACGATCCGCGCGCGGGCCGACAGGCCGCCCGGCAGGGTGACGGCGACCAGCCCGTCGCACACGTCGTCGACCAGTCCGAGGCTCGTCTCCCCGTCCTCCTCCCGTGAGCCGGCGAACAGCCCCCCGGGAACCGTCCGCGGATCGTCCTCGCCGGTGAACTCACACCATCGCGCGTCCGGAGAGAGGAACAGGTGCTCGGCCGGCAGGACGAACCGCCGGGAGCGCGCCGGAAGGTTCGTGGGGCCGTACACCGCTCCGGTGGCGGGTGTGAAACGCAGCCGGAGTTCGGGAAACCGGTCGTCGGGCCTGGGTACCTGGACGGACCCGAGCGGTACGTGCCGCCCGGCCGGCACCAGCGGCCGGTCGGCCCCCTGCGGCGATCGCCCCTCCAGCGGCTTGCGCCGGTGGTCGTCACCGGCAAGCTCCACACCGGCCTCGATCCGGTCGCCCGGCGAGAGGGTGCAGTGGTGCGCTTTCAGATTGGCGACCTCCACCTTCCAGCGCACGTCGGCGAGTTCCGTGCCGGCGGCGGCCAGCACATCGGTGGTGATCCGGCCGGTGTGCCGCTCCCCGTCGGCCGTCCACGTACCGTGCACCTCGAAGAAGGGGCAGAGCGGACGGAAGCCGTCGGCGTCCTTGAACCGGACGCGGTCCCCCTCGGGCTCCCGCTCCGTCAAGGTCCCGTCCTCGGCGACGTCGAGGGAGGGCCGGGGCTCGACGACGGTCTTGCCGGTGCCGCCCGGCGTCAGGTCGCTCATTCCCCACCGGTAGTTGTCACAGGGCACGGGGGACGGGCCCAGCCGGGCGAAGGCGAGCGGTGGATGGAGCCAGATCTGTTCGATCACTGTGAGTCTCCGTTTCCTTCCAGGAGTCCGGGGATCCGACGAGTCCGGGGAGTCCGGTCAGCGGGGGCGGCTGTTCAGCCGAATACCTCGGCCCCCGGGTAGGGAGCCCCGTCCCGTACGGGCGGAACCAGATACGTGCCTGCCGCCCGTACCGTCAGCAGCCGCCCGGCCGGTCCGTCCGGACCGGGCTGCCCGCCGAAGTTGACGCCGCCCAGCCAGCCTCGCTGGGTGAGGATGCGCAGCACCCGTTCGGGGCTGTCCTGGAAGCCGACGAAGTTCAGCCCGGCCCGGAAGCCGGGCGCGGCCGCGACCGGTTCGAAGAACTCGTACCCCTGGCGGAACACCCGCAGCGAGCCGCTCTGGTCGGGGTCGGCGGTGGCGGTCAGATTGGCCCGCCGCACATGGGCGGCGAGCAGCACCGGATCGGCGGTGGGCCGTGGCTCCAGGAAGTCCTCGTTTCCCGGCTGCGTCACCTCGGTGGTCCCGGCCACCGGACAGCCCGCGGCCGGTACGGGCCTCCCGTCGCCGTCACGGCCGGTGAGCGGGGCTCCGGTGAGCTTGTCCCGGCCGACGAGGAACTCCTGCTCCGCGCGCGGCAGGAGGTGCCACTGGTCGAGGTCGACGGCGAGGCGGGCGAAGACCAGACAGGTACCGCCGATCGTCCAGGGGTCCGGGCCCGCGTCGGCCGCTGCGATGCTGATGACCCGTTCCCGGTCGGCGCTGTCCAGGTTGGACACGCCGTCGTGGAAGCCGATCCAGCTGCGCCGGTCGTCGCGCTGGAATCCGGTGTGGATGCCCGCGATCTCCAGCGTGGCCGTCCGTGTGTCGCCGGTGCGCGCGCCGCGCAGCAGCTTCCACAGCTCCACCACGGCACGCGAGACCGCGAGCTGGGTGTCGGCGGTGAGCTGCAGGCAGAACTCCTCCGTGGCGTCGTTGCGGGTGACGTCCGCCGCGTAGGACAGGCCCCCGCCGACCAGCAGCGGTCCGCCGCCGGTGGGGCGGGGCGAGCGGAACCGCAGGCGCGGGCCGAGTGCGGCCGGGCACGGGAGTTTCGCGTCGGCGATGTCGAAGGCCTTCGGGCCGAGGCCGAGCAGGAACTCCAGGCCGGCGCTCGGCACCGGGTGGCCCGGCAGTTCCGGTACGACGCCGTCGGCGAGCCCGCGCAGCATGGTGGTCACCTCGCGCAGCGCGCCGTCGACGGCGGTGGCGCCGGCCTCCGGGTCGGCCCGCAGGAACACGAGAGCCAGATGGCCGGGCGGGCGCCGGCCGGGCCCGTGGTAGATCCCGTCCTGGAGGACGCTCATCTCCCACCCCGGGGGCCGGCGCCCACGGGTCCGGGCAGCAGGGCCTCGGCGTCGAAGGCTTCCTTCAGCGGCCCCACCGTGTCGGTGCACACGCTCGCGTCCCGGCAGCGGATGGGTCCGGGCGAGTCGGCGAGGACCACGAAGTCGGCGGGCGGTACGGGCGCCGGTGCGCCGAGCGCGACCACCGGGCCCACCTGGACCTGGCGTACGACCTGGTAGCCGCCGGTCAGGGGCTCCTCCGCGTCGCCCTCCACCACGGTGATGTCGTCGAGGAAGTGCGGGTCGTCGTCCGGCGGGCCGAATTCGAGCCGCTGGTGCAGTCCTTGCCGGCCGCGCCCCAGCCGGATCCACGGGGCCGGGACGGGGCCGCCCTCGAAGAGGAAGACCTCGGAGGTGAACTGCTGGATGTACATGCCCAGCGGATCGGCGAAGGACACGGTCCGGCCCTGGAAGGCGGCATCCGCCGCGGCCAGTGCGGCGGCCGGGTCGGCATGGCGGCAGGACAGGGCTTCGAGCCCGGGCTGCTGGCGGAAGATCTGGTCCCGTCCGGCGGGTTCGAAGCCGCCCGCGGAATTCCGGCGGGCGTAGGGCTTCGCGCCGAACATCACGATGTAGATCAGGTCGTCCAGCCCGTTGATGGGATGGGCCATGAACAGGGCGTTGACCGCGTTGAGCGAGCCCGCCGGGTCGGCGGGGACTCCGGCGTCGATCAGGTCGGGGTGCAGTCCGTGGCCGGTCAGGTGGCGGGCGAAGGCCACGCGGCGCTGGGCCGGAGCGAGCGGGTTCGGGTCCGCGACGGCGGGTCCGTAGAGTTCCTGCCAGCGGGGCTCGGTGCCGAGCGTCGCGGTGATGATCTCCCGCAGGCGGTCCGGGGCGTGCTCGGCGAGCATCAGGTAGTACTCGGGGAGTTCGGTGGTGACCTGCACCCGCTTGGGGCGCATCCGTCCCTCGATGTCGGCCGCGCTGATGACCGCGTACTCGCAGTACTCGTTGTGCAGGGCGCGTCGGCCGCGTACACCCCAGTCGGACAACGTGCGGGCCGTGGCGGCGTCGAAGCAGAACTCGGGCTCGGCCGGATTGCCGAACCAGGTGACGGCCACCCGCTCGGCGGCCGGATCGTCGGGTTCCAGGGTGAAGTACCTGCTCCCCAGATCAGGCTCCAGGCTCCTGAACTGGCGGTCGATCTCCTTGTTCCAGCGGTCCAGGAGAGCGGGGGTCAGGTCGTCGGCCAGTCCAGGGACGGAAAACGGCACGTCGGTACCTCCTGACGGGGTGTGACCCCGTAGGTGACGTTGTGAGCGACCAAGATCGTGACACAGAGTATCTATCTATGCACGGAACGTAGTCAAGGGCGCGCCTGACCGTCCACCGGGCGCAGGGGGCAGGGGACGTCGCCGTCAGCCGATGCCCAGCACGACCGGACCGCCCGCCCGGTCGACGCGGTCCGTCCACCCCGGCGGCAGCCTCAGCGACCGCGACGGCGCCATCCGGACCGGGAACCGCCGTCGCCACAGCAGCCGGCCGTCCTGGGCGGCCGTCAACACCGGGGCGGTCAGCGGCTCCCCCGACCGCAGCAGCAGCGGCCGCCCCGCGATGTCCGTGAGCCGGTTGGGCGCCACCCACAGCAGCGGGGCCCGGACGACCAGCGGTGGACCGGGCTCCGGCCACGGCGCGCCCGAGAGGCGGGCGAGGACGGAGGCCGCCGCGGCGGCGCCCTCGGCGGCCGCGGTGGCGGCGCGTTCGACGCCGTGGAGGGCGTTGCCGACCGCGAAGACCCCCGGCACCGGCGTACGGAACGACGCGTCCACGCAAGGACCGCGGGTGCCGGGGTCCACGGCGATGCCGCCGCGGCGCGCCAGCTCGTGGTCGGGAATCCAGTCGCCGGTGAAGACCACCGTGTCGCACGCGAGGACCCCGCGGCGGCCGTCCGCGTGGCGCACGGCCACGCCCGACAGGCGGCCCCGGCCGCGCAGTTCACCCACCGTCGTGGCCGTGAGCAGCGGGATTCCTGGCACGGCGACGCCGTGGGAGCGCTCCGTGACCACGGCCACCACCTCCGCTCCCGCCCGGCGCAGGGTGCGTACGGCGTGCCGGGCCACCGGCTCGGCGCCCACCACGACGGCCCGCCGGCCGATGTCCTGGCCGTACAGGTGGACCGACTGCTGCAGCTCCCCGGTGGTCAGCACGCCCGCCGGCCGGGACCCCGGCACCAGCCGGGCGCTGCGGGGGCGCTCGCGCGCGCCGGTGGCGAGGACGACGGCCCGGGCCGTGATCCGCTCCAGGCCCGCCGGGCTCGTGGTCTCCAGGGTCAGCGGGCCGGCCCAGCCGGTGGCGCTGACACCGGTACGGACCGTCGCCCCGGCCGCCGTCGCCGCCCGCACGGCCCGCCGTGCGTACGCCGGTCCGGTGAGCCAGGGGAGTACGGGCCCCCCGAATCCGCCGTGGTGGCAGTGGCGCGGCACGCCGCCCGCGTCCTGCTCGCGTTCCAGGACCTCGACGTGGCCCGCGTTCGCGCGGGCGAGGCGGGCTGCCAGGGCCAGTCCGGCGGGACCGGCGCCGACGACCAGGACGCCGACCGTGCGGTCGCGGCTCATCTGCGGGCCGCTTCGAACAGCGCGCGGACGGCGGCCCCGCAGTGGAAGCCCTGGCAGCGGCCCGCCCGTGCGCGGGTGCGCCGCCGCAGGCCGTCCGGCGATGCGGGCGGGACGGCCGAGGCGAGCGCGTCGCGGATCTCCCCGCGCGTCACACGCTCGCAGTGGCAGACGATCCGGCCGTACTCCGGATCCCGTGCGATCAGCTCGGCGTCGCGGTAGGGCCGCAGGAACGCCTCGCCCAGGTTCGGCATCCGCACGGGTTCGGGCTCCCGGGCCCCTGCCACCGGCAGGCCGCCGTCGGCGAGCAGTTCCACGACGTGGGCGGCGATCGCCATCGAGGCCGTCAGTCCCGTCGAACGGATCCCGCCCACGGTGACGTACCGCTGCGCGGGGTGGGCCCGGATCGCGTAGTCGTCGTCGCCGGTGGCGGCCCGCAGGCCGGCGTACACGGCGGTGACCTCTTCCTCCAGGAGGGCCGGCAGGATCCGTCGGCCCTTCTCCCGCAGCAGCGCGAGCCCCTCGGCGGTCGATCCGGTGTCCGTCTTGTCGTCCAGGTCCTCGGCGGTCGGGCCGAGCATCACGTTCCCGTACACCGTGGGTGACACCAGTACCCCCTTCCCGAGGGCGCCCGGTACGGGCAGCAGGATGTGCCGTACCAGGCCGCGGGCGAGCTCGTCGAAGACGATCAGCTGGCCGCGCCGGGGCGTCACGGCGAAGTCCGCGTGGCCGAGGAGCCGGTCGATCTCGTCGGCGTACAGGCCGGCCGCGTTGACCAGGTGCCGGGTGCGCAGCGGGCCCCGGCTCGTGGCCAGGGTATGCGCTTCGCCCGAAGTGATCTTCTGCACACGGCAGTTGAGGTGGAGGTCGACGCCTGCGCGGACGGCCTGCGTGGCGTACGCGAGGGTGGTCGTCCACGGGCAGATGATGGACTCCCCCGGCACGTCGAGCGCTCCCAGCACCCCGGGTCCGAGCTCCGGCTCGCGGGCCCGCACCTCCGCGGCCGGGATGATCCGGGCCGAGCCGTAGCCGTTGCGTACGGCCTTCTGCGCGAGGCCCGGCAGTGCGGCCAGCTGTTCCTCGTCCCAGGCGACGAGGAGCGCCCCGAGCGGCTCCACCGGGATGCCGGTGTCGGCGGCGTACGCGGAGAGGAGCCGGTGGCCCTCCCGGACGAGCCGGGACTCAAGGGAGCCGGGCACGGCGTCGAAGCCGGTGTGCAGGATGGCGGTATTGGCCTTCGAAGTGCCGTCACCGACGTCGTCGGCCGCGTCGACCAGGGCGATCCGCAACGGGAGCCGGGCCAGTTCGCGGGCGATCGCCGTGCCCACCACGCCGGCGCCGACGACCGTCACGTCGTACTCCCCGCCGGGCAGGGCGCCGCCGGTGGTCACGGCGCCGCCGGTCGTGGCGGTGGTGACGGTCATGCCGGTGCGTCGCCGAGCAGGGCCGAGACGGCCGCTCGGAAGCGTGCGCGGCGCTCCGTCGCCTCCGCCGCACCGGCCCGCGGCTCGTAGACGGCGGACGGCTTCCACTGCGGGACGGCCTCGGCGACGGTGAGCGAGGGATCGAGCCCGAGGCGGGCGACGGCGCCGACGCCGAGCGCGGTGACGTCCGGCAGCGCCGACACCTCCACGGGGATCCCGAGGAGGTCGGCCTGGGCCTGCATGAGCAGCGCGGACCGGGTCAGCCCGCCGTCGACGCGCAGGGCGGTGAGCGGGGTGCCGAGGTCGGCGGCGACCGCGTCCGCGAGCTCCGCCACCTGGGCGGCGATGCCGTCGCACAGGGCGCGCACCAGATGCCCGGCGGTGGTGTCGAGGCCCAGGCCCGTGACCGAGCCCCGCAGGTCACCCCGCCACCAGGGAGCGGCGAGGCCGGCGAGCGCGGGGACGAAGGTGACGCCGCCGGCGTCCGGGACGCGCCCGCCCACGGTGTCGATGTCGGCGGCGCCGGAGATCACCCCGAGATCGGTGAGCCAGCGCACGGCGGAGGCGGCCGTGTACACCTGCCCGTCCAGGCAGTAGCTGGTCCGGCCGGCGAGCCGCCAGGCCACGCAGCCGACCAGTCCGGAGGTGCTGCGCAGGGGGTGCGGGCCGGTCTGCGCGAGGAGGAACGCGCCTGTGCCGTAGGTGCACTTGGCGGCGCCGGGCTCGGTGACGCTCTGGGCGAGCAGCGCGGCCTGCTGGTCCACGAGCAGTCCCGTCAGCGGCAGTTCGGGACCGAAGGCGGTGGTGGTGCCGACGCGGGTGTCCGCGTCGACGACCTCCGGCAGCCGCTCGCCCGTGAGGCCGAAGGCGTCGAGTGCCGCGTCCGACCAGCGGGTGGCGTCGAGGTCGAGCAGCTGGGTGCGGCCGGCGGTCGCCGCGTCGGTGACGAACGCGCCGGTCAGGCGGTGCACGAGCCAGACGTCGCTGGTCGTCACGACGCCGCGCCGGGTCAGGTGGCGGCGTATCCAGGCCATCTTGGGGGCGGCGAAGTACGGGTCGAGCGGCAGACCTGTCGTCTCACGCAAAAGGGGGGCGTGCGGGGCCAGTTCGGTGCAGAGCTGTTCGGCGCGCCGGTCCTGCCAGACGATCGCGTCGGTCAGCGGCTCCCCGGTCGCGGGGTCCCAGGCCAGAACGGTCTCGCCCTGGTTGGCGAGGCCCACCGCCACCACGGGCTCGCCCGCGGCTGCCAGCGCGGCGCGTCCGGCGACGACGACCGAGTCCAGCAACTCGCCGGGGGCGACCTCGACCCGGCCGCCCGGCAGATGGCGGGGCCGTACGGGGGCGGATCCGGAGCCGATGACCCCGCGTACCGGACAGACGACCAGCGCCTTGGTCCCCGAGGTGCCTTGATCGACAGCGAGCACCGGGCCCGTCATCACCGCTCCGTCCCTGGTGTCGCCTTGATCGGACTTCGGTCGGAAGCCTGCACCGGCCGACGCCGCCCGTCAAGATCCGTCCGGGGCGGCCGCCGGCCACTGACGCGTCCTCATATGCCGATCGTGGCTTGATACTTACGTTCGAACAAGGATCTGGATGCGTATGCTCCTGATCGCCATATAGTGATCGCCGATCAACGGGCAGCGACATCGACCGTGGGTCAACGGCGGGGGTTCGACGAACAGTTCTCGCATGGTTCACGCATCCCTGGCACCGGGCACGGCTGCAACGCGGCAGCCGGCGGCCGGATGGACCCACCTTCCATGCGATCCGAGGACTGATGATCACGACCACCGCAGAACGCGCCCGCCCGGGCCGCCGCCCCTCGACCGGGACGAGGTGATGGCGGGCAGCGATTTCCGGCCCGTCTACCACCCGGCCGGCCACGACAAGGAGCTGCGTTCCGCCTCCCAGGACCTGCGCACCGGCCGTTGGGTCTCCATGGCGCGCTTACTCGAACGCACCGACAACTGGGGGCTGTGGACCCAGCGCACCCAGGTCCTCGCCGCCGTCTCCGCCGGGTCCGACGTGGTCCAGGCCTGGCGGGCCGAGGAACCGGACAGCGTCGCCGCGCTCGTGATGCACACGCGCGTCTGCGTCGAGCGGGCCGTCCGCGCCCACCGCGCCGGACACGCCCGCACCGGCGAGCTGTGGCAGGAGGCCTGGGCGACCTGCCGGGAGGCCGCCCGCATCAGCCCCGCCGACCCCGTGCCCTGGGTGTGCCTGCTCGCCCTCGCCCTCCTCGACGAGCAGCGCCAGATGGCCGAGCACCGGGTCGCGCCGCCCGGCCCCATGCTGCCCACCGGCCCCTGGGGCATCCTCGCGGAGGTCGACAAGCGCGACCCGCACAACCGCGAGGCCTACCACCGCATGCTCCAGTTCGTGTACGCGGGCGCGCCCGGGCCGCTCTCCGAGGCCGCCAACTTCGTCCACTGGGCGGCCGGTTCCGCCCCGCCCGGATCCGCCGTGCACGTCCTGCCGCTCTACGTACGGGTCGAACGCTACCGCCGCGAACGCGGCCAGGAGCGCGCCCTGGACCTGCACTGGGTCGCCGAGGACGCCGTCCGCGACGCCCTGCACGCCCTGGGCACCTGGTTCGACCACGCCGATCTGCCGCACGCCTCCCCGCTCGATCTGAACCAGCTCGCCCATGCCCTGTGGGGAGCCCTGCAGTTCGACGAGGCGGCCCGGGTCTTCGACACGATCGGCCCGTATTGGACCACCCTGCCGTGGGCCCACCGGACCCGCGACCCGGCCGACCGCGCTCTGGCCGAGGAGGTGTTCCTGCAGGCCAGGTCCCGCAGCCTGGCCGGCCGGAACTGACCCCCGCCGCCCTCCCCCACGGCGCCGACCCCTCGCTCCACCCGCACCACCCAGGCCGCACCCGCACCCCCAGGCTCCACCGTCCCCGTGCTTCACAGACCCCCGGAGGTACCGCCGTGTCCAGAACCGATTGGGCAGCCCGCCAGGACCGCAAGGCTCCACCCCAGCAGGACGAGGAACAGCGCCTCAGGGAACTCGGCTACCAGCCCGTCCTCGCCCGCCGGATGGGCGGCTTCGGCAACTTCGCCATCAGCTTCTCCGTCATATCCGTCCTCTCCGGCTGCATGACGCTGTACGGCTTCGGCATGGGCTCCGGCGGCCCGGCCGTGATGCTGTGGGGCTGGGTCGGCGTAGGCCTCTTCGTCCTCTGCGTGGGTCTCGCCCTGGCCGAGGTGACCAGCGCCTACCCCACCTCCGGTGCGCTCTACTACATGGCCGACCGGCTCGGCGGACGCCGCTGGGGCTGGTACACCGGCTGGCTGAACCTGCTCGGCCTGCTCGGCGCCATCGCCGGAATCGACTACGGCGCGGCCCTGTTCACCGGCGCCTTCCTCAACCTCCGCTTCGGGTTCGTGCCCACCCCCGGCTCGACGTTCCTGATCTTCCTGTGCATCCTGCTGCTGCACGCCGCGCTCAACCTCTTCGGGGTCCGCCTCGTCAGCGTGCTCAACTCCATCAGCGTCTGGTGGCACCTGGGCGGCGTCGCCGTGATCGTCGGCGCCCTGGCCTTCATCCCCGACCACCACCAGTCGGCGTCGTTCGTGTTCACCGAGTTCGTCAACGACACCGGATGGGCCAACCCGTTCTACGTGGCGGCGGTCGGCCTGCTGCTCGCCCAGTACACCTTCTCCGGCTACGACGCCTCCGCGCACCTTTCGGAGGAGACCAGGGACGCCTCCGTCTCCGCCGCCAAGGGCATCGTCCGGGCCATCTGGGTCTCCTGGATCGCCGGTTTCGCCCTGCTCGCCGGCCTCACCTTCGCCATCCAGGACTACGCGGCCGTCCAGGGCAGCGCCACCGGCGTCCCGCCCGCCCAGATCTTCATCGACGCGCTGGGCTCCGGCGGCGCCACCGCCCTGCTGCTCGTCGTCATCGTCGCGCAGCTCTTCTGCGGCAACGCCGAGGTCGCGGCCGCGAGCCGGATGGTCTTCGCGTTCAGCCGTGACAACGCGCTCCCCGGCTCCGCCCTGTGGCGCAAGGTCAGCGGCCGGACCCAGACGCCGGTGCCCGCCGTCTGGCTCTCCGTCGTCGTCGCGGGCGTACTGGCCCTCCCCTCGCTGTACTCCGCCACCGCCTACGGAGCCGTGACCGCCATCAACGTCATCGGCATCACCCCGGCCTACGCCATCCCGATCTACCTCCGCCTGCGCGCCGGCGACCGCTTCGAGCCCGGGCCCTGGAACCTGGGCCGCTGGAGCAAGCCGATCGGCTGGATCGCCGTCGTCTGGGTGGCGCTCGTCACCGTCCTCTTCTGCCTGCCCCAGAAATCCCCCGTCACCATCGACTCGATGAACTACGCCGTGATCGCGCTGGCGGTGGTCCTGGTCCTGGCCAGCGTCTGGTGGTACGTCGCCCGCCGCTCGTACGGCACCCCGGCGGCCTACGGCAACGCCCGCGAGCAGGCGGAGATCGCCGAAGACATCGTCTGACCCGGCCCGGCCGCCCCGGCCGGCCGCGCTCGCACCCGGCCTACGGACGGCCGGTCAGCGGCGGCCGGCCGCGCCCGGTCCGGCGAGCTCCTCCGGAAGGACCGGCCTCCGGCCTACCGCCGGTCGGCGTACACGTCGCTGCGCGCGGCCCGATGCATTTCTACGCTGGATGAATGAGCATCAGATCCTCTGGGCGCAGAACCGGCGCGGGCGCCGCAGCTCTGGCCATCGGCGCATCGGTCCTCCTCGCTCCGGCGGCCGTCGGCACCCCGCGGGCCGAGCCGCTGCCGCCGCGACCCGCCTCGGCCGTCGACGCATCGCTGTTGCACCGGTCCGGGACCCATGTGCGGGCGCGGCAGGGGGCGCCCGCGCTACCGGACGACGTGTCCGCCCTGTCATGGCTGGTGGCGGATGCCGGGACGGGTGCGGTGCTCGCGGCCCACGACGCACACCGCCGGCTGCCACCGGCCAGCACCCTCAAGACCCTCTTCGCCCTCACCGCGCTGCCCCACCTGCCCGGCTCGGGCCGGCACACGGTCACCGAGGCCGAGCTGGACGAGGTGCCGGAGGGGAGCAGCACGGTGGGCCTGTCCGCGGATCACACCTACCGGGTGGCCGACCTCTGGCGGGGTGTCTTCCTCAGCTCGGGCAACGACGCCGTGCACGTGCTGGCCGAGATGAACGGCGGCTGGGACGTCACGTCGGCGCAGATGCAGGCCAAGGCGCGTGCCCTGGGCGCGCGGGACACCACCGTCGTCTCCCCGGACGGCTTCGACGCGGACGGCCAGACTTCCTCGGCCTACGATCTTGCGGTCTTCGGCCGTACGGGCCTTGCCGACCCCGCCTTCGCCGATTACGCGGCGACCGCCGACGCCCGCTTCCCCGGCGGCACCCACACCGACGGCAGTCCCACCTGGACGTACGGCATCGAGAACACCAACCGGCTGGTGACCGGTCAGGACGGGCTGGGCCGGTACCCGGGGATCATCGGTGTCAAGAACGGCTACACCTCCCAGGCGGGTTTCACGCTGATCGCGGCCGCCCGCCGGGACGGCCGCACTCTGGTGGCGACGGTGATGAACCCCCAGTGGGGCGGCGCGAACGCCGTGTACGAGGAAGCGCGGTCCCTGCTGGACTGGGGATTCGCCGCGGCGGGACGGGTGGATCCGGTCGGATCGCTCGCCCCTGCGGCGCCGCCGGAGACGCCCGAGGCGCCGCGCACCGTTGCCGCCCGTGCCCTCTCGCCGGACCAGGTCCACGTGGGGACGCCGATGGTCTACGGCTTGTCGGCCGCGTTCCTCGCCGCGGTGGCGGCCCTGGCCGGGGCAGCCGTCGTGCGACGCCGCCGAAGCCTGCCGTGACCCACGGCGCGTCGTACCCGGGATCCGGCGCACCCGAGGCCGGCGGCCGGCGGTCGGCGCGCGAGGGGCAGGGTCCGCTGCCAGGCTGAGGTCGTACAGGACCCGCGAAAGGCAATCCTCATGATCACGACCGACTTCGCACCCGGCTCCCCCTGCTGGCTCGACCTCGGGGTGCCCGACGTCCGCGCGGCCGCGGCCTTCTACGGCACCGTGCTCGGATGGGACTTCGAGTCCATGGGCGAGGGGGAGCCGGGCGAGGGCGGGATGTTCCGGAAGGACGGGAAGGTCGTCGCCGGGCTCGGCAAGCTCACCGAGGAGGGCGCGCGCCCGGCCTGGATGATCTACCACAGCGTCACCGACGCGGACGCGACCACCCAGGCGGTGGAACGCCTGGGAGGCACGGTCCGGGTGGCTCCGAGGGACCTCGACGAGTGGGGCCGGATGGCGCAGTTCAGCGACCCCCTGGGGGGACAGTTCGCCGTCTGGCAGCCGGGAAGGAGTACGGGCGTCGAGCTGGTGGACGAGCCGGGCTCGCTGTGCTGGACCGAGCTGTACACGAGTGACGCCGCGGCCGCGAAGGAGTTCTACGGCGGTGTCTTCGGCTGGCAGTTCGGCGACATGGCGCTGCCCGGCGGCGGGGGTGCGTACGCTCTCATCACTCCCGCCGGGCTCCCCGAGGAGCGGATGCACGGCGGCCTGATGGAGCTGCCCGCGGAGCACCTGGTCCTCGCGCACGGGCGGCCGTACTGGCACCCCGTCTTCGCCGTCGCCGACTGTGATGCGACGGTCGCCGCGGTCACCGGGAACGGCGGCCGTGTGCAGATGGGGCCGCAGGACGCGGAAGGCGTCGGCCGGCTCGCCGTCTGCCTCGACCCGTCGAACGCCGACTTCGTGGTCCTCACGCCGGTCCGCGGCTGAGCCGGGCGACCCGGTTGCGCTCCGCGATCGCAGGCATCGCCCTCGGCCGACGCCGGACGGCCACGGGAGCGGTGGACCGGAGTGGCGGCCGCGGGTGCGGGCGAGGCAGTCTGGACTCATGAGAGCGCCCTTGCGCTCGCCTCCTGGACCGCGAGCCGACGGCCACCACCAGGTCCTTTTCGTCTTGGCGGAGTGCGTGCCCTTCGCGATCGCCCTGCTGGTGCTCCTCGTCGAGTTCACGCCCCTGCACGTCCTGTACACCGGCCCCCTGCTGGTCGCGACACCCGCGCTGGCGGCCGTGACGATGGGTCCCAAGGGCACGCTCGCGGCGGCGGCGGTGGCCGTCGGTGTCAGCGTGACCACCGCCAGCTACAACGGCGCCTGGGGCAGCCAGCAGGTCTACACGAACTTCCTCGCCCTGTTCCTGGTCACGGCGGCGAGCTTCATGACGAGCCGCTCCGCGCGGGCCCGCCAGGAGGGAGAGCTCGACCAGGTCCAGCGGATCGCCACCGCCGCCCAGGACGTCCTGCTGCGGCCGGTGCCGGTCCGGCTGGGTCCCGTACGGGCGGCCAGCATGTACCTGGCGGCCGAGACGGGCGCGCAGATCGGCGGCGACCTGTACGACGTGGTGCAGACCCGGTACGGGGTCCGGATGATCGTCGGCGATGTCCGCGGCAAGGGCCTGCCCGCGGTACGGGCCGCCGCGGTCGTGCTGGGCGCGTTCCGGGAGTCCGCGCACTACGAGGACGATCTGGTGGAGGTCGTCAACCACTGCGGGGCGGCCCTGCGGCGGGACGCGGTCGTCGCGGGCGCGGCCGAAGGCGAGGACGCCCTCCTGGAAGGGTTCGTCACGGCGCTCGTGGCCCAGATCGCGGACGGCCCTCGTATCGACGTGATCAACCGGGGCCATCCGCCGCCGCTGCTGCTGTCCGATGGCGCGGTCCGGCCCCTGATGCCCACCACTCCCCTGCCGCCGCTCGGTCTGGAGGAATTCGTCAGCGGTCACCCCGGACGGGCGGACAGCTATCCGTTCGCACCGGGGGACCGGCTGCTCCTGTACACCGACGGTGTCATCGAGGCCCGCGACCGGGACGGCACCTTCTTCGACCTGGCCCGGGCCATGGTGACCATGCGCGACCACAGCCGGGAGGCGTTCCTGGAGGACCTGCACCAGGCCTTGCTCCGCCACACCGAGAACCGCCTGGCGGATGACGCGGCGATCCTCGTGGTCGACCGGTGCGAGGACGAGGGCCTCCGGCCGTCCGGAGGTCCGGCGTAGTGCCCGTGGACTCGCCCGGAGGGTCCCGGACGCGACAGCATGGAGTGAGGGCGGTCGGCGAGATGCCCACGGGAGGAGGTGATACGGACAGTGACCAGTCATCGCTTCTCGTTCTGCGGGGCTGAGCTCGCCGCTGTCTACGTGGTCGCCGACGAGGGCAGGGAACTCCATCTCGCCGAGCTGACCGGAAACCGCGGCGTCCTGTACGGACTGCCGGCGATCCTCGCCGTGGCCGGCCATTCGCCCGCCGCCAATGCCTTCCGCTCCGGCCGCCCGCTGTGGCTGGCGCCCAAGGAACTCGCCGCGTTCATCGAGGAGGACCCCCACCACTTCCCCACCCGGGTGCGGGGCGGTGCACCCAACTCTCCGGCCAGGATCTCGCTGGGCGCGCTGCCGCTGGGGTACGACGACCAGGAGCTCGGATGCCTGATCGTCGCCGGGCAGGCCGGGGACGGCTTCAGCGCCGACGACCGCAGCCTTCTGGAGCTCTACGCCGACCAGGTGGCCACGGGGCTCGAATCGGTCGCCGCTCGTTTCTCCGGACGCAAGTCCCCGCAGGCCCACCTGGGGCAGTCGCTGGTGCCCGACCAGGGCGGCGCGTTCATCCTGGAGCTGAGCACAGGCCGTATGGAGGCCCACGCTCATGTGCTGGAACTGCTCGGTCTGCCTCCCGGGCAGTTCGACGGGCAGGTGGAGACCCTGCTCGCCTGCGCCGTCCCCGACGACATGCCCGCACTGATGGCGATCGTGGAACCGAACCGGCTGGCCGCCGCCGGACAGCAGCTGGCGTTCCGTATCCGCCGCCCGAACGGCGAGCTGCGCTGGCTGGGGCTGCGTTGCCGCGTGGAGGTGGACGCGGAGGGGACGCCGCGGCGCGTCCTGGGTGTGGTGGCCGATGCGACCTATCTGCGCCCCAGCGCCGACGAGGTCTCCCTCGTACAGCGGCTGTCGGCCACCCTGGCGGGAGCGGCGACCATCCGGGAGGTCAGCCGACTGGTGGTCGCCGCGCTGCGCGAGCCGCTCGGCGCCTCCCGGGTCGCGGTCGGCGAACTGGAGCCCGAACGGCTCATCGTCACCGCCCTCGCTCCTCCGGAGCCCGATGCCTGGCCCGAGGTCTGGCGCTCGGAATGGCGGTCCGAGTGGCCCGACGTGGCGCTCAGCGACCTGCCCACCCTGCAGAGCGCGCTGCGCGGGGGACACTTGAGTCTGTGGCCGCCGGGGGCGGCTCTGGAGCCCGGCCTGCTGGGCGTCGGGCCCGGTGGCCTCGCCGTGCTGCCGCTGCCCGCCGACGGCCGGATGGTCGGGGTGTGTCTGGTGGGGTGGGACGAGGAGCACCGGTTCGGACCGGAGGAACGGTCGCTGCTGACCGCGACCGCGGGGCTGGTGGGGCAGGCGCTGGTGCGCGCCCACGCTCTTGACGCCGGCCACGAACTCGCCACCATGCTCCAGCGCAGCCTGCTGCCCCGTAAGCTCCCGGAGCTGCCGGGCGGGATCGCCGTCGCCCGCTACCTGCCCGCGACCGCCGGACTCGAAGTCGGCGGCGACTGGTACGACGTCATTCCGCTCCGTGACGGTCATGTGGCCTTCGTCATCGGGGACGTACAGGGGCACAGCGCGGGGGCCGCCACCATCATGGGCCAGATGCGTACGGCGGTCAGGGCCTACGCGGTGGAGGGCCACCCGCCCGATGTGGTGGTCGCGCGGGCCAACCGGCTGCTCGTCGGCATGGAGACCGATCTGTTCGCCACCTGCGGGTACGTGGACCTGGACATGGAGGAGGGCATCGCCAGGGTCGTACGGGCCGGCCATCTGCCGCCGATCCTGCGTCATCCCGACGGCGTCGCCGAGGAGATGTCGGTCGAGGGCGGGCCTCCGCTGGGAGTGCTCGCGGAGGCGGAATTCCCCATGACCGAGGCGGGTCTGGTCCCCGGCTCCCTGCTCGTGCTGCTGACGGACGGCCTGGTCGAGTCGGCCAGACTGCCGCTGGAGGAGGGCATGCGGCGGGTGTGCGACGTGCTCGCGGCGGCCGACCCGGTCGACGTCGGAGGAGTCGCCGACGAGTTGGTCGGCGGTGTGGGCCGTCGCGACGACGACGTGGCCTTGCTGCTGCTGCGCTACGACGGCCAGGGGGACCGGCCGATGCGGGCCCACTGGACGGTGTGGCGGCTGCCCAACGCGGTCCTGCACGCGCGCCGCTTCACCGCGCGCATCCTGCGGTCCTGGGGAGTGGTGGAGGAGCTCGACGAAGCCCTGCTGATCGTGTCCGAGCTGGTCACCAACGCCATCGCGCACACGCAGGGCGAGGTGGGGATGGATCTGACCCTGTCGGCGGACCGGCTGCGGATCGCCGTGAACGACGCGTCGCCGCGCAGCCCCGTCAAACCGATCTGGGTGAGCTGGGAGTCGACCGGTGGTCGCGGGCTGCTCATCGTCGAGGCGACGGCGACGGCCTGGGGCTCGGTGCCGCTCAGCGGCGGCAAGCAGGTGTGGGCCGAGATCCCCTGGCGCCGCGGTTCCTGACGCGCTGCGCAGGCGGCTCCCGGGGACGGGGCCGGTGGCAGGGCCTAGCCTCGGGCCGGGAGGGGGCGCTGGGAGGGGCCGGTGTAGGAGCCGAGGGGGCGGATCAGGGCGTTGTGTTCGAGCTGTTCGGTGATGTGGGCCGTCCAGCCGGTGATCCGGCTCATCACGAAGAGCGGGGTGAAGGCCGGGATGTCGAACCCCATCAGGTGGTACGCCAGCCCGGCGGGATAGTCGAGGTTCGGGTGGATTCCCCTGCGGCTGATCATGGCGTGCCGGAGCGAGGCGTGCAGGGTGGCGAGCCGGGTCGCGTCGGGGTCGGCGGCGCGGGCGACGAGGCGGTCGGTGGCCTCCTGCATGATCGGCACGCGGGAGTCGCCGTTCTTGTAGACCCGGTGCCCGAAGCCCATGATCTTCCTGCGGGCGGCCAGTGCCCCGTCCAGCCACTCCCCGGCCCGCTCCGGGTCGCCGATCTCGCCCAGCATGTGCATCACGGCCTCGTTGGCGCCGCCGTGGAGCGGACCCTTGAGGGCGCCGATGGCCGCGGTGACCGCGCTGTAGAGGTCGGAGAGGGTGGAGGTGACCACCCGCGCGGTGAAGGTCGAGGCGTTGAAGCTGTGCTCCGCGTACAGGATGAGCGAGATCTCGAAGCACCGGACGACCTCGGGGGCCGGCACGCTGCCGAAGCACATGCGGAAGAAGTTCTCGGCGTATCCGAGCGACCGGTCCGGCTGGACGGCGGCGAGCCCGCGCCGCCGGCGGTGGTCCGCCGCCACCACGACCGGCAGCTTCGCGAGCAGCGCGAGGGACTTGGTGCGGTTGGCCTCGGTGCTGCCGTCGTCCTCCGTGGGGTCTTCCGAGCCGAAGACGCTGACGGCGGTGCGCAGCACGTCCATCGGGTGGCAGGTCTCGGGCAGCCGGGCGAGCAGTTCGGCGGTGGTCCGGTCCAGAGGGCGCAGGGCGCGCTCGCGGGCCTGGAACTCGCGCAGTTGGTCCGCGTCCGGGAGTTCGCCGTACCAGAGGAGGTACGCGACCTCCTCGAAGGAGCAGCGGGCGGCCAGGTCCTGGACCGGGTATCCGCGGTAGGTGAGGGAGTTGGTCTCCTGGATGACGGTGGAGATGGCGGTGGTGTCGACGACGACACCGGTGAGACCGCGGTGGATCTCGGGCGTGGTGGCGGTCATGGGTGGCCTCCGGTGCGGGTCGGTCAGTTGCCGGGCGGGAGTGTGAAGTCGGCGACGGTCGTGTCGAAGGTGCTGTAGTCCTCGTAGCCGAGCACCTCGTAGAGCCGGGAGCGGGTCTGCATACGGGGCAGCAGCGACTCCTGGGTGCCCTCGGCGGCGAGGGTGCGCAGGCCGTCCTCGACGGCGCCCATGGCGAGGCGGAAGAGGGTGACGGGGTACAGCGCGATGTTGTAGCCGAGGTTTTCCAGGGTGCGCGCGTCGAGCAGCCTGCTTTTGCCGAATTCGGTCATGTTCGCGAGGAGGGGGACGTCGACGGCCTTGCGGAAGGCCTCGAACTCGGCCTCGTCCGCGAGTGCTTCGGGAAAGACGGCGTCGGCGCCCGCGTCCACGTACGCCTTGGCCCGGTCGATCGCGGCGGCCAGGCCTTCGACGGCGCGGGCGTCGGTGCGGGCCATGAGGAGGAAGTCGGGGTCGCGGCGGGCGTCGGCGGCGGCGCGGACCCGGCGGGCCATCTCCTCGCGCGCCACGACGCCCTTGCCGTCGAGGTGGCCGCACCGTTTGGGGTTGACCTGGTCCTCCAGGTGGAGTCCGGCCAGTCCGGCGTCCTCCATGAGCTGCAGGGTGCGGGCGGCGTTCATCGGTTCGCCGAAGCCGGTGTCGGCGTCGATGAGGGCGGGCAGGTCGGTGACGCGGGTGATCTGCTGGGCGCGGGCGGCGATCTCGGTGGAGGTGGTCAGGCCGATGTCGGGCAGGCCCAGGTCGGCGGCGAGCACGGCCCCCGAGAGGTACACGGCGTCGAATCCCGTCTCCTGGACGAGCTTGGCCGAGTACGGGTTGATCGCGCCCGGAATCCTCAGCAGCCGTCCGGAGGCGAGCTGTTCGCGGAAGGTGCGGCGGCGGGCCGCGGCAGTGGTGCGGGTGTGGAGCATCAGAAGAGGCCCTTCGGGAGCCGGGCGGCGGTGTCGGCGGCGGCGACGGCGGCGGTGTCGACGGCGGGGAAGAGGTCGGCCAGGCCGGCGGTGCCCAGCTCCGCCAGCCGGTCCGCGGTCTGGAGGAAGTGGTCCTGGGCCGCGCCGGTGACGATCCCGTCGGTCAGCGTGCGGAACTTGGCGGTGTAGGCGGCCCGGTCGAACGGGCGGGCTCCGGCGGGGTGCGCGTCGGCGACGGCGAGCTGGTCCTCGACGACGGAGCCGTCCTCGAAGGTGATCACGGCCCTGCCGCCGAAAGCCCGACGGGACGGGTCGGGGTCGTGGTACCGGCGCGTCCACCCGGGATCCTCGGCGGTGGAGATCTTCTTCCACAGTTCGACGGTGGCGGGCCGCCCCGCCCGCTCGGGGGTGTAGGAGCGCTCGTGGTGCCAGCCGCCGTCCTCCAGGGCTACGGCGAAGATGTACGGCACCGAGTGGTCGAGGGTCTCGCGGCCGGCGGCCGCATCGTACTTCTGCGGGTCGCCGGAGCCGGAGCCGATGACGTGGTGGGTGTGGTGGCTCGTGTGCAGGACGATCGAGCGGACCTTCTCCAGCGGGCCGGCCTTCTCGCGCAGCGTGCGGGCGAGATCGATGATCGCCTGTGCCTGGTACTCGGCGGAGTGCTCCTTGGTGTAGGTGTCGAGGATCGCGCGGCGCGCCTCGCCGGGCCCGGGCAGTGACACGGTGTACGAGGCGTCCGGGCCGTCCAGCATCCAGGCGAGGAAGCCGTCCTCCCCCTCGTAGATCGGCGAGGGGGATCCCTCGCCGCGCATGGCCCGGTCCACCGCTTCCACGGCGGCCTTGCCGGCGAAGGCCGGTGCGAACGCCTTCCAGCTGGAGATCTCGCCCTTGCGCGACTGCCGGGTCGAGGTGGTGGTGTGCACCGCCTGCTGGACCGCCTGGTACACGGTCCCGGTGTCCAGCCGCAGCATCGCGCCGATACCGCACGCCGTCGCGGCGCCGAGGTGGGCGACGTGGTCGATGCGGTGCGCGTGCAGGCAGATGCCCTTGACCAGGGCGACGTGGACCTCGTAGGCGGCGATGATGCCGCGCAGCAGGTCCGCGCCGGAGCGCCCGGTGCGCTGGGCCACGGCCAGCAGGGGCGGGATGTTGTCCCCGGGGTGGGAGTAGTCGGCGGCGAGGTAGGTGTCGTGGAAGTCCAGCTCGCGCACGGCCGTGCCGTTGGCCCAGGCCGCCCATTCCGGTGACACGCGGGTCCCGGCGGCGACTCCGAAGACCGACGCGCCGGAACGGGTCCGGTGGCCGAGCGCCTGGGCCCGGGCGACGGCGACCGGGCGGCGGCGCAGCGAGGCGACGGCGACCGAGGCGTTGTCGATGATCCGGTCGGCGGCCGTCCGCGCGGCCTCGGGGTCGAGGTCGGGTGCGTCCTGGGTGCCGGTGGCCACGAGGGCCAGTTTCCAGGCGAGCTGCTCCTCGCGGGGCAGGAGGTCGGCGCTGGGGTGGACACGTACCTGATGGTCGATCACGGGGCTCCTCGCGGCGTGCGGTGGGTGCGTCGTTCGAGGATGAGTCTTCCCCTGCGGGAGGGCCGGTGCGACGGCTCCACACTGCGTAATCCGTCCATGCCGAACGTGCGAATCTGCGAGTTCTGCGAAAGCTGCGGATGCTAACTTCACAGGCGAGGAGACACGGAGAGGAGCTCGGGATCCCCATGGGACGGCCTGCCGGACGGAAGATCTACGCACACGCGAAACTGCGCAGGCTGCGCCGAGAGCGGGGCATGAACCAGGTCGAACTGGCCCGCGCCCTGGGTCTGTCCACCAGCTACCTCAACCAGATCGAACACAGCCGGCGGCCGCTGACCGCTCCGGTGCTGCTGCGGATCGCCGAGGTCTTCGGCGTCGATCCCGAGTTCTTCTCCGAGGCCGGCGAGGAACGGCTGGCCACCGATCTGCGGGCGGCGCTCGGGGACGAGGCGTGCGGAGCCCCGGTCCCGCAGGACGAGATCGCCGACGTGGCCCGCGACCACCCCGAGGTGGCCCGGGCCCTCGTCGCCCTCCACCAGCGCTACCGGGACGCCTCCGAGCGGGTCGTCGCCCTGGCCTCCCCCGAGGACACCGCCGGCCTGTTGCCCGCCGAACCCCACGACGAGGTACGGGACTTCTTCTACGCCCACCACAACCACTTCCCCGCCCTGGAGGCGGAGGCCGAGCGGAGCGCCGAAGCACTCGGCCTCGGCCGGGTCGGCCACGCCGCGGACGCGCTCACGGGCCGCCTCGCGGCCCGGCACGGGATCAAGGTGCTCCAGGCGGGCCCGGAACGCTCCGCCGACGCGCGGCGCTTCGACGCCGACAGCGGACTGCTCCTGCTCTCCCCCTGGCTCAGCGAAGGGCAGCGCGCCTTCCAACTGGCCACGCAGCTCGCGCTGCTGGAGCACGGCCCCCTGCTGACCGGACCGGTCGACGCGGCCGGCCTGTCCTCGCCGCAGGCGGAGGGCCTCGCCCGCATCGGGCTCGCCAACTACTTCGCGGGCGCGCTCCTCATGCCGTACACCGCCTTCCACGCGGCGGCCGAGCGGCTCCGCTACGACATCGAGCTGTTGCAGGCCCGTTTCGGCGTCGGCTTCGAGACGGTCTGCCACCGCCTGTCCACGCTCCAGCGCACCGGAAACCGGGGCGTTCCCTTCTCCTTCCTGCGCGCCGACCGCGCGGGCAACATCTCCAAGCGCCAGTCCGCCACCGACTTCCACTTCTCCCGGCTGGGCGGCACCTGCCCGCTCTGGACCGTCTACGAGGCCTTCTCCTCCCCCGGCCGCATCCTCACCCAGGTCGCCGAGATGCCCGACGGCAAGAAGTACTTCTGGATCGCCCGCACGGTGACCCGCGGCGGCTTCGGCCACCACGCGCCCCGGGCCGACTTCGCCGTCGCGCTGGGCTGCGAGCTGCGCCACGCCCCGCGCCTGGTCTACGCGGAGGGCATCGCCCTGCACGACCCGCGCGCCGCCACCCCCATCGGGCTGGGCTGCCGGATATGCGAACGGCAGGACTGTGCCCAGCGGGCCCGTCCCCCGGCCGGCGGGGTCCTCTCCGTGGATCCCGACCTGCGCACCCACGTGCCGTACCCGGTGATCGCGGACCGCTGACGCCGCCCCGCCCCTCAGCCCCGGCCCCTCAGCCCCGGCCCCGGCTAGGCTCGGAGGATGCGCATCGTCTCCCTGCTGCCCGCGGCCACCGACATCGTGGCGGAGCTCGGCCTGGCCGCCGATCTGGTGGGCCGTACGCACGAGTGCGACTGGCCGCCGCGGGCGGTGGCCGGCGTGCCCGTGGTGACCTCTGCCGAGTTCTCGGCGGACACCCTGAGCAGCCGGGAGATCTCCCACGCGGTCGGCGGCGCCGCGCACAGCGGCTCCTCGCTCTACACCCTCGACACCGAGGCCCTCGGCGCACTGGCTCCCGACGTGGTCCTGACCCAGGACCTGTGCGACGTCTGCGCGGTGTCCTACGCGGGGGTGAGCCGGGCGGTGCGCGTCCTCGACGGCGGGCCCCGCGTGCTGAGTCTGGAACCACGCACGCTGGGCGACGTACTGGACTGCCTGGTCACGGTGGGCGAGCTGCTCGGCGTCGCGGAACACGCGCGGGAGCGGCGGGAGGCCCTCGCCGCGCGGCTGGAGACCGTACGGGCTCGGACGGCCGGGCGGCGGCGGCGGCGGCCCAGGGTGGTGGCGATCGAATGGCTCGATCCGCTCTGGCCGGCCGGGCACTGGGTGCCGGAGCAGATCGCGTGCGCGGGCGGTGAGGCGCTGATCGCCGCCCCGGGCGAGCACACCCGGCCGATGGAATGGGCGGCGGTCCGAGCCGCCCGCCCGGACGTACTCCTGGTGATGCCCTGCGGGTTCGCCCCCGAACGCACCCTGCGCGAGCGGAACCTGTTGACCTCGCTGCCGGGATGGGAGGAGTTGCCCGCGGTGCGCGCGGGTGAGGTGTGGGTGCTGGACGGGCCCGCCTACTTCAACCGCCCGGGACCGCGCGTCGTACGCGGCGCGGAGGTACTGGCGCACGTCCTGCACGGGGTCGGGGCGGGCGCCCCGGTGAACCCGGCGGAGGCCCGCCGGCTCGGCCTCGGCTGACGGCGGGCCGAACGGAGCGACACCTCTCGGGCCCCGATTCCGAGTTCGCTTCCGAGCACCTCTCCCCAGGCCGTACGATGCGTCTGCTCCGGCCCACCGCGGCCAGGGCCACAACCGAATGCATGCACAACTGGGGGAAGCCGGTGGGAATCCGGCGCTGACCTGCAACCGTGAGCGGCGTCCCGTACGCCGTGAGTCGGAGAACCCGGGGTGCGATGTGCACCGCTTCCCACTGTCATGGTCTGCAGTACGAAGCCCCAGCCTGACCCGGCACCCCCGTGCGCCCTCCTGAGGGACGCAGGCACGGGGTGTGCGCGGGTGCGGGTCGGAGGGTTCGCGTGAGCAGACCCGAAGATCCGCTCAGGAAGGCACTCCATGCGCCAGACCCTCGTCCGCCGCTCGGTGGTCACCACGCTCGCCCTCGGCCTCGCCCTCGCCACCGCTCCGGCCGTGGCCGAGGCCAAGCCGAAGCCGAACACGAACGCGGCCGTCAAGGTGAACCTCACCGTCCAGGGCCCCGACGGGCTGCTGTTCAAGGGCAAGGTCAAGACCAAGGGCCACGACGTCACCACCGCGACCGGTGGCACCCACAAGTGCGACGGCACCAACGGCGGCGCGAACCCGTCCAAGGTCCCCACCCCGACCGCCGCCCTCGACGACGCCGCCCACAAGAAGGGCTTCACCTGGAACGGCACCTGGTACGCGTCCTTCGACGACTTCTCCGTCGACACCATAAAGAACGTCAGCGGCGGCGGCTCGGCGTACTGGAGCATCGCCGTGAACGGCACCCCGACCCCGGTCGGCGGCTGCCAGTTCAAGCTCAACGCGGGCGACCAGGTCTCCTTCACCTGGACGTCCTTCTAGGGCCTGACGCCGGCCCGGAAGGGGGCTGCGGGCCCGAAGGTCCGCAGCCCCGCCGGCATTCGGTGATCAGACGCCCCAGCGCAGGGCGATGGTGTCGCCCACGTTGATGACCTTGTCGCGGACCGCGCCGGCGAACGCGGAGCCGTCGACGCTGACCTTCCAGGTGTTGGAGCCGCTGTTGGCCTTGCCGTTGACGGCCGTGACGGTGCCCGTGCCCGACGAGGGGGTCACGCTCGTGACGCAGCCGGACGGGGTCGCCCCGGTGGTGGCCGCGTTCAGGACGTCTCCGAGGGTGGTGGTCGTACCGGTCGGGGTGAAGGCCACCGAGCAGACCTTGAGGTTGCCGGCGCCGTCGTCGACGGTCAGCGCCAGCTTGGTGGCGGTACCGGCGGTGAAGGTGGACTGGACGACCCACTGCGGGGCGCCGGGGCTGACCGGGACGGGCGGGGCCGTGGTGAAGCCACCGCCCGCGACGGCGCGCAGCGCGTCGATGGAGGCGTACGCGGTCGGGGTGGTGTCGGCCGGCTTGTACTTGAAGCCGCCCGCCGGGTTGTACTGGTTGGCGATCAGGAAGTCGATCGGGGTCTTGCCGTTGGCGGTGAGGAAGTCGCCGGTCTGCGGGTTGATGCCGCAGGCGTTCAGGCCGGCGACCCCCCAGCCGTTGGAGCTGGTGTTGACCCCGTAGAGGGAGTTGAAGGCACCGGAGTTGGCGACGAGCTTGCCCTTGAGGAAGTTCTTGGCCTGGACGACGTCGGCGTCGGTGTTGGGGACGCCGGAGACGCAGAGCGCGGCCATCGCGGCGCCGGTCATGTCGACGTCGCTCGCGGAGTTGAGGACGGTGGGGTTGCCCTCGGCCTTGTTGTAGGTCCAGCCGCCGTCGACGTGCTGGTTGGCGCGGATGCGGGTGACCATCGAGTCCGTGAGCGCCTGCGGAACGCGGGCGCCGCCCGCCTGTGTCTTCGCGCCGCCCAGCGAAAGGGCTGCGAAGACCGTGCCGTTGAAGTTTCCGGAGGAGCCGAAGTAGCCCGTCTCCGCCGTCTGCCAGTAGGAGTAGATGTTCGCCACGAGGTTGCGGGAGGCGGAGACGCGGGCCGGGTCGATGCCGGCGGCGTACGCGTTCAGGGTGCCGCGCTCGTAGTCGGTGACCACCGGGGAGGCCGACGGCCAGCCCGCCGTGGACAGCAGGTTCCGGTAGACGGTGCGGGCGTTCTTCGTCGTGTCCCCGCCCGGGGCGACGTCGACGACCGCGGTGCCGGCGGCGGCGAAGGTGCTGAACGCCCACTCGTTGGAAAGGCCGGAGCCGGCGTACGAACCGTCGGCCGCCTGGAGCGACTTGAGGTAGGCGACGCCGTTCGTCTTGGAGGTGGCGATCTGCGCGGGCGACGAGGTCGCGAAGGCGGGCAGCGCGGTGAGGGCGAAGGCGCCGAGCGTGGCGGGCACCGTGAGCGCGAGGCGGCGGGACGTACGGGGACGGGACATGGCCTGCTCCTGGAATCGGCGGACGCCGGCCTTCCCGGGCACCCCGCGATCACCGTACGGGCGTACGGCCTGGCAGGGTCGGGGGCCGCCGTCCGGAACGCGTGGTACGGCTGCTGTACTGCATCGCCGTTTGGGCATTCGGGCTCGGAAACGGCCCTCGCCGCCCCCACACCGCTGCGCGTCAGCTCCGGCATCGCACCGGATTCCCCCATGTGGCAGCCCTGGACGCTACCCGAGTGATCAAGGGACCGCCAGCCACCCGGTCCGTGATGCCGACCGCATCCGTCCGGGGCCGGTCCGCTGAGACCCATGCCACCTTGACGCTTCGTCGGGATCCGTGTTGCACTCCGGCTGATAACTGCTCAGTACCAGGGGAAGCCGGTCGAATTCCGGCGCTGACCCGCAACCGTAGGCCCGGTTCGACCGGGTGAGCCGGAATGCCTGGGGCTGGGTCACAGTACGAAGAGCGCCGTCGCGGATTGCGGTGTGGTCGTCGCAGCCTCTCCACGGCAACAGTGCCGTGCGGGGGCGCATCGCCACGTACGCAACCGCCCGGCAGAGACGAGGGCCGCGGTGGGGACCGAACAACAGGCGGAACGGCAGTCGGGGACGAGGCGGCGATCGCTGTCTCTCGTGACCGCGGCCTTCCTGACGCTCGGTGCGGGAGTGGCCTTCCTCACGGTTCCCTCGTCCGCGAACGCCGATCCGATCGAGCAGTGCACGGCCACCACCGGCGCCGTCGTCGCGGTCGACTTCGGGCCTTTCGGCGGGAAGGTCGAGCGTGGCTGCGACACCACGCCGACGACCGGCTACGAGCTGCTGCACACCGGTGGCTTCACGACGGAGGGCACCGTCCACGACGGCCCGGCCTTCATCTGCCGCATCGGCAAGGGATCCTTCAACTCCGGTACGCAGTACCCCAGGCCGGACAAGGAGGAGTGCGTCCTCACCCCGCAGGCCACGGCCTACTGGTCGTACTGGACCGCTTCGCCCGGGCAGCGGAAGTGGTCCTACAGCCAGCTGGGAGCCATGGCCCGGACCCCGAAGGCCGGCGATGTGGAAGCCTGGGTCTACGGCGCCACCGACATCGCCGGCACCAGGGGCAAGCCGTCCTTCTCCCCCGACGACATCCGGGGGTTCACCACCCCCGACCCGACCGTGCCGACGGTCCCGCCCAAGGTGCCCGCCGGATCGGTCGACGTACTCGCGGCCACCCGCTGGGTCACCGGGATACTGGCGGAAGGGGAGCGGGTCGTCGACGAAGGCTCCACCACCCCGAACCACTTCCTCACCACGGAGGCCGTGTTCGCCCTCACGGCGGCCGACCGCAAGAGCCCGGTGGCGAAGAAGGTCGCCGACTTCCTCGCCACGCCCGCACAGACCGACGCCTACGCCTACCCGGCCGGCAAGGACGGCATCCCGGAGGCCATCGCCGCGGCCCGGCTCGCGCTGGTCGCCGAGGCCACCGGCAAGGACCCGCGCGCGTTCGGTGGGCACGACCTGCTCGGCGACCTCGTGAAGTACGCCTGCCCCCGCGACATCGGCGAGGGCGACACGGTCGAAGGCTGCTTCACCAAGGGCGACTTCCGTACGACGGGGCAGGCCGACGCCCAGGCCATGGCCGTCATCGCTCTGGTCAACGCCGGTGTGACGCCCCCGGCCGGCTCCGTGGCCCGGCTGACCGTCCTCCAGTGCGAGGACGGCGGATTCACCAGCGTCCTCATCCGGCCCGGAACCGAGGGGTGCGAGAGCGAGGCCGGCGCCACCGGCCTGATCACCCTGGCCCTCGAACGGGCCGGCGGCCACGAAGCGGTGCTCCGGAAGGCCCGCGGCTACCTGAAGAGGTCCCAGCTGGCGACCGGCGCGTGGCCCGCCGTCTCCTACGAGACGACCGGCAACCCGACCGCCACCGCCTGGGCAGCGCAGGCTCTGCGTGCCCTCGGCGACGAGGCGTTCGCGGACGCCGGCGTCTCCTGGCTCTCCGGGCACCAGCTCGCCAAGGGCGGATTCGGCTTCGATCAGGACGACACCGAATCAAGGGTGTACCCCACCGCGACCGCCGCTCTCGCGGGCGCCGGCAGCGATCTCACCGCAGTGACGGCCAAGCCGACCGAACCCCCGACCACTCCGCCGGCCGGTCAGGGGCCCGACACGAAGAAGGGCGTCGCGTACCTGAGCGCCCCGTCCCGGTTGGTCCAGGGCCGTTTCTACGAGAGCCAGCCCGGCACGGGCTTCGCCGATTACGGCCTGACCATCGACGGCGCGTACGCCCTCGCCGCCACCGGCGAGAACAACGCCACCCTGCGCAACATCGTCGACTTCATGGACAAGGGCGGCAAGGACGGCAAGAACCGCGGCATCCACGACTGGACCCTCGTCGGCACGAAGTACGCGAACGGCGGCTCCATCGGCAAGGCGGCCGTACTCGCCGAGGCTGTGGGCCGCGATCCGCGGAACTTCGGCGGCCAGGACCTGATCGCCGCGCTCGCCAAGATCACGTGCCAGGCGAAGACCTCGACCCGTCAGGAGTGCGCGGCCAAGGGGAACTACGCCTACGCCACGTCCGTCTTCAAGCAGTCGCTCGGCGTCATGGCCCAGGTCCGCGCCGGTGAGAAGGCCGCCGCGGCCGAGCCCGCCGCGTACCTCAAGAGCCTGCAGACTCCCTCCGGGGCCTGGGTCAGCCTGATCGGCGAGCCCAGCGGTCCCGAAGTGGACTCCACCGCCATGGCCGCCATGACCGTGGACCTCCTCCCCGACGCCGATTCCCAGGCTGCGGTGGACAGGGCACTCGCCTGGCTCGCAGCGCAGCAGGAGCCCGACGGCGGCTTCCCCGGCGCCTCCGGGAACTCCGTCAACTCCGCCGCCCTCGCCGTCCAGGGGCTCTCGCTGGACGCGCCCAAGTACGGCGCCCAGATCGCCAGGGCCCGCACGTTCCTGGCAAGCCAGCAGAACGGCGACGGCGGCTTCAACGTCGCCAAGGGCGGCCAGCCCGGTTCCGACCTCCGCGCGTCCACCCAGGCGGTCGGCGGCGCCACCGGCATCTCCTTCGGCCTCCTGACCCGCGACCTCAGCGGCACCACCCCCGAGCCCGTCCCCAGCACGTCCGGAGGTACCTCCGCCGGTACTTCCGGCGGTACCTCCGCCGGTACTTCCGGCGGCAACGGCTCGCCCGTCATCGTGACGCCGGGCGAGAGCGACGGCGGCGCGGGGCCGGTCGGTGGCTCCGGCTCGGGCGGCGGTCCCCTCGCCTCCACGGGAGCCCGGGTCGGCACGCTCGCCGCCGCCGCGCTGGCCTTGACCGTCGGCGGCTGGGGCATCACCCGCGCCGCGAAGCGCCGCCGCCGGACGGGAAGTGGAGCATGAGCCGCAACCGCACCCCGCGGGCCCTGGCCCGTACGGCGGCCGCGCTGGGGCTGACGGTGGCGGCCTTCGCCGCCACCGCGGCCCCGGCGGGGGCCGCCCCACAGCCCATGGGGCAGTGCACCACCTCCTCCGGGGTCGTCCTCGCGGTGGACTTCAGCCGCTGGGGCGGACCCGTCTACCGCTCCTGCGGTACGACCCCCACCACCGGCTACGAGCTGCTCAACCAGGGCGGCTGGGCCACGACCGGCACCGGCCACGACGGGCCCGCCTTCATCTGCCGGATCGGCTACAGCGGCCACCAGGGCGGCAGGCAGTTCCCGACCCCGCAGCAGGACGACTGCGTCCTGACCCCGCCCGCCTCCGCCTACTGGTCGTACTGGCACGCGAACCCCGGCCAGAACACCTGGGAGTACAGCCAGCTCGGCGCCATGCTCTACAAGCCGAAGCCCGGCAGCGTCGACCTGTGGATCTTCGGCGGGACGAACATCGAGGGCACCGAGGGGAAGCCCACGGTCACCCCCGACCAGCTGCGGGCCAAGAACACCAGGCCCGAGGGCGGCCCCGCGCCCAAGGACACCCGCACGGCGGCCCCGCTGCCGCCGAACGCCAACACCGGGCCCCGGCCCGAGAACCCGCCGCCGGGCGGGGCGCCTGCCGCCACGACACCGCCGCCCGGCCCTGCGGCCTCGCCCTCGGCTTCGGCTTCGGAAAGCCCCGCCGCGAGCGCCGCGCCGACGCCTTCCGCGCCGCCTTCGTCCGGCGAGCCGGTGCTCGCCGCGTCGTCTCCCGGCCCCCAGGTGGTCGAGGCCGCGCCCGCGGCCGACGCGAAGCACGACGTGGGCTCCTTCCTGCCCGCCGTCGCCACCGGAGCGCTGGTGCTGCTGATCGGCGCCGGCGCCGTGTTCGCGGCCAGGCGCCGCCGTCGTACGGAGTAGCCGCGTGCCACGCACCACCACCACGGCGAAGGCGGCGGGCCCGCCCGCGTCCGGCCCGGCGTCCGGGCCCGCGTCCGGCCCCGTGCCGGACGCGGGCGGCCGCCGGCTGCCCCGTACCCTGCACCCGGTCGCCTGGTGGATCTGGGCGCTCGCCCTGGCCACCGCGGTGAGCCGCACCAACAACCCGCTGCTGCTCTTCCTCGTCCTCGCGGTCCTCGGCTACGTGATCACCATGCGCCGCACCGAGGCCCCCTGGGCGCGCGGCTTCAAGTACTACCTCTACCTGGCACTCACGGTCGTGACGATCCGTGTGCTGTTCCGGGCCGTCTTCGCCACCGGCATCACCCCGCGGGACCACTTCCTCTTCTCCCTGCCCCACATCCCCACCCCCGACTGGTACGCGGGCATCCGGCTCGGCGGACCCGTCTCCCTGGAAGCCCTGCTGTCGGCCGCCACCGACGGGCTGCGGCTCGCCTGCATGCTGTGCTGCATCGGCGCGGCCAACACGCTCGCCAATCCCAAACGGGCGCTGCGGGTCCTGCCCGGCGCCCTCTACGAACTCGGGGTCGCCGTCACGGTGTCCATCAGCGTCGCGCCCCAACTGGTGGCGAGCGTCCAGCGCGTCCACCGGGCGAGGCGGCTGCGGGCCGGCCGCACGAAGGGCCTGCGCGCCCTGCGCGGGATCATCGTGCCCGTCCTCGAAGACGCTCTGGAGCGGTCGCTTCGGCTCGCCGCCGCCATGGACTCCCGCGGCTACGGGCGCGCCGGAACCGCCACCCGCCGCTCCCGCCGGCTGACCGGCGCCCTCATGCTGCTCGGCATGTGCGGCCTGTGCGCTGGGGCCTACGGACTCCTGGACGCCACCGCGCCGAAACTGCTGGGCCTGCCGGCCATGGCCGTGGGGGCGTCGCTGTGCTTCGCGGGACTCAGGCTCGGCGGGCGCCGGATCACCCGGACCACCTACCGGCCCGACCCCTGGCGGGCCGCGGAATGGTCCGTGGCCGGCTGCGGAGTGCTGTCCGCGGTCCTGCTCTTCACCAACGCCGGTTTCAACGCGGCCGAGTTGAACCCCTCGATCTATCCCCTCAGCTGGCCGACCCTGCCGCTCGTCCCGGCCGCGGCGATCCTGCTCGCCGGCACGGCCGGCTTCCTGGCCCCGCCCCCGACCGTTCCGGCCCGCCCGACGGTACCCGCACCGCGCACCGAGGAACCCAAGTGATCCACTTCGACCAGGTCACCGTCCGGTACGAGGACACGGCCGAGCCGGTCCTGCGCGACGTCGACCTCACCGTCGAGGAAGGCGAACTCTGCCTCGTCGTCGGCCACACCGGCGTCGGCAAGTCCACCCTCCTCGGCGCGGTCAACGGACTCGTCCCGCACTTCGCCGGCGGCACCCTCCACGGCCGCGTCGTCGTCGACGGCCGGGACACCGCCGAGCACCCGCCCCGCGAACTCGCCGATGTCGTGGGCGTCGTGGGACAGGACCCGATCGACGGCTTCGTCACCGACACCGTCGAGGAGGAACTCGCCTATGCCATGGAGCAGTTGGCGATACCGCCGGCCACCATGCGCAAGCGGGTCGAGGAGACCCTGGACCTCCTCGGCCTCGCCGACCTGCGCCACCGCGCCCTGCACGAGCTCTCGGGCGGCCAGCAGCAGCGCGTCGCCATCGGCTCGGTGCTCACCGCCCATCCCCGGATCCTGGTCCTCGACGAGCCGACCTCCGCGCTGGACCCGACGGCCGCTGAGGAGGTCCTGGCGGCCGTCACCCGCCTGGTGCACGACCTCGGCGTCACCGTCCTGCTCGCCGAGCACCGGCTGGAGCGCGTGGTCCAGTACGCCGACCGCGTCATCCACCTCCCCGGCGACGGGCGTGTGGTCTGCGGCCCGCCCGCCGAAATCTTCCGTACGTCGTCCATCGCGCCGCCCATCGTGGAACTCGGCCGTGCCGCCGGCTGGGAACCGCTCCCCCTCTCGATCCGCGACGCCCGCCGCGCGGCCGCGCCCGTGCGCACCCGGCTCGCCGGTACGACTCCTGCGCCGGTACGGCCGGTTCCCGCGGCGGATCCGGACGAGCTGCTGAAAGCCCGCGGGGTGACGGTGACGTATCAGGGTGTCCCGGCCGTCCGCGAGGTCGACCTGCACCTGCGCGGCGGCGAGGTCACCGCCCTCATGGGCCGCAACGGCTCCGGAAAGTCCTCCCTGTTGTGGGCCCTCCAGGGCTCCGGTCCCCGCAAGGCCGGCACCGTGCAGATCCCCGCCGCCGGGGGAGGCAAGGACGCCGACCCGCAGAAGCTGTCCGCCGCCGGGGCCCGCCGCCTCATCGGTCTGGTCCCGCAGACGCCCACCGACCTCCTGTACCTGGAGAGCGTGAAGCAGGAACTCGACCAGGCTGACTCCGAATCCGATGTCGGCACGGACGCCCCCACGGCACGCGAGATCCTCGACCGCCTCGCCCCCGGGATCGACGACGCCACGCATCCCCGCGACCTGTCCGAGGGGCAGAAGCTCGCCCTCGTCCTCGCCATCCAGCTGTCCGCCGCACCCAAGGTCCTGCTCCTCGACGAACCCACCCGCGGCCTCGACTACCGCGCCAAGGCGGAACTGATCCGCATCGTCGACGGCCTGGCCGCCGAGGGCCGCGCCGTCGTCATCTCCACCCACGACGTCGAGTTCGTCGCCCGCGCCGCCGACCGGGTCGTGGTCATGGCCGAGGGCGACATCGTCGCGGACGGCCCGACCGGCGAGATCATCGTCGCCTCCCCCGTCTTCGCGCCGCAGACCGCGAAGATCCTCGCCCCGCTCCCCTACCTCACGGTCGCCCAGGTGGCCTCCGCCCTCCCCGACGACGAGACGGACCGGGCCTGATGACCACCGTCGCACGCACGGCAGCCATACGCATCAACGCGCGGGCGGGTGCCGTGATCGCCATGGCCGCGTTCCTCGGGGTCGTCGCGTTCTTCTGGCCGTTCCTCGTCGCGCCCGGGAAGTTCGGTTCCCACTACGCCCCGCCGCTGATCTTCGGCGTACTGCTCGTCATCGTGCTGTGCGTGGTGATCTCCGAGATCGCGGAGGGCGGGATCAACTCCAAGGCCCTGGCCATGCTGGGGGTCCTGTCCGCCGTCAACGCGGCGATCCGTCCGCTGGGCGCGGGCACGGCCGGCATCGAGACGGTGTTCTTCATCCTCGTCCTGGCCGGCCGGGTCTACGGCCCGGGCTTCGGTTTCACCCTGGGCTGCACCTCGCTGTTCGCCTCCGCCCTCATCACGGGCGGGGTCGGGCCCTGGATGCCGTACCAGATGTTCGGCTGCGCCTTCGTCGGCATGCTCGCCGGCTTCCTCCCGAAGGCGTCGGGCCGCCGCGAGATCGCCATGCTCGCCCTCTACGGCTCCGTCTCCGGCTATCTCTTCGGCTTCCTCCTCAACCTCTCCTTCTGGCCCTTCTCCCTCGACCCCAACAGTTCCATCGCGTACCTGCCGGGCCTGCCCTTCACCGAGCAGTTCCAGCGCTACCTCGCCTTCGACCTCGCCACGTCCCTGGGCTGGGACACCGGCCGCGCCGTCACCAACTTCATCTGCATCACCCTCGCGGGACCGGCCGTCCTGACCACCTTCCGCCGCGCTGCCCGCAAGGCCCGCTTCGAGGCCCCGGTCCGCTTCCGGCCCGGTGCCCGCCCCTGACCGGATCAACCCGTCCCGCTTTATTGCATATAGTTCGCAGTTGCGGAGCCTGCGCAGAAAAGGTGGAGAGCAGTGAGCGGACCAGTGGTGCTGGGGATCGAGTCGTCGTGCGACGAGACCGGCGCGGGAATCGTGCGGGACGGCGAACTGCTCGCGCACGTGGTGGCGTCGAGCATGGACGAGCACGCCCGTTTCGGCGGCGTCGTGCCCGAGATCGCCGCCCGCGCGCACCTGCACGCCTTCAACCCGGTCGTCCGGCAGGCCCTCGACCAGGCAGGACTGCGGCTGAACCAGATCGACGCGGTCGCCGTCACCACCGGGCCCGGCCTGTCGGGCGCGCTGCAGGTGGGCCTGGCCGGGGCGAAGACGCTGGCGTACGCGGCCGGGGTGCCGCTGTACGGCGTCCACCACCTGGCCGGGCACGTCGCCGCCGACACCCTGGAGCACGGGCCGCTGCCCGACCCGTGCGTGGTGCTGATCGTCTCCGGCGGCCACACCTCGCTCCTCCTGGTCCGGGACCTGGTCCGCGAGCCGATCCTGCACCTCGGGGACACCCTCGACGACGCGGCGGGCGAGTGCTTCGACAAGGTCGCCCGGATCCTGGGCCTGCCGTATCCGGGCGGTCCCGCCATCGACCGGGCCGCCCGCGACGGCGATCCGAAGGCCGTGGCCTTCCCGCGCCCGCTGACCCGGCCCGGGGACGACCCGTACGCCTTCTCCTTCTCCGGACTGAAGACGGCCGCGGCCCGCTGGGCCGAGAAGCACCGGCAGCGCGGTGAGGAGCCGCCGGTGGCCGACGGGGCCGCCGCGCTGCAGGAGGCGGTGGCGGACGTACTGACGCGCAAGGCTCTCGCGGCCTGCCGCGCGTACGACGTCAAGACGCTGGTCGTGGTCGGCGGCGTGGCCGCGAACTCACGGGTCAGAGCCCTCGCGGAACGCCGATGTGCCTCGGCCGGCATCGAGCTGCGCGTTCCGCCCCTGACCCTGTGCACGGACAACGGCGCCATGATCGCGGCCGTCGGTGACCTGCTGGTCCGCTCCGGGGCGGAGCCGGCCCCGCTGAACGTGTCCGTCGACCCGTCCGCACCGCTGGAGTACGCCTCCCTGACCCCGCTCCCCGCCCCGCCGGTCGCCGTCCCCTGACGGACGATCCCCTCGCCACCCGGCCGCCGACGCCCGCGTGTGTCCGGCGCAGCCGGCGGGTCCGGCGTGTCCGGCGTGTCCGGCGTGTCCGGGACACGCCGCTCCGTGAAGTTCCGTGACCACCCGACAGACCCACTGAGAGGACCCACCACATGAGGGGCATACGCCCGCTGTCTTCGCTCCTGGCCGTGGCCGCCGTACTGCTCGTCCCGGCCTGTGGCGGCAAGGCCCAGGACCGCACCGCCGCATCGGGACCCGGGGCGAAGGGGTTCCCCGTCACGGTGTCCAACTGCGGGGTGGAGAGCACCTATCAGCGGCCGCCGCAGCGCGCGGTGTCCCTGAACCAGCACGCCACGGAGGTCATGCTGGCGCTCGGGCTGGAGAAGTCGATGGTGGGCACGGGCTATCTCGACGACAAGATCCTGCCGGAGTACCAGGCCGCCTTCGAATCGGTGAAGGTGCTGTCGAAGCAGTACCCGTCCTTCGAGACCCTGCTGGCCGCCGAACCGGACTTCGTCTACGGCGGGTTCGGCTCCACCTTCGACGAGAAGGAGGGCCGCAGCCGTACTGCCTTCACCAAGGCGGGGGTCAACACCCGTCTCAACATCGAGGAGTGCCCGGCCGGGCCGGTGACCATGGCCACCGTCGACGAGGAGATCCGCACCGTCGCCAAGATCTTCGGCGTACCGGACCGGGCCGAGGAGCAGGTGGACAAGCTGCACGGCACCCTGGACCGGGTCGACGGCAAACTGGCCGGTGTCGCCCCGGCCAGGCTCTTCGTCTACGACAGCGGCGACAAGACCGCCTTCACCGCAGGCGGCAAGGGCATCGGCAACGAACTGATCAAGCGGGCCGGCGGGGTCAACCTCTTCGCCGACGTGGACAAGGCTTTCGGCGACGTGTCGTTCGAGCAGGTGGCCGAGCGCGCCCCCGAGGTCATCGTCATCTACGACTACGGCGACCAGCACGTCGAGGACAAGAAGAGGTTCCTCCTCGCCAACCCGGCGCTCAAGGACGTCCCCGCGATCAAGAACCAGCGGTTCGCGGTGCTTCCGCTGTCGTCGACCGTGCTCGGTGTCCGCGTCCCGGCGGCCGTGGAGTCACTGGCCCGCCAGATCCACCCGGACCGGTTCCGGTGACCGGGGTGACGGAGGCGCGTGAGCAGGACGAGGCGCTCGTCGCTCCGGCGGGAAACCCGCCGGGCCCCCGGACCCGCCGCCGGGCCGTTCCCTACGCCGTGCTGCTCGTCGCCCTGGGGGTCCTGCTGGCGGCGACCGCGACGGCCGGCATCGCGATCGGTTCGATCAGCGTCCCGGCCGACCAGGTCTGGGGGATCCTGCTGCACCGGATCCACCCGGTCCTCGCCGAACCGGACTGGACTCCGGTCCGCGAGACGATCGTCGTCGACGTCCGGCTCCCCCGCGTGCTGCTGGCCGGCGTGGTGGGCGCGGGCCTGTCGGTGTCGGGCATGGCGCTCCAGGCCCTGGTCCGCAATCCGCTGGCCGATCCGATGCTGCTGGGGGTCTCGTCCGGCGCGTCGGTCGGCGCGGTCCTGGTCCTCGTGTTCCACGTGACCCTGTTCGGGATGTTCTCGCTGCCCGTGGCGGCGTTCTGCGGAGCCCTGGCCGCCCTGGTCGCGGTGTACTTCCTGGCGCGCTCCGGCGGGCGGATGACCACCGTACGGCTGGTGCTGGCGGGTGTGGCCATGGCCGAGGTCCTCTCCGCGGTGGCCAGCTTCCTGATCGTCACCTCCAACGACCCGCAGAAGACGCAGTCGGCCTTGCGCTGGATGCTCGGGGGGCTGGCCGGCACCACCTGGACGACGGTATGGATCCCCGTCGGCGCCGTGCTGCTCGGCACGGCCGTCCTGCTCGGGGTGTGCCGGTCGCTCAACCTGCTGCTGGCCGGGGAGGAAGCCGCCGCGGCGCTGGGGCTGGACGTCCACCGCTTCCGCGGCGCCCTGTTCACCCTGGTCGCCCTGATGATCGGCACCATCGTCGCGGTCAGCGGCCAGATCGGCTTCGTCGGGCTGATCATGCCGCACGTCGTACGCCTGCTGGTGGGCGCCGACCACCGCCGCGCGCTGCCCGCCGCCGCCCTCCTCGGCGCGAGCTTCCTGATCGCCGCCGACCTGGGCGCGCGCACGCTCATGAGCCCGGAGGAGATACCCGTCGGCATCCTGACCTCCCTCGTCGGCGGACCGTTCTTCCTCTGGCTGATGCGACGGAAGGCGGCACGATGACCGGCGGACCGATGACCGGGCCCGGCGCCCTCGACGCCGAGGACGTCACGGTCGTGGTGAACGGCCGGACCCTGGTCGACCGCGTCTCCCTGCACGTGGCACCCGGTGAGGTGCTGGCGCTCGTAGGTCCCAACGGCGCGGGCAAGTCGACGCTGTTGCGCACGTTCTACCGGGTGCTGCGCCCCACGTCCGGACGCGTCCTGCTGGACGGCGAGGACGTGTGGCGGATGCCCGGCAAACGGCTCGCGCAGCGACTCGCGGCCGTCCTGCAGGAGACGGCGGGCGACTTCGAACTCACCGTCTACGAAGTGGTGGCGATGGGACGCACCCCGCACAAGCGCGCCTTCGCGGGCGACGACGCCGACGACCGCGACATCGTCATGGGCTCGCTGGAGGAGCTCGATGTCGCCGCGCTGGCGCACGCACCGTTCGACCGCCTCTCGGGCGGGGAGAAGCAGCGGGTACTGATCGCCCGCGCGCTCGCCCAGCGCACCGGGACGATGGTGCTGGACGAGCCGACGAACCACCTGGACCTGCGCCATCAGCTCGACGCGCTCCGGCTCGTCCGCAGGGTCGGGGTCACCGCCGTGATCGCCCTGCACGACCTCAACCTCGCGGCGTCCTTCTGCGACCGGATCTGTGTGCTGGACGGCGGCCGCGTGGTCGCGACCGGAACACCGGAGGAGGTCCTCACCCGGGACCTGCTGGCCGATGTCTACCGTGTCGAGGCGGAGGTGTCCCGGCATCCGGGCACCGGGATCCCGCAGGTCACCGTGGTCCCCGAAGCCCGCCGTGACGGCCGGCCCGTGGAGCACGGTCACGCCCCTTGAGCACGGTCCGCCCGTCGGGGGGGCGGCGGGCGGACAGCATCCGGATCCCGCAGGGGCGGCACGTACGTGAACACCCTGCGCACGCGCGCTACCGTGGCGCCGCGTCCCCGCTGCCGCCGCCCCGGCCGACGCCCGCGACCCGGCGCCGGACCTGGTCCTCCTGCGCGAGACGCCGCAGGAGTTCGAACACCGGGGAGCAGATGGCGAAGACGATGACGGCCCGTTCGGCCAGGGCCACCGGGTCGTCCAGGCCGGCCGCGCGCTCCAGGTCCAGCCGGGCCACGGACTGCGCCAGCCTCGCGTAGGCGGCGAGTTCTCCCGGGGCGTACTGGGCGTCGAGCCGGCGGAGCTCCTCCAGCGCCGCCGTCAGTCCCTTCACGTGCGGTGAGGTGACGGGTGCCTGCCAGTCCAGCTCCGTGAGGAGGTCGGCCACCTCGGCACCGGCGGTCGCGTCGGCCCCGGCGTCCTCCTCCTGGCCGGCGGCGCCCTGGGCCGCCACCGGCACCGGGAGCGCGTAGCTGACCGCTCCGAGGGCGCTCTCGGAGCTGTGGGCCTGGTCGACGGCCCCGAGCACCTCACGGGTGGCGGCGATGGACAGGCCGCCGAGCGTGGTCAGCGCCTTGATCAGTCGCAGCCGCTGTGCGTGCTCCTCTCCGTACTCGGCCAGGGTCGCGGCCGTCGCCCGTCCTGCCGGCAGCAGTCCCTGTCGCAGGAAGTACTTGATGCTGGCGACCGGCACGCCGGTCCGCCGGCTGAGCTCCGAGATCTTCATACGGCTTCCCTGCTGGTCATGCGGTCCGGCATCCGGCATCCGGCATCCGGCATCCGGTGTCGGCGATTGGACACCACAGCAAGATACTGCCACTATCCAGTAGCTGGATACCATAAGTATCCAACCCTAGGAACGCAGCCGCACCGGAGAATCGATGCCTCATCCCACGCCCCCCTCCGTGCTCCGCCGACCCCAGCTGTGGATCGGAACGGGACTCATCGCCGCAGTGGTCTCGATGCTGTTCGCCCTGCTCTACGTCGGCGGCAACGTCAACCCCAAGGGCAACCTGCGCGACCTGCCCGTGGCTCTGGTCAACAGCGACAGCGGAGCGGAGATCAACGGCGGCCACGTCAACCTGGGCGAGCAGGTCGTCTCCGGCATCCAGAAGGCCGCCAAGGGCGAAAAGAGCATCGACTGGCAGGTCGTGAGCCGCGAGGAGGCCGACAAGCGGCTGGGCCGGGGCAAGGTCTTCGGCGCCCTCGTCATACCCGCCGACTACTCCGCCACGGTGGCCGGACTCACCGCCCCGCAGCCCGCAGCCCAGGGCAAGGCCACCCCGCCGACCCTGACCGTGCTGACCAACCAGGCGGCCGGCAGCATCGGCTCCTCCATGTCCTCCCAGGCCGCCCAGAAGGCCGCCCACGCCGCCTCCGCCCAGCTCGGCCAGGAACTCCTCAAGCAGGCCGGCGCCCAGAAGACCCCCCTCCCGACGGCCGCCCAGCTCAAGCTGGCCGACCCGGTGACCGTGAACGTCGCCGACGGCCATCCGGTCGGCCCCCGCAGCGCCATGGGGCTGAGCGCCTTCTACTACGCACTGGTCCTGGTCGTCTGCGGCATGCTCGGCGCCAACGTGGTCAACTCCCAGGTCGACACCGCGCTCGGCTACCTGCACACCGATTTCGGCCCGATCCGCAAGCGCGAACCCGTTCAGCACACCAGCCGCGTCCGCACCCTGGCCATCGGCATCGCGCTCATGCTCGGCCTGTCAGTGGTGATGGGCACCCTGGTCGAGGTCGCCACGGTCGGCATCCTCGACATGGACGCCTCCCACCTCGGCCTGCTGTGGCTCTACTCGGTCGCCACCATCGCGGTGGTCGGTATCGGCAGCCTGGCCCTGTTCGCCGCCTTCGGCACGCCCGGCATGCTCCTGGCCACCATCGTCTTCGTCGCGATGGCCGTACCGTCCTCCGGCGCCACCGTGCCCGTCCAGGCACTCCCCGGGTTCTTCCGCGCCCTCGCCGAGTTCGAGCCGCTGCGCCAGATCACCGAGGGCCTGCGCTCCCTCCTCTACTACGGGGCCCAGGCCGACGCGGGCCTGAACCGGGCCTGGGCCTCGATGGGTGTCGCCCTCGTCGCCGCGCTGGTCTTCGGCTTCGCCGTCACCCGCCTCTACGACCGCAAGGGACTGCACCGCATCCCCCACCCCGACGCCGAGCCCGGCGCCGAGGTCCCCGCCGAGACCCCTGAGCCTCCGAAGTCCCCGGAGACCCCCGCCCCGGCCACGGCCTGAGACGGCCTCCCGCCGCGGCACACCCGCCCCGCCCGTGCGTATCACCGGCCGTGCACCACGGCCGGACGCGCGAGCGGGGCGGGGCTGCCAGGCCGTCTCTTCCGGATCTTGCCGGATGTGCCTTGTCGGTCACCTGCCATCGGCCGCTCCGTCGGGCAGGCGCCCTGGGTCACCGCCGACCGGCCGCCCGCCGCGGCGTCACCGCCGGCGTACGAGCGCGGTCATCGCGGCAAGGTCCGCCTCCGAACGGGCGACCGGGACCTTGGGCCAGAGCAGTTCGTACTCGGTCTGGATCCGGAAGACCTCATCGGCGAAGGAGCGCACGACCGCGCCGGTGACCGTGCCCCGCTCCGCGTGGTCGAGGAACCGCTCACAGGCCTCCGCGGCGCCTTCGCAGTCGTCGTCGAACTCGAACTGCGCACAGATCGCGTCGACGGCGAGGTCACGTGAGGTCAGGTGGCCGATCCCGCAGTCGAGCCCGTCGTCATGAAGGTCGTCGGGGTACGGCGCACGGTGCCAGGAACCGTCCTCGAACCAGTAGACGCACTCGACCCTTCCTTGCTCCAGCAGGTCGTGCAAGCGGTCGTCCCGCACCCACCCGGGCGCCCCGGCGAGGAGATCGATCGGCGGCCGGTACTGCCCGACCTTGCCCGAATCGTCCTGCCCGAAGAGAACGGCGCGGCCGCCGTCGGCCCGGGTCAACACCCACCGGCTGCACGCGCCGTCGTCGTACCGCAGGACGTTGTCGCCGTCGCCGTCGCCGTCGCCGTCGTCGCCGCCGAGCCAGTACCCGTACCGGAAGCGTTCCTTCTCCTCCTCGGCATTCCAGGTCGCCGCGGCAAGCGCGGCCCAGCGCGCCCACAGGACACTCGCTTCCGGAAGGTCCTCCGGACGCCCCGGACGATGAATCTTCATGCCCACCACACTATCGGCGGCCGTTCGAGTCCACTGACACGCGGCGGCCCGGTCGGCAACGGTGGACCCGAAGACGTTTCCCGCATATGCCAAGGGGTGATAAGCATCCCGACGTTGCACATGTGCCGGCAGGGGGCGCCATGAGGTACGACCTGTCCGATCGCCTGGTGGTGGGGATCGCCTCCAGCGCCCTGTTCGACCTGACCGACTGCGACGCGGTGTTCCGGGAGCGGGGCGAGGATGCCTACCGGACCTACCAGGAGACCCATGCCGACGAACTACTGGCCGAGGGAGTGGCGTTCCCCTTCGTCAGGCGCCTGCTGTCGTTGAACGACCTCGCGGATCAGGCCGACCCCTTGGTCGAGGTCATCATCCTCTCCCGCAACGACCCCGACACCGGGATGCGTGTCATGCGTTCGATCAAGGCGCACAACCTGCCGATCAGCCGGGCGGTCTTCCGGCAGGGCCGTCCCTCGCACCCGTTCATGCCGGCGCTCAACATGTCACTGTTCCTGTCGGCCGACGGACCTGACGTTCGGGACGCGGTCGCAGCCGGGCGGCCCGCGGGACACGTCCTCAGAACAGGGCGGATCGACGACGAGACCGACCCCGAACTCCGTATCGCATTCGACTTCGACGGAGTGGTGGCGAGCGACACGGCCGAGCAGGTCTACCAGAGCGGTGGGATCGACGCGTTCCGCGCGTACGAGGCCGGCCATGCCGGCACCCCTCACGATCCGGGACCGCTGCGGGACTTCCTGGCGGGCATCAACCGCATCCAGCGCCTTGAGGAGGAGCGGCGCCGCGAGGACTCCGCGTACCGGCCCCGCCTCCGTGTGGCACTGGTCACCGCTCGGGACGCCCCCGCTCATGAACGCGCCCTGCTGAGCCTCAAGATGTGGGGGCTGCGGGTCAACGACGCCTTCTTCCTCGGCGGTATCGACAAGTCAGCGGTCATGAAGGCCCTCGACCCGCACATCTTCTTCGACGACCAGGTCGCCCATCTCAACGGCACCGCCCAAGGCACTCCGAGCGTCCACATACCCTTCGGACTGATCAATGCGCCACCTGCCGCGGCGGACTGAGCGGCGGGAGGGGGCCGGATCGGTCACTTCCAGAGGCCGGCCACGTGCGCGTGGAGGACGTCGTACGCCTCTTGCGGGGCGAGGTGGCCGATGAGGACGTGCGTGGTGAGGCCGTCCGCCAGGGCGAGGAGCCTGCGGGCCTCGCGTCGCGGATCGAGGGGCACCGCACGGTCGGCGTCCTCGCGGGCTTCCGAGATGAGGTGGGTGAACGCCTCCTGCAGGGCCGCGTAATTCGCCTTCAGCGTTGTTGCGAGTGCCTCGCTGACCGCCGCCTGCGCGACGAAGGCGAGCCAGACCCTGGCCTCGGCGCGGTGCTCTTCCCGCAGCAGTGCGATCTCGGTGACCGCGTGACCCAGGGCGGTGCCGGCCGACTGGGCCGGGCTCCGGACGAGGCGGGCCCGTACGCGCTCACCGATCCGCTCGCCGATGTGCCCGAGAGCGAACACGAGCATCTCCTCCTTGGTGCGGAAGCAGCGCTGGACGGCCCCCATCGACACCTGCGCGCGTGCGGCGACGTCGCGCAGGGTCACGCCCTCCAGACCGCGCTCGTCGGCGAGATGACAGACCGCCTCGGCGATGAGACGGCGTCGGCTCTCGTGATCGACCTGCCTGGGCATACCGGCCGCCTCCCTGTTCCGCGGTGCTCCGCTCCGCAGCGCAGTTTATTCGATGCGGTCGTATCGAATCCATGGGTACGCTGCGGTTCCGATGCAAGCGCATCGGTACGTGGACGAGGAAGGTGGGGCCATGCAGGACGCCCTGTGGAAGATGCCGGCCGCCGCGCAGGCGGAGGCCGTGCGCACCGCGGAGGTTTCGGCCGTCGAACTGATCGACAGTCACCTCGATCGCATCGCCGCAATCAACCCGCAGGTGAACGCGGTCACCCAGCTCCTGGCGGAGCGCGCTCGCGAGGCCGCGGCACAGCTGGACCGCCGGCGGGCCGCCGGTGAAACGCTGGGGCCGCTGGCGGGCGTGCCCTTCACGGTGAAGGAGAGCACCGCCGTCGAAGGCGTGCCGACCACGTTCGGCACGGAGCGCTTCCGCGATCTGGTGGCGCCCGCCGACGCACCGCCGGTGGCTCGGCTGCGCGCGGCCGGGGCCATCCCCATCGGGCACAGCAACATCCCCACCCTGATCCTGGCGGGGATGCACACGCGCAGCGAGCTGTTCGGCGACACGGTCAACCCGTGGGACAGCAGCCGGACGCCGGGCGGCTCCAGCGGGGGCGACGCGGTGGCCGTCGCCACGGGCATGGCGGCGCTCGGACTCGGCAACGACTCCGGCGGGTCGGTGCGCATCCCGGCGCAATTCTGCGGCGTGGCCGGGCTGAAGCCGTCCACGGGCCGGTTCCCCGCCGACCACCGCGTTCTCGGCCCGGACGACCCCGGCCCCGCCTCGCAGATGCTGGTCACCGACGGCCCGCTGGCCCGGAGCGTGGGCGACCTGAGGCTCGCCTACGAGGTACTGGCCGGAACCGATCCGCGAGACCCGCGCGCCGTACCGGTGCCCGCCTACGGCGAACCGCTCCCCGGACGCGTGAAGGTCGCGGTCGTGGCCGACCCCGGCGGGCACGGCGTCCACCCGACGGTTCGCGGAGCCGTCGCGACGGCGGCCGACGCGCTCCGCGACGCCGGATACGACGTGCGCGAGGTGGAGGACGTGCCGCGACTGGACGAGGCCCTCGAAACCTACGGCCGGATCGTCGTGACCGAGTTCGCCCCGACCTGGCCGGTCGTGCGCACACTGCTCGGCAAGGGCGGTGACCGCTATGTCGAGATGATGATGGAGCGGACCCCGCCCGCGAGCGCGGACGCATTCGTGAAGCTGATGGGCACCTGGCTGAACATCCGCCGCTCGTGGGCCGAATTCCTCGACGAGTACCCGCTGTTGCTCGGCCCGGTCTTCACCGAGCCGCCGGTCGAGCCGGGGCTGGAGTCGCGTGACAGGCCGGGCAGGGACCGGGTCGGGTCGGGGATGCGCCTGTGCACCGTGACCAGCTTCGTGGGCGTACCCGGCGTGGCCGTACCGACCGGGACGGCCGACGGGCTCCCCTGCGGAGTCCAGGTCGTGGGGCGGGCGTTCCGGGAGGACCTGTGCCTGGGCGCGGCCCAGGCGATCGAGGACCGGCTCGGAGTTCTCACCCCGGTCGACCCGCGCGCGTGCGGTCCGCGTCGTTCTGTTACGCGGCCATGACATTCCGATGCTTTTGAACGCGATCAACAATCGCTAGATTATTGAACATGATCAAAAGCGAGTACGGGGCGTGGGTGGGCGAGTTCGAGGCCGAGCGGGAGCGCCGAGCGGCCTTGGGCGATCCCGACTGGGGAAAGGGCGCGCGGCTGGCGGCCGAGATCGTCCGCAGCATCCAGAAGTTCCAGGTCGGCGAGGACGGCGACGGCTCCGCACTCTCCGGCAAGGCCGACCTGGCGGGTGACCCGGTCTACTCCGAGGCGGTCCGGCTCTTCATCGCCGAGGAACAGAACCACGCGCGGATGCTGAAGCTGCTGCTGGCGGCCGGCGGGGCCGGCACCCTCGACGGGCACTGGAGCGACGCGGCCTTCGTCCGGGTCCGACGGCTCCTCGGACTGCGGGTGGAGCTGCTGGTGTTGATGATCGCCGAGGTGGTGGCCCTGGGGTACTACCAGGCCCTGCGGGACGGCGCCACCGACCCGCTGACCGCCGAGGTCGCGGGCCGGATCCTGGCGGACGAGGAACGGCACGTCCCCTTCCACTGCCTGCGCCTGCGGGAAGGGCTCGCCGGGCTGCCCCGGCCCGCCCGCCGTGCGGTGACGGCCGGTTGGCGCGGACTTCTGGCCGGCGCCGCCGCCCTGGTCGCGGTGGATCACGGTCCGGCCTTGCGGACCCTCGGGGTGGGCCGCGGCGCCTTCGTCGCGCAGACCCTGCGCTCCTCCGCATGGATGGCCCGCGCGATGTCGGGCGGCCCGGTTCCCGCACCGGCGGGGGCGGGCGCGGGCGTGTGACCTGGGGGGTGTCTTGCCGGCCGGGCCGGGCATCCCGTCGAGGGGCGAGGGGCGAGGGGCGGCCGGGGACGGTGTGGGCGGTGTGGGCGGTGTGGGCGGTGTGGCCACCGGGCGTAGCGACAACCGCTCGGCCCCGCCGTCCGCACGGGCCCCGAGGCCGCGGAAGCGCTCGCCGCCCATCGCCAACTCGCGGAGGAGCGAGGCCGGACGGGGGCCCTCGGGGTACTGTCCGGCGGCCAGGTGCAGGAGCCCGACCACATCGAGGGTGCGGTGGTCCCCGTCCGGGTTCCTGAGCGCTCGTCGCGGTCACGGATCAGGCCGGCCGTCGTGCCGCTTCCTCAAATTTACCTCTGAACGCGGCCCGACCGGTGGACAGCCTGCCGGGCGGCCCATAATTTCGATCTTGACCATCCGTCACCACACGGTTACAGCACGGGGGAACAAGCATGTCGAAATTCACTAGGGTCGCCGCAGGCATCCTGGGCACGGCCGGAATCCTCGCTTCGTCACTGGTCTTCGCTCCCACCGCGAACGCGGCGAGCGGCGGCGGCTGCTGGCAGTACTCGGAGGGCCTCGGCTCGAAGTACGTCGACTGGAAGTCCTGCATCAGCGCCCCGAGGGCGGGCGTCGGCCGGCCGGACGCCTACGTCACCCTGCGCGCGGGGCACCCCGCCTGCAAGATCATGCTCCAGACGTTGGAGACCGGCGGCTCCAGGATCATGTCGCAGAAGATCTACGACTGCCCCTCGGGAGCCGTCACGAACATGCACCTCACCTCACCCGACTTCAACGGCCGGGACGGCCGGGCCTACGGGAACTACACGACCATCTTCTGGACCAGCAGCCAGACCGCCACCATGGCCAACAAGAGCCCCTGGCTGAAGCTGCCGTAACCACCACCCGAACCAGGACGACGCGGTGCGAACCCGACTGTGGGCTCGCACCGCGTCGTTCAGGTCTTGGGCGTCCCTCCATGGCGACCGGGCAAGGGCGCCGACCCCGAGGACGTCGACCGGCGCCGGCGGTCCTTCCTTCGCCGCCGCTACGACGGGACGAAGCCGCGACGACGAACGGACTGAGCCGCAAGTCAGGTGCCACGGCGCAGCCTTCCCTGGCAGGATCGCCCCATGACGTTCCACAGAAAGGCCCATGCCGCGTAGACGGCCTGGGCGTGTCCGCGCCGAGCAGGTCCCGCGGCTGCGGCACCTGCTGACCGAGCAAGTCTCCATCGCCGGCCTGTCCGCGCCGGCTCGTGCCGAAGTTGCCAGGATCGAGCGGAGCCGGAACTACCTGTGGCCTGGTGTCACGGCTGACTCCGTGAGGATGTGGCGCGGCTTCGTGCGGGACCCGTACCGCAACCTCTGGAGCGAGTACGAGGACGGCGGCTGCAGTGTGTGGGAATGCTGCGGAAGCCCCTTCGAGGCACGGGAGTTCTTGGACGCCGTGATCCACGGCATGTCCCGGCGCCGAGCTCGCGAGCTTCGATTGCTCGTGGACCGGCTCGACAACTCGTACTAGGCACCTGCGCGGCTGAGCTTGCCGTCGAGCTCCGGGCCATCGGCCGGCAGCGCAATGGTGTGGAGGGGCAGTGGTCCACTCGGGGTGGGCTCAGAGCCGGTCGCGGTCGGTAGCAGGCGGCTCGGGCCGTTCCCTGCCCGAGCCCGTCCCTTAACCGGTGGCTTCGGCGATCTTCCCGGGGCAGGCTGGGCGCATGGTTGCATCCGCCTCCGCCTCGACGAACTCGGATGACCGACAGGCCGTCGAACACATCAGGGGCCGCTCCCTGCCCCAGGAGTGGCCGGCCGCCGCGCTGCCCGCGGGCAGTCGGGTCGCTGTCGTCCGCGATCCGCACGGGGACGGCCGTCCCTGGCGGAACGAGTTCCTGGGCACGATCGACGACATGGGAGCGCCCGAGCTCGTCGTGAACCGCCATGCGCGTGCCGGGGAGTTGGCCTACTGGGTCGTCTTCGACGGCCCGCAGTACGACAGCGACGGGGACGGCCCGTACCGCAAGGCCCTGATCTGGGACCGATATCTGCGGCCCGACGGCCCCCGAAGCCGGTAGCCGGTAGCCGGTCTGCGCTGGCCTCGCGCTTTCATGAAGCGGGCTGTCCGACGGATGGCCAGGCAAGCGCAAAGTGCCTCTGACCAGCAAGAACGAGGACTATCGAGGTCCTTGTTCCCGCCACCGTCGGCGGCACTTCCCAGGTGAAGAAGCGAGCGTATGGGGTCCTATCCACGCGTCCGCATCCGCATCGAGGACGGCGGCCATGCGGTGGTGTCCCAGGCTGGGGCAGTTCCGCTCGTCGAGACCGTCCGCAAGACCGGGCCGGTTACCAGGGGACGACGCCTTCGTCGTCGAAGAACGCGCCGGACGGGCCGTCGTTGGGCAGCGTGGCGAGCCGGATCGCTGTGGTCGCGCCCTGCTCGGGCGTGCGGGGGCCGTGGAAGCCGGTGAAGGCGGTCGCGACCAGGCCCGGGCAGGTGGCGTTGATCAGGATGTTCGTATCGGCGAACTGCCGGGCGTACTGGACGGTCACGGCGTTGAGAAACGACTTCGACGGCGCGTAGGCCGCCATGACCGGACCGATCTCGATGTCCGGGTCGGCCTGTCGGGTCACGGAGCCCACGCTGCTGGAGATGTTGACGATGCGCGGCGAGGACGAGCGCCGCAGCAGCGGAAGCATCGCGTTCGTCACCTGGATCACGCCGATGACGTTCGTCTCCACGACCGTGCGGACCAGGTCGAGGTCGAGCGTTGTCGGGTCCTGCACCCAGCCTGGACCCAGCTGTCCGGAAATGCCCGCGTTGTTGACCAGCACGTCCAGCCGACCGGCCTCCCGCTCGATCAATTCCGCGGCGCCGGCGACGCTCTGGTCGCCGGTGACGTCCAGCGGCACGCCGAACGCGTCGACCCCGGCGGCGCGCAGCTTCTCGACGGCGGTCTCGCGCCGGCCCGCGTCCCGCGCTCCGACGGCTATGCGGTATCCGAGGGCTCCGAGCCCGGTGGCGATCGCGTATCCGATTCCCTGGTTCGCGCCGGTCACGAGCGCGATCTTCGTTTCGTTCATGCCGTCCAGGCTCGCTCCCAGGTGGGCGCGCCGGCCAACACCGATCGAGTTCGCTGTCATACCCGGTGGGTATCGCTGGCGTACGCTGTAGCCGTGGACGCCTTGGAGACCCGCGAGCTGAGGTACTTCGTGGCCGTCGCCGAGGAGCTGCACTTCGGCCGGGCCGCCGAACGCCTCGGCATGGCCCAGCCGCCGCTGTCGCGCGCGATCCAGCAGCTCGAACGGCGCCTCGGCGTCTGCCTCCTGGAACGCGACCGACGTGGCGTCGCGCTGACCGATGCCGGACAGGTGCTGCTGTCCGAGGGCCGCGCGACACTCGACGCGGCCACCGCCGCCGCCCGCCGCACCCGCCGCGCCGGCGGAGCCGACAACCCGGGCGGTGCGCGCAACCGTCTGGTGCTGGCGGTGAAGACCGCCGCGGTCCACAAACTGCTCCAAAAGCTCCTCGACGCCTACGCGGCCCAGCCCGACGCCGCCGAGGTCGAGGTCCTGCAGTGCCGCATGTCCGACCAGGAAGCACGGCTGCGCGACGGCAGCGCCGACGTCGCGCTCATGCACGTGCCGTTCAACTCCCTCGCCGGGTTCGACAGCGAGGAACTCATGACCGAGGGTCAGCTCGCCGTCCTGCCCGCCGGACACCCCCTCGCCGCGCGCAACACCTTGTCCATGGCCGACATCAGCGACCTCCCCGGCCTCCCACCGGCACGCTGGCCCAGACACGGCGTCTACGCGCCCGGCCCGGGCCCCGAGATCCACGACCAGACGCAGTTGGCCCAACTGGTCGCCCTGGGACGCACCGTCGCGGTCCTGCCGGAATCCGCGCGCGCCTGGCTGTGGTCCGAGCACGCCGCCATCCCTCTGACCGACGCGCCCCCCGTCTCCACACACATCGCCTGGCCCACGCACAGCCGCTCACCAGCCCTGGCCAGCCTGATCAGGACCGCCGTACAGCTCGAATCCTCCCGCTAGAGCTCTGTCACCTCGTCCCGACAGGCCTCCATCCCTGCCCGCGCCGCGCCGACCGGAGCCGTGGAACCCGGTGCCCACCCGACGTGCCGGCCGGGCCATCGGCCTGCCCAACACCAGACCGAACAGCCGAAAAGCCCATCCAGTGTGACTCCCGCGCCTTCCACCAGGACACCGACTTCACGGTGTCGTACCAGAAGGACGAGGGCGAGCGCTGTGACGCCGAGCGCGACTTGGGCCCGGTACTTGCCGCACTACTCCTCTCCCTCCCTCTGGCCACGGTCGGCACCGGGCTGTACGTCTCCGGTACGTCGGCGGTCCGCACTGCCGCATACGCCGCCGAGATCACCCGCCTGAACGCCGCCGGGGAGGTCTGAGCGAGGGCGGGCGGGACAGCGCCCGGGCGACCTCGGGCGCGTGGGCGGCGAAGGGGCCGAGGTCCGTGGCGCGGGGGTAGGCGGGGTGGTCGCGATAGGTGTCGAGCCGGTCCAGGGCGCGCAGGCCGTAGTACGCGGACGGTTCCGCCGCCGCCGCAGCGCGTGCGGGGCGGTCGGTTCCGGCGGTGACCGCCGGGAGGATCTCCTCGAACAGGGCCTGGCAGGCACGGATACCGCGGAGCATGACCTGGTGGTAACGGTCCTCGGGCCCGATGCGGAAGCGGTGTTCGGCCAGGACCGGACCGGTGTCGATGCCGGCGTCGACCTCGTGGACGGTGGCTCCGTACTCCGTGTCGCCGTGCAGCAGGGCGAACAGGACGGCCACGGAGGGCAGTCCGCGATGCCGCGGCAGCAGGCCGTTGTGGATGTTGAGGATACGCAGGCCGTCCGCCCGGAGCAGGGGCTCCCGGAAGATCTGCCGGTTGTTGAGGGACCAGACGATGCCGTCGGTGCAGGCCCGGGCCAGCGTGCCGGCGTGGGCGTTGACGTCCACCCCCGCGAGGTGGGGCGCGTCGGCGGCCGCGGCGTCCAGCGGGTCGACGGAGCAGACCAGGTCGACCGGGTGACCGCGGGTGGCCGCGTGGGTGACGGCGCGGCGAAGCAGGGCTCCTTCTCCTACGAAGATCATGCGGATGCCTCCTCGCGGGCGGCGGTCAGGTGCTCGCAGACCTGCTCCAGCGTCAGGTTGCGTACGAGGCAGTCGAGACGGCCGGTGAACCGCCGGGCCTGAGCGGGGGTCAGCAGGTCCGAGGAGACGGCGCTGAGCATCTCGACGAGGGCCAGGGAATCGCCGCCGAAGGCGTGGAATTCGGAATCCGCCGACAGCAGCGCGCCGTCCACGCCGAGGATCTCCGCCCAGTGGTGCCTGACACGTGCCTCCACCGTGACGGGGGCGGGTGCGGTGGCCGGTGTGGTGGCCGGTGTGGGTACGACCGGCGCGGAGGGGGCGAAGGGGTCGGGGAAGGCGTCGAGATCGGCCTTGCCGCTGACCGTGCTGGGCAGGGTGTCGATCACGAGGACATGGGCGGGGACGAGATACGCCGGGAGTGTCCGGGTGAGCTCGGTCCGCAGTGCGCCGCCGAGGTCCCCGCTCACCGCGGGATCACCGGCGTGCGGCAGTACGTACGCACAGAGCACGGCCGCCGTGGAGCGCGGGCGGCGGCGGGGCACGACGACGGCGCGGTGCACGGCCGGGTGGGCTTCGAGGGCGGCGACGACCTCGGCGGGGTCGACGCGGTGCCCGGCGATCTTCACCTGCTCGTCGATGCGCCCGGCGAACTCGACGGCTCCGTCGGCCAGTCGGCGCCCGAGGTCACCGGTGCGGTAGGCGCGGACGCCGTCGGGGCCGGTGGTGAAGGGTGAGGGACGGCCGTCGGACGGACCGAGGTAGCCGCGGGCCACCTGGACCCCGCGTACGACGATCTCGCCGGTGCGACCGGTGTCGCCCGGTCCGCTGCCGATGGTCTCGCCGTCCTCGGTGACGAGGTCGACCCGGGCGTACGGGCCGGGGAGGCCGATCGGGACCGTGGCGTCGCTCTCGCCGCCGTCCACGGTGTGCGCGAGTACGGCGACGGTCGCCTCGGTGGGCCCGTACGCGTTGACCACACGGCAGTCGGTCCCGAAGGCGGCGTGCGCGGACCGTACGGCGGTGGGGGTGAGGGGCTCGCCGCCCAGCAGCAGGGTGCGCAGGCGGTGCGCGGGGCCGCCGCCCGCGGCACCGTTGCCCGTGCCGCCGAGAAGGGCGAGGTGGGAGGGGGTGAGCGCGAGGGTGTCGGCGCGGTGCTCGGCGACGAGCCGGCGCAGGACGGCGGGCGAGGGCGTGCCGGGGGCGAGGACTGCCGTTCCGCCGGCCAGCAGGGGCAGGAACAGGGGGAAGCACGAGATGTCGAAGGCGTAGGAGGAGGCGAAGCCGAAGCGCGTGCGACCGGTGACCTGGCACACGCCGGTCATCCAGCGGACGAATCCCATGAGGCTTCCGTGCTCGATCTGGACGCCCTTGGGGCGGCCGGTGGAACCGGAGGTGTGGATGACGTACGCGAGGTCCGCGGGCCGTGGGTCCGCTGCGTCCTCCGTCTCCATGTCCGGGTCCGGGTCCGGGTCCGTGTCCGGGGCAGAGCCGTCGAGGAGGTCCTCGACCGCGAGCAGGGTCCCGGGTACGAACGGGGCGAGGTCCTCGGCCAGGTGCCGTCCGGTCAGGCAGAGACGGACGCCGGCCCCCTGGAGGATCTCCCGGATCCGTACGCCGGGATGGCCGGGGTCGAGCGGCACGTAGGCGGCGCCCGCCTTGAGGATGCCCCACAGGGCGCACACGCCGGCGGACGTACGGTCGACCACCAGCCCCACCAGGTCCTCGCGTCCTACGCCGCGCCGCCGGAGCCCGGCCGCGACGGTGTCGGAGCGCCGGTCGAGTTCGGCGTACGTGACCACGCCCTCGGGCCCGTCGAGTGCGGGCGCGTCGGGGGTGCGGGCGGCCTGGGCGCGGAAGGCGTCCACGACGGTGAGTTCGGGGACCGCCGGGTCCGGGACGGCCGGAGCGGGGTGTGCCGCCTGCGGTGCGGGGCCCGTGGCCGCGGCGTCCGACTCGACGGGGAGGTGTGCCGGAATCGGTGCCGGCGGCAATTCCGGTGCCATGGCAGATGCGGTCGCCGGACCCGCCTCCGCCCCGCCCTCGGTTTCGAGACCGGCCAGGACCGTGTCCAGCAACCGCGCGGCGCGGGCGGCGAGATCCGGGCCCCCGCCGCGGACGCCGAGCGTGATCTCGGTCGCCGTGCCGCTTTCGGCGGCGACCAGGGAGAGCGGGACCAGTGGGGCGTGCACCGGCAGTGCGTAGGCCGTGGCCGCCGTGAAGCCGCCGCCGGAGAACTCCGCCAGGTCCAGGCGGCCGAGGTGGGAGACGACGGCCGAAGCGAGGTGACGGTCGGTACGTGTCGCCACGGCCTGGGCTGTGCGCAGCAGAGCGGCGGTCACGGGCCGCGGCAGCGGCGCGAGGGCCGTTTCGAATCCGGCGGCGAGTTCGCCGTCCCCGGCGAGGTCGGACAGCAGGCGGGTGTGCGCGGCCGTCCAGTCCTGACCGGGGCGCAGGTCCAGGAACAGCGGCAGGCTCAGGTTGCCCGTGGCCGCGATCCCGGGGCGGTGGCGGCGCAGGTCGACGGGGACCATGACGCGGGTGTCGAGCCCTGTGGCGTCGGCCAGGGCCTGGGCGAGGCGGGCGGTGAGCGCGGGATGGCGGCCGGGCAGGGTGCGGCGCAGCCACAGCGTCCGGAGCGGGCGGCCGCCGCCGTCGGCCGGGCCGAGCGGGGAGCGGCGGGGAGGTGTCGGCGTGGGCCGCGTCCTGGTGCTGCCGAGCCGGCGCAGCAGCCCGGCGTCGGTGTCCGCATCAAGGGCGGGCCGGGCGGGCTCGCCGCGCAGGGCTCGGAAGACCTCCCGTACCCAGGTCAGCGCGCCGTGACCGTCCATCATGGCGTGCGAGACGCTGAAGACGACGGTGGTGGTCGCCGTCCCCTCGGCGCCGGGCACGACCAGCACCTCGCAGCCCGGCGGCTCCGTCCGCCGCGACGGCCCGGCGGGCAAGGCGTACGTCCCAGGCGCCGAGTCGGCGTACGCACCGGCGCGCGGTACGTCGTACATCGCCTGGGGCGGCGGTCCTCCGGCGCTCCACATCGCCCCGGCGTGCACGAGCCGTGACCCCGGGCATGACTCGGCGGCCCGTGCCAGGGCTGCCTGGAGGTCCTGGGGGGCGGGTACGCCGTCGCCCTCGACGACGATGCGCAGGGCCATGGCCCCGCGGGCGTCCCCGGCGGAGAGGTAGAGGCGTTCGGTGGGCGACACCGGACGCCGGTAGCGGACGCCGGTGCCGACACCGACACCGCCACTTCCACCGGAATCGGTGCCGGCAGCGGCACCCGAATCGGTGCCGGAACCGACACCGGCATCGACCTGATGGGAGGTCATGACTTCGTGTTCCCTTGTTCGGTGTGGTCGGGTGCGGGGTGGCGGGCCGGTGCGGCGGTGCCGGTGGAAGCGGCCGGGCCGCCGGCGGTCCAGGCGGCGACGCCGCCCACCTCGTTCACCCACTCCCGCAGTGCTCGCAGCCCGTCGGCCTGGGTGCGCGGGGCCGCGTAGCCGAGGTCGTGGCGGGCGGCGGCGGTGTCGTACGTCGCCGAGCGGGTCAGCAGCGCCATCATGTAGCGGCTCAGGGGCGGAGCCGCGTCCGTACCGCCTCCCCCGCTGCCTCCCCCGCCCGCGGACCGGCGGCGCAGGTGCCAGCCCGTCTCGACCGCCGCGGCCAGCCCCCGGCCGAGGACGAGCGGGATGCGCGGGGCGGGCGGCGCGCAGTCGAAGAGGGCTCCGACCCGGGCCAGGAACGGCCACAGGTCCGTCTCCTCGCGGTCCGCGACGAAGTAGGCCTTGCCGCCGACCCGCCCGGCGGGGGCGAGCGCGGCCCGCAGGCAGGCGTCCACGGCGTTGTCGACGTGGCAGAGCGAGACCAGGACCCGTTTGCCGCCCGACAGGTCGGGCAGCCGGCCCGCGCGCATGGCGTCGACCATGCGCGGCAGGAATCCGGCGTGGTCGCGCGGCCCCCAGATGCCGCGCGGGCGCAGCGCGCAGGTGGTGAACTCCGGCCCGTCGGCCGCTCGTACGTGCTGTTCGGCGATCGCCTTCGTCTCGCAGTAGAGGTTGAACCAGCGCTCCGGGTACGGGGTGCTCTCGTCGATGCCGAGCCGGTCGCCCTCCCGTACCCGCATCAGCGCGCTCGGGCTGGAGACGAACACGAACCGCCGTGCCCCCGCCGACCGCGCCGCCGCCAGCAGCCGCTGCGTGCCGGTGACGTTGGCGGCCTCGAACTGCGCGCGGCTGCCGTGGTCGACGACCCGTGCCGCGCTGTGCAGGACCGCCTCGCAGCCCTCTGCCGCCCGCCCGAGCGACCCGCCGTCGGTGAGGTCGCCGGTGACGACCTCGACGCCGGGCAGGGAGCCCAGTCGTACGGCGTCCCCGCCGGGGCGGACCAGGGCGCGGACCTGATGCCCCTGGCCGAGGGCGCCGTCGACCAGGTGCCCGCCCAGGAACCCGGATGCTCCGGTGACCAGGATCTTCACAGCGCCCGCCACCAGGTCGCGCCGTAGAGCATGGTGCGCCCGACCACCGAGGCGGTCCCGTGTCCTGCCTCCCGGCCGCGCGGCAGTGCGAGCGGGATCTGCGCGGCGTGCACGCCGATGCTGAGGAAGGCGTCGATCCACCACAGCCACCGCAGCACCGGAAGGTCGGGGACGTCGCCGGTCGCGGCCCACACCGCCCCGCCGACGAGGTACGCCCATCCGGCGAGCGGCACGATCCGGGCCGCCCGCCGGCCCGCGGACGACGCGGGCCGGGCCTGCTGCCGCTCGGCCCAGCGGGCCAGCTCCTCGCGGCCGATCTTGGCGTTGTGCCGGATGTCCACCGGGAAGCCGGGGTGGCGCAGGAACTCCTGGAGGCCGCTGGTCGGGGCGTGTTCCTCAGCCATCGTGCGCAGCTCGGCGACCAGGTCCGTCCACGCGCCTTCGTCGAGCGCTGCCCCGTCCGCCCCGGTCTCGGTCTCCACGCAGATGACGGGCCGTTGCGCGCCGGCCGGCCCGATGCCGACCAGGGCGGTGCGCCGGACCAGGGGGTGGGCGTTGAAGACTCCCTCGCAGCGCACGGTGTGCAGGTCCCGGTGGCTGGTGCGGACCCGCTGGGCGGAGCGCCCGCAGAACCACAGCCGTCCTTCGGCGTCGAGGTGGCCGAGGTCGCCGGTCCGGTGCCAGATGCGGGGCGCTTCGCCGTCGGGGCGTTCCTCGGTCGCCTTGTGCGCGGCGTCGGACCGGGGGGCCCGGTGGTAGCGCCGGCTGACGGAGTCGCCGTGGACCAGGATCTCGCCGACGCGCCCGGCCGGCAGGCCGGTTTCGGAGTCGAAGCGGGCGAGCGGGCCGTCGGTGACGGGGGCGATGGCCACGCGGGTGCCGGGGACGGGCCGGCCGACGCAGGTCCCTTCGCCCGCGGCGGCACCGGCCGCGGTACCGGCCGCGGTAGCGCCGCCTTCGCGACGGGTGTCGGCCTCGTCGTCGCCGAGGATCTCGGCCGCCTCGATCGAGGTGATCGGCAGTACCTCCGTGGCCCCGTAGGTCACATGGATCCGCGCCTTCTCGTCGAGGACGGAGCGCAGCGCGGCCACGACCGCGTCGGGCACCGGGGCCCCGCCGGAGACGACGCAGTGCAGGTCGGGCAGCGGGTGGCGGCCTCGGGCGGCGCCGGTGAGGTGCCCGGCCAGGTTCCGCAGCAGAGCCGGCGAGGCGAACATCGTGGTGACGCGGAATCGTTCCAGCGCGTCGACGAGCAGGGCCGGGTCCGCCTGGGCGACCCGGGCGGGCGCGAGCGGCGCCAGGACCAGGGTGGATCCGTAGACCAGGTCGAGCACCCCGTAGAAGGGCAGGGTGACCAGGGAGACGTCGTCGCGGGTGCGGCCGTGGACGGCTTCTATCTGGCGGGCCATGGACAGCGCCATGCGGTGGGTGTATTCGACTCCCTTGGCGGGGCCCGTGCTTCCGGTGGTGAAGCCGATCATCAGCAGGTCGTCCCCGCCGGCCGGCGCGGCGGCGTCCGCGACCGCGTGCTTCCCGGTCGCGGGGGTGGCGCGCAGCGCGGCCAGCGTGTGGCCGCGGCCGAGCCGGCACCGTCCCAGGGTGACGGGCACGCGTACCCCGGCGAAGGTACGGCGGCCCAGGACGCGTACGAGCTGGGCGAGGGGCGGTCCGATGAACGCCTCGGCGCCCACGGCCCGGTAGCAGTGGAGCATGCGCCGTACGCCCATGCCGGGATCCACGACGACGGGCACGGCTCCGACCCGGAACAGCGCGAAGCAGAGGGCGAACAGCTCCGGCCCGGGTGGGGCCATCAGCACCGTCCTGGTGCCCCGGGTGATCCCGGCGCGCCGGAATCCGCGGGCCAGCTCCTCGACGCTCTCCTGCAACTCGCCGTAGGTGAGGGTGGCGTAGCTGCCGGAGCCGCGGCCGTCGGGGTGGATGACGGCGGGCTTGCCGGGAAAGGCGCGGGCGTTCCGCTCCAGCCACCCGGCCACGCTGTCCGTGCCGGTGGCCGGCTGCTCCACGGCGGGGCCGCCGCCGGTCGGTATCGTCTGCGGCACGGGGCTCACCACCCCTCGGGCCGGTAGAGGGCACACGCCGCGCTGGGGCCGGCGCCGACCGACACGAACAGCAACTGGTCGTGGTCGTCGTGGCGTACGCCCTCCAGCGCCCGGAGGTAGCCGAGGACCGGCGCCGCGGTGTGCGGCTCTCCCTTCGCCCCGGCGCCGTCAGCGGTCGCGGACGGGCCGATCACCAGCGTCCGGTCGAGGTCGATGCCGATCTCCTGCGCGTAGTCGGCGGCGGCACTCGCCGCGAACTCGCCCAGCCGCTGCGCGTGGTCCGGCTCGCGCCGGACGGTGATCGTGGTCCGCCCGTGCCGGCCCATGGTGTCGGTGTCGAGGTAGCCCTCGACGTCGGTGGGCCGGTCGGCGGTGTAGTGGCGTACCGGCCCGAATCCGGCGTGGGGGTCGGCACTGCGCTCCAGCAGGAGGGCGCCGGCCAGGTCCGCGTACGGGTAGTCGGGGTCGCGGTCCGCGTCGCCGCCGGGATGCACGTCGGCAGCGGTGATCAGGAGCCGTTCGGTGCTTCCCGTCTCCAGCAGGGCCTGGCCCGCCTGGACGGCGTTGAGTACGCCGCAGGCTCCGTTCATCAGGTCGAAGGAGAAGCCGGCGGCCGGTTCGGGGTCCGCGATGTAGTCGAGGTTGATGCCGACCTCCTTCTGGACCAGGGCCGACATGGCCGGTTCGAAGGTGTTGTGTTCGCGGTAGACGCCGACGTTGATGAGGACGCCGATCGAGGATGCCGGCACCTGGGCCCGGGCCAGGGCGCCTCGGGCGGCGCGGCCCGCGAGGTCCACGACGGAGGCCGGGGCGGACGCCGTGTCGTCGGGCAGGGCGGTTGCGGCTGCGGTGATGACCATGCCCATGGCTCAGACCCCCACGTTCGTCAGCGTCGCGGACAGGGCACCGGTGACCACACCGGAGGCGGCCGGCACCAGCAGGTACTTGGCCCCGGGGCGGGCGCCGCCCGCCCTGAGGTGCTCGCACAGCGTCAGGAAGTGCGAGGTGGTGGCGGTGTTTCCGTACCGTTCGACCACGGAGAGGGAGTCAGGCATGGGGGCGGCGAACTCGGCCTCCGCCGTCTGGTTGACGTAGTCGATGAAGCGGGTGCCGACCTGATGCTGGATGACGTGGTCGAACTCCTCACCGGCGAACGTCCGCCCCCTCTTGGCCAGGAAGTCCCCGTGGAACCGCGGCCACAGCTTGAGCCGGTCGCGGTTGTGCATCTTCTTGTTGTCCGTGTAGAGGGCGATGCCCGGGTTGCGGTCGCTGGGCATGCCCATGCACAGGTGGGAGTACTCGGAGCAGGTCATCAGCTCGATGTAGTGGATGCGGTCGGCCGCGTCGGCGGAGACGTCCAGGACGACCGCGGCCGCCGAGTCCCCGACGGACAGCGAGGCGAACTGCGGGTCGTAGGAGTCGGTCATCTCGCGTGCGGCGGTCTGCGCGACGCGGGTGGCCTGCTCGCCGCTGACGACCAGGCCGCGCCGGACGGCACCGGAGCGGATCATCCGGTCGAGCAGCCACACGCCGGTCATCATTCCGGCGCAGGCGTTGGAGACGTCGAAGTGGATGGCGGAGCGGGCACCCAGCTCCCCGGCCAGCATCGCGGCGAAGGACGGCTCGAAGGTGAAGCGACCACCGTCCTTGAAGCGGGTGATCGAGGCCGAGAGGACGATGTCGAGGTCGGCGGCCCCGTAGCGGGAGGACTCCAGCGCGTCCCGGGCGGCGGACAGGGCCATCCCGAACGAGTCCTCGCCGGCCGCCGGTTCGGGGTCGTACACGCGCCGTTCGGTGATCCCGGTGATCTTCTCGATGTCCGCCTCCCCCAGCCCCGGGACCAGGGCGGCGAGTTGAGGAGTGGTCTGGACTGTTGCCGGAAGGCAGACGCCTAAGGCTTCTATTCGGCTGTATGCGGTGGTGCTCATGTGTGTGGCTCTCCGTGGCGGTCCGCCCGGGGCATGGGAGTGCCAGGGCGGTGGTTGACAGAGGGATTCAATGGGCGTCCGGGGAATAACGGACAGTCAAGTTACCGTAGCGTACGGAGATGTCGACGATGTGTCAGGGCTTCACAAATAAGGAATATGTGGTCGAATATCGGCCACCCGTCGCGATTTGTCGCCGCCCGCCGCTGCCGCGACACCAAGCAGAATCCGAGCCTCCGCCCCTCTCGGCGGCGCTCACGCCCTCGAAAACCTGTCCGGAACCACTCGGTCCACCTCGCAGGGCGTGACGGCCGCGACGATCGCGCACGGACCAACCGGCCAAACTGGTGATCGATTTCCGGCCGCCGGGTGGGTATGATCGCCGGCAGCAAGGCCGTAGCGCAGAGGTCGTCGCGCCCACGCATCGAGCTGGAGGACGTCGGTTCGAATCCGACCGGTCTTGCGTCTACTTCCGCAGTTCTCCCTTCAAGTCGTGATGGACGCCGGGCACCGGCGAATGAAACCGGTGGAGTGGTGATGACACAGCCGACACCCGTACGGTGCCCCGCGATCGAGCACCCCGACCTGCCACCGGCCGACCCGGCCGGCCTCGACCCGCTGCTCGCCCGGCTCGCCGCGGACCGGTCCGTCGAGACCGACGAGACCTTCCCGCTCGGCACTCTGCGCACCGACGGCCGCGTCGACCTCTGCAAGCAGGGGCTCGGCCCGGCCGGCGCGGCCCGCCTGCTGCCGGCCGCCACCGCCTCCGCCCACGCCAGGCACCTGCTCCTCGGCACCAACGCCATCGGCGACGCGGGCGCCGGCACCCTGGCCGAAGCCCTCACGGGCGACCACGGGCTGCACACCCTCTACCTCGGCTGCAACCGGATCGGCCCGGACGGGGTGAGCTCCCTCGCCGGCGCCCTCGGCGACGACACGACCGTCCGCGCCCTCTGGCTCAAGCGCAACCCGCTCTTCGGGGACGGCGCCCGCACCGTGGCCGCGCTGCTGCGCCGCAACACCGCCCTGCGCACCCTCGACCTGGTCAACACCGGAATCGGCGCCGACGGCGTACGCCTCCTGCTCGACGCCCTGCTGGAGCGCGAGCAGCCCCTGGAACGGCTCTTCCTCGGCGGCAACGGCCTCGGCCCGGACGCCGCCCCGCTGCTGGCCGCCCTGATACGCGAGGCCGGGGTACGCGAGCTGTACGTCCCCGCCAACCACCTCGGCGACGAGGGCGCCGCGGCCCTCGCCTGCGCCGCGGCCGACTCCGCCCACCCGGTCCGTCTCGGGCTCGGCGGCAACGGCATCGGCGCCGCCGGAGCGCGGAGCCTGGCCGCCTCCCTCGGCGGCATCGAAGGGCTCGACCTCGGACGGACCATGTCGGAGCGCAGCCTCGGCTCCCCCGGCAACGACCCCGGCGACGAAGGGGCGTACGCCCTGGCCGCGGCCCTCCCCGGCAGCCCCCTGCGCCGGCTGGAGCTGCGCCACACCGGCCTCACCGGACGCGGTGCGAAGAGCCTGCTCGCGGCGGTGCCCGCGGACAGCCCGCTGGAGTACGTCGGGCTGGGTCCCGGCCTGCCCCGACGCGTGAAGCGCTCGTTCACCGAACGGCTCCGTCCCGCCCGGGCGGCCCACCCGGACCTGCTCGCCATCGGCAGTGTGTACCGGTGAGCGGGGAGAACGCCGAACTGCCCGGCGGCCTGCGGCCGGAGAACCGTCTGGCGTGGCGGCGGATCCGCCGCCACGCCGTGCCCGGCTGGATGATCGAGCAGGCCACCGCGCACCGGCTGGCCGGTGACTGGCGGGCGGCCTGCGCGGCCGCCGCCGTGGACGTCGGCTTCGAGCTGCCCGACCTCGCGGCCCGTTACGGCGCCTCCGTGGCCGAGGCGGTGTCGGAGGACCTGCGGTACCTCGCCCCGGACCTGCTGCGCTGGCACCTGCCCCGCTACGGGGGCGGCCGCACCACCATCGCCACCGACCTGCGGATCCTGCTCGCCTCCTACGGCGGCCCCGGCGGTCCGACCCTGTCGGTCACCACACCCCACATGAGCGAAGGCCCGCAGCGGCTGCGCCTGCACTGCGCGCCGGTCACCACGAAGAAGTGGAACGTGTACACCGGGCGCGGCTTCGCCGCGGAGGACTGGACCGCGGTCCGGCCGTTCTGGGACGCCCGCCGCGCGTCCGAGCTGGGCGCGCGCTTCGCCGACCCGGACGGCCTCGCCGAGCGGATCGCCGCGCTGCGCGCCGCAGGGGACACGGTCGGGGCCTATGCGGCGGCGGGCATCGAGTGCGACCTGAGCGTCCCCGCTCCGCAGCCCTACCAGCGCCCGACGGACCCGAAGGCCATCCTCGACGGGATGCCCATCGACCTCGGCCGGCTCGTACCGGAGGTGGCCCGGCTGGTGGCTGCGGGAGCGGGCGACCGCTACCGGATCGCGGCGAGCTGGCGCTCCTACCTGCTGCTGGAACACATCGGTCCCGACGGGCTCCGGGCCCGCGTCGTCGAACAGGCCGAGGCACTCGCCGTACCGGCCCTGCCCCGGTACGCCTGGCAGCGGCTCCCCGATCCCGAACTGGTCCGGACCGGCCTGATCTCCCCGCGCGAGCTGCACCCGCTGGTGTCCGCCGCGCTGTTCCCCGGCGCCGGGCCGGCCGTGGCCCCGCCCGTTCCCGACACGGGCAAGCCGGTACGCGTGCGCTGCCGCGGCGGATGGCACGAGGTGCGCTCACGCGGCGGCGTACTCGACGTACCGCACACCCCCGAGGAGCAGCGACGCGAGCGTGCCATGCGGGCGTTCGGCGGCGCGGTCTCGGGGTGCTTCGCCGTGCAGCAGAGCTGGACCACGGGCGAGGGGCGGCTGCCGCGCGCCCTGCGGGCCCAGCGGCACGAGCTCTTCCTGCGCATCCAGCACGGCGACACCCCGGGCGTGGTGGCACTGCTGGACGCGGGTATGGACCCCCGGATCCGGGACGCCCGCGGCCGCGGCCTGCTGCACACGCTCAACCTGCTCGACCACAAGGTGCTGCTGCCCCGGCTGCTGGCGGCCGGACTCGACCTGGAGGCACGGGACAACGGGCAGCGCACCCCGTTGCTGTCCGCGGTGCACTGGGGCGGCTCGGCGGATCTGGTCAGGGACCTGCTGGCGGCCGGCTCCCGGACCGACGTCACCGACGAGATGGAACTGTCGCTGTCCCAGGTGATCCGCCGCTACAGGCGCACCGACCTCACCTTCCTGCGGGACCGCGTCGACGAGGAGTTCCCCGGCATCGGCGCCGACTGGTACGACGAACACATGGAGTACCGCGAGGACGACGAGGACGACGAGGAAGAGGACGACGACGCGTGAGTGCGACCCAGCCCCAGCCACAGCCCGCCCGAGCCCTGGCGGCCGCCGACGCCCTGGGTGCACGGCTGGGCGCCACCCGTACCGAACCCGCCAGCAACCCCCAACTGGAGGCACTGGCACTGGCCGTGACGGCCAACCAGCCCGTCCTCCTGTGGGGTGAGCCGGGCATCGGCAAGTCCGCCGGCATGGAGCAGCTCGCCACCGCGCTCGGCGTGCGGCTGGAGACCGTCATCGCCAGCGTCCACGAGCCCTCCGACTTCGCGGGGCTGCCCATCGTCGGCGAGGACCCGGCCACCACGGGTGTCCCCATGGCCCCGCCCGACTGGGCGGTCCGCCTTGCCCGTACCGGCCACGGGCTGCTGTTCTTCGACGAGCTGTCCTCCGCCCCGCCGGCCGTGCAGGCGGCCCTGCTGCGCGTGGTCCTGGAGCGCCGGGTCGGCAGCCTCGAACTGCCGGCGGCCGTACGGATCGTCGCCGCGGCCAATCCGCCCGCCAGCGCCGCGGACGGCTGGCACCTCAGCCCGCCGCTCGCGAACCGCTTCGTCCACCTCGACTGGACGCACGACCCGCGGACCGTGGCCCGCGGCATGGCCGGCACCTGGCCCGAGGTGGCCATCCCGGCCGTCGATCCCGCCAAGGCCTCCGGTTCGGTCGCCCGGGCCCGCGGCGCCGTCTCCGGCTTCCTCACCGCCCGGCCGGGCCTGGTCCACCACATGCCGGCCGAGGCCGCCGGACGGGGCCGCGGCTGGCCCTCCCCGCGTACCTGGGAGATGGCCCTGCGGCTGCTGGCCACGGGATACGCGGCCTCGACGGGCCGGGAGGCGCTGGCAGCCGCGCTCACCGGCGCCGTGGGCGAAGCCGCCGGGATCGAACTGCTCTCGTACCTCGAACACCTCGACCTGCCCGACCCGGACCGGGTGCTGGCCGACCCGGACGCCTTCGCCCTGCCCGAGCGCGGCGACCGGCAGCTGGCCTTTCTCATCGCCGTGGTCGCGGCCGTGCAGAGCGAGCTCACCCGCCCCCGGTGGGAGGCGGGCTGGGTGGTCCTCGCGAAGGCCGTGGACGCGGGCGTGCCCGACGTCGCCGCCCGCGCCGCCGCCGACCTCGCCGCGATGCGCGACCTCGACTGGCCGGTGCCCGCCGGCATCGACGCCTTCGTGGAACTGCTCCAGCTGTCCGGCTCGCTGCCGGGCGGCAACTGAGCCCGGTCCGCCGTGCGCCCGGAGCTGGACCGAGCGAAGCTGCTGGCAGCCCGTTACAAGGCCGCCGAGACCCGTCCGTACCTCGCTTCCGCGCTGTACGCCCTGACCGTCGTCCCCTCGGCCGGGGTGCGCACCATGGGTGTGGACCGGCACTGGCGCTGCTACGTCTCGCCCGCCTTCGTCGAGGCGACCCCGGTCGTCGAACTGGCCGGGGTGTGGATCCACGAGGTGGCGCACCTGCTGCGCGACCACCACGGCCGGGCCGGGCGTCTGCCGGCCGCCGACCAGCGCGATCCGGTCCGGGTCAACATCGCCCAGGACTGCGAGATCAACGACGACCTGCTGGCCGACGGGCTGGTGCTGCCCGAGGGCCGGATGGAGCCCAGGCTCTACGGCCTGCCCACGGGCGGCCTGTTCGAGACCTACCTGCCGGCGATTCCCCCGACGCTCCACGGGCCGGACTGCGGTTCCGGTGCGCACGGCACCCCCGGACCCTGGGAGCTGGGCGAGGACGGCGGCCCCGCCCGGGTCGGCCCGGTGGAGGCCGAGGCGCTGCGCCGGCAGACCGCCGAGGCCGTACGGGCCCACCGGCGCACCCGGGGCCGGGTCCCCGAGGGCTGGGCCCGGTGGGCCGAGGAACTTCTGGAGCCCTCCGTCGACTGGCGCCAGGCTCTGTCGGGAGCGGTCCGCGAGGCCGCCGCCTGGGCGGCCGGCGCGGTGGACTACACGTACCGCCGCCCCTCGCGCCGGACACCCGCGCTCGGCGGCCGGGTGGTGCTGCCCAGTCTGCGCAGGCCGCTGCCGCGGGTGGCCGTCGTCATCGACACTTCGGGATCGATGGGCCCGGACGACCTCGCGGCCGCCCTCGCCGAAGTCACCGGCGTCCTGCGGGAGGTGGGCGTCGGCGGGAACCGGGTCGCCGTCCTCGCGTGCGACGCCGACGTGCATGCCGTGACCCGGGTGCGCAGTGCCGGCGAGGTGACCCTGGCCGGTGGCGGGGGCACGGACATGCGGGTCGGCATCGGTGCGGCCCTGGCCCTGCCCGACCGGCCGAACGTCGTGGTCGTGCTGACCGACGGGTACACGCCGTGGCCGGAGGAGACCCCGTCGTGCCGGCTGATCGCCGCACTCATCGGCAACTCCCCGCCCGCGCCCCCGCCCTGGGTGGAGACGGTACGCGTCGACCTGGCCGTGTGAACCCAAGTGACGTGCCTCCGGCGGCCTTTGCCGGCACGGCACCGGCGCGGCACCGGCGCGGCCTCCACAGCATCTCCAGTCACCCTCTGTGTTTAACGTCCCGTGATTTGGTAACAAGATGTAGTGACAGGCAGTCAATACTCGACGAAAGGCAGGACCATGAATCTCGTCAACGTGCTCATCCTCGTCGCGGTCCTCGCACTTGTCGGCCTTCTGATCGCGGCCCCCAGCGCCACCGTGCGGCGCAACCCGTTCCCGGGCCGGCGACAGCGGGCCGGCCATCGCCGCTCGGGCGCTCCCCGGTCGACCCGGGTACCCGGTCAGCGGGGCATCCGGCACCACGCGCCCTGACCCCGGGCACGGCGGCCGGCCGTCAGACGGATTCGGTGGCGAAGAGCTCCAGGTGGGCGCAGTGCGGGCAGCGGTACGCCTCGATGCGCCGCCGGGGCTTCCCCAGCCGTTTGGCACCGCCGAACATGCCGCGTTCCAGCGCCCCGGCGATCCAGCGCGCGTACCCCCGGGCCCCCTCCCCGGCGTCCTCGACGAATCCCGGCTCCAGGCCGACGCCACCGCAGTACGTACATCTCATCGCGTCCACGGGGCGAGTGTAGGAAGCGGGCCGCGGCGCCGGCGACCGGGGTCGGCGCCGCGGCCCGTGAGGAACTTCACCGCGGAGGATGTCTCCGGGCCGCGGAGCGCGTTGCTAGATTGTCCGGCGGCCGGTCCACGGCCCCGGACGAGATGCGCCGTACCCGGTTACGCACGACGACGCGAGGTGCCGCACGAGCGGCGCCGTCCGCTGTCCGCACCCGGGCAGCGTCCTCGTCGAGCAAGATGGGCCGTACGTCATGACCGTGCCACTCACCCGCAGCCTGTACCGGACGACCGCGCACGCCGCGGGGGGACGTACCGGATCCGTCCGCACGGACGACGGACGCCTGGACGTCCGCCTCGCCCCGCCGCGCAAGAAGGTGCCCGGCACCACCAACCCCGAGCAGCTGTTCGCGGCCGGTTTCGCCGCCTGCTTCACCTCCGCGCTCGCGGAGGTCGCCGCCGAGTTCGGGGCGGACGCCTCCACCGCGCGCGTGGCCTGCGAGGTCCGGCTCGGCACCACGGACACGCCCGCGGGCTACGGCCTCGCGGTGGCGCTCACCGTCAGCCTGCCCGGGTGGCGGGCGGCGGACCTCCAGCCCCTGCTGCACCGGGCGGACGCGGTCTGCCCGTACTCGCAGGCCGTACGCGGCAACGTACCGCTGACGCTCCTGGCCGTGGAGGAGCCCGCCGAGGACACCAAGGACGCCGAGGCCATCGAGCCTGCCGCCGATGACCGCGCCTGAGCCCGGGCCGGCCGGGCATGTCCCGGACGGCCCCGGCGTCCCGGTGCCCGAGCACGGTGCCTGGCTGCGGCGCGGCATCAGCCGCAACGGCGGACCCCTCGTCGAGGACCGCGAAGTGGTGTGGCTGCAGGCCGGGTCGTACTACGCCGACAGCCGTGGCTTCGCCGGTACGACGTCCTTCGACGGCTCCCAGGTGCACTTCCACCACCTCACGGGCGAGCCCGGGGAAGACGCCGGCACCTTCCGGTGGGACGGTGCGAACCTCGTCGAGCGGGGCACCAACCCGGACGGCGGCACCTTCCTGGAGATCTGGACCCCGCTGCCCGCCGCCGACGGCGCCTGCGGCTCCTGGTCCGGCCCGGACCACCACGTGGTGCGCGTCGGCCGCCACGTGGTGCATGTCGATTCCCGTGCCGGTACGTACTGGCGGCTGTAGCCCCGGGTGGTGGCCCGGGGCGGCGGCGCACCGTCAGGGCAGGAGACCGGCCGGGAGGTATTCCGCGTACTCCGAGGCCGGCCGGCCGGTGGCCTGGCGGACCAGCTCCTCGATGGGGTCGGCCGCCTCCTCCGGCGCGGGCGTGCCGAGGCGGGCGGCGACGTCCTTGCGGAGGGTCGGGAGCAGTGCGTAGAGGTGGTCGCCGGGGCAGGCGGTGGCGTTGAAGTCGCGGTGGCCGTAGATCTCCGACGCGGCCAGGCCGTACTGGTCGCAGATGTGGGCGCACAGGTCGGCCAGGGCCGCGTACTGGGCCGCGGGCGGGTCCTGCGAGGTGTACGTGCCTTCGTTCTCGATGCCGATCGACACGGTGTTCTGTCCGACGCAGTGCGCCGCCCGCACCTGGCGGGTGCCGGTGCGCAGCTCCGCGAGGCTGTTGTGGCGTCCCTCCAGCACGAAGGCCCCGCGGCTGACGGTGAAGTGCTGACCCGTGTCGATCCAGCCCTGCGCGTCCATGTGGTACGTCTGGATCGCGCGGGCGAGGGCGAAGGCGCGCTGCTTCGAGTAGTCCGTCACGTTCGCCGTCGCCGTGTGGTGGACGATGATCCGCTCCGGGCGGTTGTCCAGGACGACGACGGCTTCGGACGCCGCCCGCGCACCCCAGGCGGCGCAGCCGATGATGTCCGGGGCGGCGGCGGACGCCCGCCCCGCCGTGGCGAGCGGCAGTGCCGTGGCGGCGGCGAGGGCGAAGGCTCCCGTGAGGACCGACCGGCGGGTGTACGGGGCGGTGGCGCGCGTGGACGGCTGGTGCGGTGCGGAGAAGGTCATGCGGCGCCATTGAAGGGGACTCCACCTCCACCGGTCGCGCAGACACACCGCGCAACCCCCCGGACGTACCACCGCCGGTGACCCTGCCGGGAGCCCTCGTCGGCGCCGGATCCCGGTCGGGGCCGCCGACCCCACCCGACTCGGTGAGGTCGGCGAAGATCAGCGGTCCGCTGATGCCTCCCGCCGCGGTGCCGAGGGCGTGGAAGAAGGCGATGGAGCACACCCGAGAGCAGGTACGTGGAGGAGATCATGATCCGGCGCCCGAGCGTGTCGAACAGCTTCCCGAGCAGCAGGGGGCCGAGGAAGTTGCCCGCGGCGATCACGGCGAAGCAGTAGCCGGTCCGGCCCCGAAGCCGATGCTCTTGCGCTGGTGGATGGTGATCTCACCGGCAGGCGGCGGGAGCCGCTCGCCCTTCTCCTCCTCGATCCGCTGCTCCACGGACGACACCAGTTCCTCGGCGTCGTCCGCCCTGCCGTGGATGAACTGCCAGCGAGGGCTCTGCGGAACGTGTCGGCGTACGAGCAGGGCGACACACCTGCCGCTGCCCGTTCACGACCTGGACCGTCGGCCGTCAGGAGACGAGACGGCCCAGGGGGTGTTTCGCCCATCAGGCCGGGCTCGCGGTGCCTGGCACGCACGCTCGCTGATCCGGCCTGACCGACAAGACACCCCCTAGCCGAGGCCCGGCGCCTCCTCCCCATCGGTCCACCAGACACCCAGTCTCTGGCGGACCAGGTGCCAGCCGCCCTCGGGGCTCCGGCGGAAGTCCCAGTCGTACGGACCGCCCATGGAGTAGGGCGAAGAGCTCTGCCCGCTCCCCGTCACGGCGACGAACCACATGTACCCCACGCCCGTCGCCCGGTCCTCCTCCACCTGGAAGTCCATGTTCAGAATGTGGTGCTGCATGCTCGGGAAGTGCGCCTCCGCCTCCTCCACCTTCGCCCGGACCGCCTCCCTCCCACGGATCTCTCCCCACGGCCCGAACTCCAGCACCGCGTCCTCGGCCCAGCACTCGATCCAGGTCCGCCAGTCCTTGCGGTCCAGCGCCCGCCAGCCGCGGATCATGAGCCGCCGCAACGCTTCCTTGTCCTCCAGGACCCGCAGTCGGCGCAGCAGGTCCTCGTACGCACCTTCGGCCCCCGCGGTCACTGCGCACTCGCAGCGGGGCGTACGACGATCTCGTTGACGTCGACCTCCGTCGGCTGGGCGACGGCGTAGGCAATGGCGTCGGCGATGGCGGACGCCGGCAGCGCCACGGCGCGATAGGCCTTCATGGCCTCGCGCGCGGCAGGATCGGAAATCCCTTCGGCCAGCTCCGACTCGGTCACCCCCGGGGAGACCAGAGTGACCCGGACGGAGCCGTCCGACTCCTGGCGCAGCCCTTCGGATATGGCACGGACGGCATACTTGGTGGCGCAGTAGACAGCCGCGGTGGGCGACACCTCGTACGCGCCGACGGAGGCGACGTTCACGAAGTGCCCGCCGCCCTGGGCGCGCATCACCGGCAGGGCGGCGGCGATCCCGTGCAGCACGCCCCGCACGTTCACGTCGATCATCCGGTCCCACTCGTCGACCTTCAGCGCGTCCAGCGGCGAGAGCGGCATCACCCCGGCGTTGTTGACCATGACGTCCATTCGGCCGTAGCGCTCCCGGGCGGCGGCCACGAAGGCCCGTACATCGCCGGCGTCGGTGACGTCCAGCCGCTGGAAGGCGGCGGTACCACCTGCCTCGTTGATCTCATGGCTGAGCGCATCGAGCCGATCGCTGCGGCGCGCGCCCAGAAGCAGCCGGTGGCCATCTGCAGCGAGCCGCCGCGCCGTCGCCTCCCCGATCCCGCTGCTGGCTCCGGTGATGGCCACGACCTTGGCTTCGTTCCTCATACCTGCCCTACTCCTCGCTCGAAGCGGATGGCTCCGCCCGACCGAGTCTGGACAAGCCGTGGCCGACCGGCCAGGACGCATCGCACCCTGGCAGCACGCCTCCCCATCCTCTAGGGGGTGTCTTCCCCTATGCGGTGACGCTGCCGAGCCACAGCAGGTCACGAGCCCGGGTCATCGCCACGAAGAGCTGGCTGCGCAGCAGTTCCTCGCGCTCCCGGGCCGTCTCCGAGGTCTCCGTACCGCCCGCGGTACCGCCCGCCGTGCCGGCCGGCGTCCCCTTCGCGAACACCGCATCGTGCCGGGGCAGGAAGACGTTCTTGAACTCCAGGCCCTTGGCCCTGCGATAGGTTCCCAGCTTCACCGCGTCGACCGCGCGGCCGTCGTAGTGCTCCAACTGGCACACCGGGATGCCCGCCTGGGTGAGCAACCGCTGGTAGTGGCCGATGGCGCGCATGGAGGGGCACAGCAGGGCGGTGTCGGCACGCCCACCGTCGGGCAGGGAACGCAGGGCGTCCAGGAGTTCCCTGTCGTGGGCGTCGACCGTGGGCCTCGTGACGCGTACGACGTCCCCGTCGTGGTAGGTGAGGTCGACGTCGCGGCGCCCCGGGGTGCGCAGGCCGTCGATGTCCTCGAAGGCGTCGTCGGCCACGACGGTGAGGGCCGCGTCCAGGATCTGCTTGCTGTTGCGGTAGTTGGTGCGCAGCACCTGTCCGCGGTCGCCGCGGATGTCGATGCCCGCGTCGGTGAGACGGAAGCCGCCCGGGTACACGGTCTGCTGGCCGTCGCCGACGAGCAGCAGACCGTTCGGCACATCACCGACGAGCGCGTGCAGGAGGCGCACGCCGACGAGCGTGAGGTCCTGGACCTCGTCCACGATGACGGCCGCGTACGGGGGCCGCTCGCGCCGGCGTGCCGCTTCGGCCAGGGCCAGGGAGAGGACGTCGTTGAAGTCGTGGACGCCGCGCTCGCCGCGCAGCGATTCGTACGCCTCGTACAGCTCCCAGACCGACTGCCGGTGCGTACGGTGGAGGCGCGCCTTGCGCCGCCGCCTGGGGAGGGTCACGTACTCCTCGAAGCGGGTGAGGCCCCGCCCCTTGATGACGTAGTCGATCTCTTCGCGCCAGTACGTGGGGGCCGGGTCGAGGCCGGCCAGGCGGCCCTCGCGGCCGACGTTCTTCCAGGCGAGACTGAAGGCGGTCTCGGCCTTGTCCCCGTGCAGCCGCACCGGTATGCCCCGCTCCTGCAGGAACTCCTGGGCCCAGGAGTGGAGGCTGCGGAAGTCCACCCGGTCGGCGACGGCCGGGGCCATGGTCCTGAGGAAGGTGCTCTGCACCCGGGGCAGGTTGTTGGCGAAGGTGACGTACAGGATGCGGCCGGTCGTCCGCCGGGCCAGATGGGCCGCACGGTGCAGGGCGACGACCGTCTTGCCGGTACCGGCCGGTCCGCTGATGCGGGCCGGGCCCGCCCAGTTGCGGCGCACCAGTGCTACCTGATCGGGGTGGAGGAAGGTCATCCACTGCTCGATCGGCGCCTGCATCGCTCCCTTCAAGGCCGCGTCGCGCAGCCCTTCCAGGTCGAACAGCCCGTCAGGGGAGCTCGGTCGGTGCTGCTCGGGCGCCTGCGGCATCTGCTGGTCGACCGCCGACCCCGCGTAGCCCGGGAACACCCGCTCCAGATGATCGGCGATCGCCCGGACCGACTCCGCGCGCAGCCTGTGCCGCTGCGACAGCAGCACGGGGCCGATCTCGTGTTCGCCCAGGAGCCGTATCCGGCCGCGGCTCGTGTCGACACGCTGCCCGGCGAACACCACGAGCGGCTGGACCGCCACCGGCGACATGCCGAGGGACGCCACCGCGCTCTCGGCGGCCTTCGTGGCGGCGAGCAGCCCGGCCGCGTGTGCGTCGTCCGGCTCGCCGCCGGCGGTGACGTCGATGACGAAGACACCGCCGGGCCCCACCAGCAGCATGTCCGCCTCGGCCGTCGCCGTTCCGGACCATTGCCGGTCGACGAGCAACCGCCAGCCGCGCGCCGTCAGTACCAACAGCTGGGCGAGGACCCGCTGTTCGCCCTCGCCGACCGCACCCCACCGCAGGGCCTGCCGGCGGGCGGCCTGCCACTGCTCCCGGAGTAACCGCTCCTGCCGCCGCGCGTCCTGCGCCCGCTGCGATGCCGCCCCGCCTGCCCCCATACCAGCCCCCCTCGTACGCGGAGTGACGATCATAGGGCGGAACGCAACGGTGCCGGCAGGGCGCGTACCGGGCCGACGGGGACCATGCCGTTCCGCTTACTCCGCCGTGGCGCCGGACCACAACCTCGCCCTCACGGGATCCGGTGAGGGCCGGGCCTGGATCACTTGCGGGACAGCCCTTGGGTGGAGGGCTACACTCGAAGGGAGGTGGGGGCCGCAACTGCGGGAGTCACCCAAATCCCGTGGTTACGCGCCAGGGCGCGACGGCGAGATGTCCACGCGCTGGTCCGACGTCCGCGGCCGGTCAACGCAGTGTGACGGCGGCCGCGGCTACAGCCTCACCTCCGCGTATGGGCCGACAAGCTCTCATGACATCTGTGCGTGAGGCATGTGGGCCGTGCGCTGCACGCCAGGTCATGTCGGTCTGCTCTGCGGGCCGTTCTGTACCGGTCTGGCCGCTGTTCCTCCTGCGTTGCTCCGAGGAGTTCGACGTGCGACCAGCACGTGCGACGCATCTCCGGACAAGTGGAAGCAGGTGGGGTTCGAGCGGCGCTCGGCCGGCCAGGACCTACGCGGCATGGAACACAACGAGAAGGGTGCTGAATCATGCAAGCACTGAGAATCAAGCGTCTCTTCGCGGTGTCCGCCATCGGCGTTCTGATGGCAGGTGGCGCTGCCCTCGGCGCCGCAGGCACCGCCTCCGCGGCAACGCCCACCCACGCTGTCACCTACGTCGCCGGTGGTGGCTGGGACCATGACGACGACCACGGATGGTACGACGACGATGACGACTGGGGCGGAGGCTACGGCGACGACTGCTGACTGAACAGTGTGTGAAGCTGTGCGGCGCGTCCGGCCGCACAGCTTCACCTGCGCCCTGCACGTGGCGCCGCGTTCGGGTCGCCGGCGCCAGGCGTCGACCCCGGCCTTCCCTGGGCTGCACGGGACACAGTGAAGAGGCCGGATCCCGCACGGTGGTGACGTGGCGTCACACCGCGTCGGCGTGTCCGAACTCGCCACCTCCGACGCATTCCCGAGGAGCGACGCGACCGCCGTACCGAGCTGCCGCGGTCGGGATCAGCCCCGGGCGCGAGAGTGGCCCTCCCCGACGGCATCGCTGCTCGCCGTGCCGGTCAGGATCGCGTCTGCGACCACACCGAAAAGGCGATCGGCGCGGGGAGCGAGCGAGGGCTGATCGCCGAGCCAAGCGAGCGCGGCCACGAGCGCGAACAAATCGGCGCCGTCCATGTCGGTCCGCGCCGCGCCTGCGTCCTGGGCGCGGGTGAGGAGCCGCGCACCGGCGGCGCGCAGAGTGACGCACGAAGCGTGGAGTGCGGACTCGGTGTCCTCGATGGCGGCTGCCATCAGCGCGACCGCGCCCCGATACTCCGTCGTCCACGCAACGCAGTCGTGTAGCCACGAAGCGAGAGCGTCGCCGGGCGAGCTGGACGCCTCCAGGGTGTCCGCCTTGGCGGTCAGCTCGCCGAAGCTCGTGCGGAGCAGGGTATCGAGCAGCGCCTCGCGCGTCGGGAAGTGACGCAGCAGCGTCGCGAGTCCGACGTCGGCCCTGCGCGCGATGTCGCGCATCGACACGTCGACACCCTGCTCGGTGATGGCGGCGCCCGCTGCTGCGAGCAGCTGGTCGCGGTTCTTCCTGGCGTCGGCGCGCATCTGTCCCTCTTGACTAAACGGATCAGTGGTCCATATATTCGGATCAGTGGTCCGTTTATGTGGATCACTGATCCGCTAAGCCTATCCCGCAGCGCGGGCTGGAGGAATCGATGGCGACACATACGATGAGGGCGATCCGGCTCCATGAGCACGGCGGCCCTGAAGTGCTGCGGTACGAAGAGGTGCCCCTCCCCGAGGTGGGGCCGGGTGAGGTGCTCGTCCGTGTGCACGCTGTCGGCGTCAACCCCCCGGACTGGTACCTGCGGGACGGGATGTCCAACCTGCCTCCTGAGCTGAGACCGGAGTTCAGCTTGCCCGTGGTTCCGGGAACGGACCTGTCAGGCGTCGTCGAGGCCGTCGCCGCGGATGTGGACGACTTCTCCGTCGGTGACGAGGTCTTCGGCCTCCTTCGCTTCCCGGGCTTCGACGGCAGCACCTATGCCGAGTACGTCGCCGCGCCTGCTTCGGACCTCGCACTCAAGCCGGCCGACATCGATCACGTGCACGCTGCCGGGGCACCGATGGCCGGGCTTACGGCGTGGCAGTTCCTGATCGAGCTCGGACACGATCACCCTTCCCCCTTCCAGGCGGCGCGGCATCGCCCGGTGCCACTCGACACCGGCACGACGGTGCTCATCAACGGCGCCGCGGGCGGCGTGGGGCACTTCGCCCTACAGCTGGCCAAGTGGAAGGGGGCACGTGTCATCGCGGTGGCCTCGGGCAAGCATGAAGCGTTCCTGCGTGAGCTCGGCGCCGACGAGTTCATCGACTACACCAGGAACCGTCCCGAGGAACTCGTGCACGACGTCGACCTCGTCGTCGACGCCGTCGGTGGCCCCCACAGCAAGCGCTTCCTGCGCACGCTCAAGCGCGGAGGCTCCCAGTTCCCCGTGTTCTTCGGCGAATTCGACGAAGAAGAGACCGCGAAGCTGGGCGTCACGGTCACGGGCACCCAGGTCCGCTCGGATGCCGCGCAGCTTGCCGAACTGGGACGCCTGCTCGACACGGGCACGGTCCGCGTCGCGATCGACAGCACGTTCACGCTCGCGGATGCCCGAGCCGCGCACGAACGCGCCGCCCAGGGGCACATCCAAGGCAAGATCGTGCTCACGGTCGCCTAGGCAGGAGCCACAAGGGTGCCCCCATCTCGCGCCGTCTTCATCAGGTCGGCACGATGACCGGCAGGAACCGGCCTAGTCCTGCCAGTAGAAGAGCAAGGTGTCGGCCTTCAACGGGTCGCGGCTGCCGAAGTAGTACACGCACAGGCCGGTGACCTCGATCGAGGCGACGGCCTGGTCGATCCAGCGGAACCCGGCCGATTCGAGGGCTCGGCGCACGTCCGGATCGTCGTCGTCACCGGTGGCGAACCGGCCGAGCGTGCTGACGAACACCGTGCTGTCGTCCGTGCCGTAGCCGATCACGTGGTACGTGCCGTCCCCTGAGCCGTTGTCCTCTCCGCAGGAGACCGGCGGCTTCGGCGCGAGGCCCGCGGCCGTGAGGGCGGCCGTGGCCCGCAGCAGCCGCTCGGCCGGGTCGGAAGCCGGCGGCGGCTCCGTGCACACGGCCTCGATCCGCCACCGCGGATCGCTCCGCTCCTCGGCCCACTGACCGTACTCGTGGACGATCGCCGCGCGCAGTTCCTCGTCCAGGCCGGCCACCTCGACGCGGGGCCGCCCCAGCTCCTCGTACAGCCTCCGGGTCTCGGCGACGTCGTCGGTCAGCCGGTGCAGCGCGTACACGGCCCACAGCTTCGCCTCCTCGGCCGGCGCCCCGGCGAGGTAGCCGCGCAGCCGTTCGGGGTCGGTCAGGAACTCCTGGGCGCGGTACGCGACCGCCCGGTCGGGGTCGGCGAGCGCATCGGTGACGTCCTCGCCGGCGTGGTGGCGCAGGCGGATGGCGGTGGAGCGGTCCTCGGGCCGGGCCCCGTCGAGTTCGGCCAGGACCGCCTCGAACCCGTACCGTGCGGCCAGGGCGTCCAGCCCCGCCTCGCCGGTCTCCCGCCGGTGACGCCACGGGCTGAAGGCGACTGTCGTCAGGGCGCCCGCCGCCGTGAGGTCGCCGAGCGCGCCGCGGGCCCCCAGGACCGCTTCGGCCATGCCGTACGCGCCGTCCTGCTGCCGGTCCTCGTGCCGCAGCCAGGGCAGCAGCTCGGGGCGGTCCGCGAGCAGGTCCAGCAGCGCGATGCGCACATGGCTCACGTCACCGGTGCCCTGGACGCAGGCGATCAACTTGGGCACGCGCCGCTCCGGCACCCGTCCGGCCAGTGCCTCCGCGCAGGCCTGGCGGCGCCACCACGGCTGGGCCGCGTCGGCCGCGCACCTCGCGAGGGCGTCCGCGTCGAACGCGCGCAGGCCCGCGGTGTCGGTCCGCCCGGCTTCCGGACTCAGCATCTTGATCGTCTTCGCCATCCCGGGAGGCTACTCGGCGCCGCCGGGCGAGGCCTCCCCTTTCCCGGGTCCGGGCGGACGGGATCCGGTGTCGGTGGGTGTCGATAGGCTTCATGGATGGCACTCCCCGACGCTTCCCCCGACACCGCCGAGACCTCCGAGACCTCCGACGCTCTGCAGGTACTGCACCGCGTGTTCGGCTACAGCTCCTTCCGCGGTGAGCAGCAGGAGATCATCGAGCAGGTCGTCGGCGGCGGCGACGCCCTCGTGCTGATGCCGACCGGCGGCGGCAAGTCGCTCTGCTACCAGATCCCGGCGCTGGTCAGAGAAGGCACGGGCGTCGTCATCTCGCCGCTCATCGCGCTGATGCAGGACCAGGTGAACGCGCTGACCGCCCTCGGGGTGCGGGCCGGATTCCTCAACTCGACGCAGGACCCGTACGAGCGGCAGGCCGTCGAGCAGGCGTTCCTCGGCGGCGAGCTGGACCTGCTCTACCTGGCCCCCGAGCGCCTGCGCACCGAGAGCACCCAGCGGCTGCTCGACCGCGGGACGGTCTCGCTCTTCGCGATCGACGAGGCGCACTGCGTCGCCCAGTGGGGTCACGACTTCCGGCCCGACTACCTCGCGCTGTCGACGCTGCACGAACGCTGGCCGAAGGTGCCCCGGATCGCGCTGACCGCGACGGCCACCGCGGCCACCCACGCCGAGATCGTGGCGCGGCTCGGCCTGGAGGAGGCCCGGCACTTCGTCGCCAGCTTCGACCGGCCGAACATCCAGTACCGGATCGCCCCGAAGAACAACCCGCTCAAGCAGGTGCTGGAGCTGATCCGCAGCGAGCACGCCGGTGACGCCGGAGTCGTCTACTGCCTCTCGCGGGCCTCCGTGGAGAAGACCGCGGCCTTCCTGGTGGAGCAGGGCATCGACGCCGTCGCGTACCACGCCGGCATGGACGCCCGGACGCGCGCGGCGAACCAGGCGCGGTTCCTGCGGGAGGACGGGGTCGTGGTGGTGGCCACGATCGCCTTCGGCATGGGCATCGACAAGCCGGACGTGCGGTTCGTGGCGCACCTCGACCTGCCGAAGTCGGTCGAGGGCTACTACCAGGAGACCGGCAGGGCGGGCCGCGACGGCGAGCCGGCCACGGCGTGGCTGGCGTACGGCCTGCAGGACGTGGTGCAGCAGCGCAAGCTCATCGACGGTTCCGACGGCGACGAGACGCACCGCCGCTCACTGGGCATGCACCTGGACGCCATGCTGGCGCTGTGCGAGACGGTCGACTGCCGCCGGGTGCGGCTGCTGGAGTACTTCGGCCAGGCGGGCACGCCGTGCGGCAACTGCGACACGTGTCTGACGCCGGCCGAGTCCTGGGACGCGACGGTCGCCTCGCAGAAGCTGCTGTCGACCGTGTGGCGGCTGGCGAACGAACGGCGGCAGAAGTTCGGCGCCGGTCAGGTCATCGACATCCTCCAGGGCAAGAAGACGGCCAAGGTCATCCAGTTCGACCACGACGCGCTCTCGGTGTTCGGCGTCGGGGCGGACCTCGGCACCGCGGAGTGGCGGGGGGTCGTACGCCAGCTGCTGGCGCAGCGGCTGCTGGCGGTGGAGGGCGAGTACGGGACGCTGGTGCTCACGGACGACAGCGGCGAGGTGCTGGGCGGACGCCGCAGCGTCCCGATGCGCAAGGAGAAGGCGCCCGCCGGACCCGCCCGCAAGGAGTCCGGTTCGCGCTCGGGGAAGGGCGCCCGCGTGCCGGTCGACCTGCCGGCCGCGGCGGAGCCGGTCTTCCTGGCCCTGCGCGCCTGGCGGGCCGAGACGGCTCGGGAGCAGGGCGTACCGGCGTACGTCGTCTTCCACGACGCGACGCTGCGGGAGATCGCGACCCGGCTGCCCGCCTCGACGCAGGAGCTGGGCACCATCGGCGGCGTCGGCGAGGCGAAGCTCGCCAAGTACGCCGAGGGTGTCCTCGACACCCTGGCGGAGTGCGGCGCCACGGCCTCGGCCGCCGCGTCCGCACCGGCGGCCGGGTCCGCCGCCCCGGCCCACCCGGAGGCACCGCCCGCGGCACGGCCCGCGGCGGCGGCGCCGGACGACGACGAGCCGCCCTTCGACCTGGACGAGATGGCTCCGCCGCCCTGGGACGACTGGCAGTAGCGGTTCCAGCCGCACGGGGCGCCGGGCCGCGGCACCCCGCACCCATGGGCGCGGCATCCTGCGCCCATGGGCAGTCCGGCCCATGGGCGCCCGGCGACCGGGTGTGAGCGGCCCGTTACCAGGTGCACCCTCGGGAAACCTGCACACGGCGTCCGCGATCTCGACAGCGGACCTCCCCCGCAGGGCAATTTGTCATGGTATATCCCGCCCCTTCAGTGGCGATTCGTCCCGTTCTGTTCCATGCTGGCAGCGCACCGTCCCTTTCTGTTACTCGTTCCTGTGAAGAAGTCGCCTCCATTCGGTGAATCAAGCTGCACGTCCGTCGGCAGAGGTGACCGCCCGCCCGTGACGGGAAGTCAACGGGATTGGGTGGAGGGTGCGTTCGCGTGCTTTCATCGAGCGCATCGCAGCAGTCAGGAACGGCGGACGAGTTTCGTTCCGCCGACCGCGCGGCGATGAATTCCTCCCCCCAATGAAAGGTGCGCGCCATGCGTAACGACCTGGAGACCCGCGAGATCGACGACACCGAGCTGGACGCCGTGTCCGGCGGCATCATCAGCGTGTCCGGTGGCCTGGGCGGCGCCGTGACCAGCGATGTCAGCAATGTCGTGGGCGTCGTGGGCTCCCTCCACACCGTCCAGGCCGCGACGGGCATCGTGTCCCACGTCCCCGGTCTCGTCACGGGCATCACCGGTGTTTCGGTGAACTCCGGTCGCGCCGGTCTCTGATCGGAAACACCCCGTGAACCCCGGATCATCCCCCACGGCTCCGGGGTTCACGGCCGCCCGTATCTCCGCCCGCATGTCCTCCCGACGATACGAATGCAGCTGAGGGAACAGTTCGTGCAGTTTCGCCAAAAGGCTCTTTCCAAGCTGCAATCGCCCGAGGAATTGGACCTGCCCGTTCGCTTCGCCCGCCCGCAGGGGCGACTGGTCCTGGCCGTCACCGTCGCCGTCATGGCGGCCGCGGCCTACTGGGCCTTCACCGGCACCGTGTCGTCCAAGCTGAGCGCACCGGGCATCCTCACCCGGGCCGAGGGCAGTTACGTGCTGCAGACGCCGGTCGCGGGACAGGTGACCGGGGTCCTCGCCGAGGAGGGCCAGCTGCTGGCCGCCGGTGCGCCCCTGCTCAACGTCCGTACGGAGCAGGGGGAACGGCCCGTGCGCGTGGTGACCGGCGGCCGCTTGACGACACTGGTGGCCAAGGTGGGTTCGGTCATCGCCACGGGTGCGGACGTGGCCACCGTGGAACGTGCGAAGGATCCGGAGGACCCGCTGGTGGCCGTGCTGTACGTACCGGGCGGCAGCGGTTCGGCGATCGCCGTGGGCGCCCCGGTCGACCTGAGCGTCCAGTCCGTCCCGCAGCAGCGGTTCGGCATGCTGCGCGGGCGCGTCACGGCGGTCGGCCGTGCGCCCCAGACGCAGGCACAGATCGGCGGCTTCCTCGGCGACAGCGGGCTCGCCGAACAGTTCTCCCGTCACGGCAGCCCGGTGGCCGTGGTCGTACGGCTCGAACGCTCCTCCTCCACCCCGTCCGGCTACCGGTGGTCCTCCGCGGACGGGCCCCCGTACGCCGTCGATTCGAGGACGCCGGTCACCGGAGCCGTCCACCTCGCCGCGCAGCGCCCGGTCGACTGGCTGCTGCCGTGACCGCGCCGCACCTCCCTCCCGCCGGGCGCCGGCGCCACCGCCCCGAGCCGAAGGGCGGCTCTCGCCGCAGGCCCGCACCCGCACCCGCACCCGCGCGCGTACCGAGGGGCAGGACGCCCCGCCCCGTACGCACTCGCACCGTGCTGCAGATGGAGGCGGTGGAGTGCGGCGCCGCCGCCCTGGCCATGGTCCTCGGCCACCACGGCCGCTTCGTCCCGCTCGAAGAACTGCGCATCGCGTGCGGTGTCTCCCGCGACGGTTCCCGCGCCAGCAGCCTCCTCAAGGCCGCCCGTGGGTACGGGCTGACGGCCAAGGGCATGCAGATGGACCTGGCCGCGCTCGCCGAAGTGAGCGCCCCGGCCGTCCTCTTCTGGGAGTTCAACCACTACGTCGTCTACGAGGGCACGGCCCGGCGGCCCGGCCGCACGGGCGTGTACGTCAACGACCCCGCCAAGGGCCGCCGGTTCGTCCCCATGGACGAGTTCGACACCAGCTTCACCGGGGTCGTCCTCACCTTCGAGCCGGGCGACGGGTTCCGCCGCGGTGGCCGCGGACCGGGTGTCCTGGGGGCCGTGCCGGCCCGCCTGCGGGGCACCTCGGGCACCATGGCCGCCGCCGTGGTCGCCAGCCTCCTCCTGGTCGCCGTCGGCGCGGCGGTGCCGGCCCTCAGCCGTACGTACATCGACATGTTCCTCATCGGCGAACAGACCTCCCTGCTCGGTGTGCTGTTCGCCTCGATGGCCGTCGCCCTCGTCCTCACCGCGACCCTCACCGCGCTGCTGCAGGCCAACCTGCTGCGCGGGCGCATCATCTCCTCGACCCTGAGCAGTGCCCGCTTCTTCCGGCACCTGCTCAGGCTTCCGGTCACCTTCTACTCCCAGCGCAACCCGGCCGACCTGGTCCAGCGCCTGCAGTCGAACGACGCGGTCGCCGAAACCCTCGCCCGGGACCTGTCCGCCGCGGGAGTGGACGCCGTGGTGGTCGTGCTCTACGCGGTGCTGCTGTGGACGTACGATCCGCAGCTCACCCTCGTCGGCGTGGCCGTGGCGCTGCTCAACGTGGTCGCCCTGCGGATCGCGATCCGGCTGAGGGCCACCGGTACCCGCAAGCTGCGCGCCGAGAGCGCCCGGCTGACCAACACCGCGTACGGCGGTCTGCAGCTCATCGAGACGATGAAGGCGACGGGCGGCGAGAACGGCTTCTTCCGCCGCTGGGCCGGACAGCACGCCGTCACCCTCGACGTGCAGCAGCGGCTCGGCGTGCCCGGCGCGTGGCTGGCGATCGTCGCGCCCACGCTCGCGGCGTTCAACAGTGCGCTGATCCTGACGATCGGCGGCCTGCGGGCGGTGGAGGGCCACCTCACGGTGGGCCTGCTCGTCGCCTTCCAGGCCCTGGTGACCAGCTTCACCGCGCCGATCTCCCGGCTGGGCGGCGTCGCCGGCCGGATCCAGGACTTCGCGGCCGACGTCGCCCGCCTGGGCGACGTCGAGAACTTTCCGGTCGACCGGGTCTACTCACGGCGCGAGCCCGCGGCCTCCACCCGGCGTCTCAAGGGGCATGTGGAGCTGGACGGCATCACCTTCGGCTACAACCCGCTGGACGCCCCGCTGCTCAAGGACTTCTCGCTGACGGTCGGACCGGGACAGCAGGTCGCGCTCGTCGGAGCCTCCGGCAGCGGCAAGTCCACCGTCTCCCGGCTGGTCTCCGGCCTCCACGCCCCCTGGGCCGGGGCCATCCGCATCGACGGGATGCGGCTGGAGGACATCCCGCGCGGCGCGCTGGCCGCTTCCGTCTCCTTCGTCGACCAGGACGTCTTCCTCTTCGAAGGCACCGTCCGCGACAACGTCACGCTGTGGGACCCCTCCATCGCGGACGAGGCCGTCGTCGCCGCCCTCCAGGACGCCGCCGTGCACGACGTGGTGGCCCGCCGCCCCGGTGGCATCCACAGCCGCGTCGAGCAGGACGGCCGCAACTTCTCGGGCGGCCAGCGCCAGCGCCTGGAGATCGCACGGGCGCTGGTGCGCCGCCCCAGCGTCATGGTGCTCGACGAAGTGACCAGCGCCCTGGACGCGGTGACCGAGCAGATCATCATCGACAACCTGCGCCGCCGTGGCTGTGCCTGTGTGGTCATCGCCCACCGGCTGAGCACGGTGCGCGACAGCGACGAGATCGTCGTGCTCGACCGGGGCACGGTCGTGGAACGCGGGCGCCACGAACACCTGGCCGGCGCGCAGGGCCCGTACGCCGCACTGGTCAAGGAGCACTGAGGTGACGTACGCCGACCATGCCACAGCTGCTGCCGCCACCGGTACGCCGGCCGGAGCTCCGGACCCGGTCGTCGCGGCCCTGGGCGCGCTGGGCTCGCCGGTGGACTGCACGGGACTGCGCAGCCTGTCCCTGGAAGGTCCGCTCGTCCTGTGGCTGGTCGTCGAGGGCGAGCTGGACCTGTTCGCGGTGGCCGCCGTGCAGGGCGGGCAGTGGCACTTCCTGGGCCGGCTGGAGCCGGGCACGCTGCTGCTCGGGCCCGCCGAGGGCCCCGACCACACCCTGGTCGGCCGGCCCCTGCCCGGGTGCCGGCTGCGGCGTATCGGGCTGCGGGAGCTGTACCGCTCGGAGTACGCGCCGTTCCCGCAGGACCCGCAGTACCCCCAGTACACCGGTGAGGAGCCGTACGGCGCCGCTGCCGCGGGAGGGCCGAGCCCGCTGGAGGACGCCTTCGCGCGCGGCATCGGCCGCGGTCTGCGCGTGCTCTGCGAGGCGCCGCTGGACGCCGCCACCACCGGGCACGGCGGAGCCGACGACGACATCCTGTGGATGCGGATCGCCCCCGGCAGTGTGCGGTACGGCGCCGTGTACGAGACGGAGCCGGTCGGCACCCTCCTCGTCGACGCCGCGATGTGGCAGGGCATGGTCGACCAGCAGTACCGGCTGCTGTACGCCCTGGACGGCTGGATCGAACAGCTGGAGCGCGCCCACGAGGACCGCACGGCCGCCGGGATCCAGGCGGGCCGGGCAGCCCGTACCCAGGCGGACCGGACGCTGCTGGCGTCCATCGTCCGCGCCGGCGGCCGCGATCGGCACCGGAGCGCGGACGCCGACGCGACCTTCGCGGCGTGCCGCGTCGTCGCCGGCGCGGCCGGTATCGCCCTGTCCGCACCGGGCGGGGCAGGCACCACGTCCGAGCAGCTGGACCCCGTCGAAGGCATCGCGCTCGCCTCGCGGATCCGCACCCGCGTGGTCGGCCTCGGCGGGCGCTGGTGGCGGGAGAACAGCGGGCCGTTGGTGGGCCGGCGCGAGAAGGACGGCACGCCGGTCGCCCTGCTGTGGCGGCGCGGTGGCTACGAGGCGGTCGAACCCGCCACCGGCAGGCGCGAGCGCGTCAGGAGAGCCAACCAGGCCGCCTTCGAACCGCGCGCCGTCATGCTGTACCGCCCCCTGCCCGAGGGTCGGGTGGGCCTGCCCGCACTGCTCCGGTTCAGCCTGCGCGGCACCCTCCCCGAGCTGCGCAGCCTGATGGCGGGCGGACTGGTCGCGGTGGTGCTGGGGGCGTTGGTGCCGGTCGCCACCGGCCAGGTCCTCGGCCGGTACGTCCCGCAGGGCGAGACCGGCCTCATCGTGCAGACCGGGCTGGCGCTGGTCGCGACCGCCGTGGTCGCGGCCGTCTTCATGCTGCTGCAGAACACCTCCCTCCTGCGCATGGAGGGCCGTATCGAGGCCACCTTGCAGCCGGCCGTGTGGGACCGGCTGCTGCGGCTGCCGGCCACGTTCTTCGCCGGTCGCTCCACGGGCGAGCTGGCCGGCGCGGCGATGGGCATCAGCGCGATGCGCCGCGTGCTGTCCGGCATCGGCCCGGTCTGCGTACAGGCGGGCGCGGTCGGCGTGGTGAGCTTCGTCCTGCTGCTCGTCCACAGCGTGCCGCTGGCGATGGCGGCGCTGGGCATGCTGGCCGTCATCGCGGTGGTCTTCCTGGGCCTGGGGCTGTGGCAGCTGCGGTACGAGCGCCGGCTGAACACGCTCGGCCACCGGCTGGGCAACCAGGCCTTCCAGACCCTGCGGGGCCTGCCCAAGCTCCGCGTCGCCGCGGCCGAGAGCTTCGCGTACGCCGCCTGGGCACGGGAGTTCGCCCGTACCCGCGACCTGCAGCAGCGCATCGGCCGGACCCAGAACGTCAGCACGGTCCTCGGCGCCGTCTACCTGCCGCTGTGCACGCTGGTGATGTTCGTGCTGCTGGCCGGTCCGGCACGCGGCGCCATGTCCGCGAGTGAGTTCCTCACCTTCAGCACCGCGCTGACGATGCTGCTGTCGTCGGTCACGCAGGTGACCGGCGCGCTCGTCTCGGCCGCCGCGGTCCTGCCGATGTTCGAGCAGATCAGGCCGCTCCTGCGGGAGATCCCCGAGGTGGACCGTTCCAGTACCCGCCCGGGAGAGCTGACCGGTGCCGTCGAGGCCAGGAACCTGTCCTACCGTTACGCCGACGACGTCCCGCTCGTCCTCGACGACGTCAGCCTCCGGATCGGACCCGGCGAGTTCGTCGCGGTCGTCGGGGCCAGTGGCTGCGGCAAGTCGACCCTGCTGCGGCTGCTCATCGGATTCGACAGGCCCGTCTCGGGCAGTGTGCTCTACGACGGTCAGGACCTGGCGGCGCTCGACCGGGCGGCCGTACGCCGCCAGTGCGGCGTCGTGCTGCAGCACGCCCAGCCCCTGACCGGCTCGATCCTCGACTGCATCCGCGGCACCGGGACGTTCTCGACGGAGGAGGCCTGGGAGGCCGCCGCCATGGCGGGCCTGGCGGCGGACATCGAGGCCATGCCGATGGGCATGCACACCATCCTGTCCGACGGCGGCGGAACCGTCTCGGGCGGTCAGCGCCAGCGGCTGATGATCGCCCAGGCCCTCATCCGCAAGCCGCGCATCCTGTTCCTCGACGAGGCCACCAGCGCGCTGGACAACGAGGCCCAGCGTGTGGTCACCGAATCCACCCGCGCCCTGCGCGCCACCCGCCTCGTGATCGCCCACCGGCTCTCCACGGTCATGGACGCCGACCGCGTGATCGTCATGGCGGACGGCCGGATCGTTCAGCAGGGCCCGCCCGCCGAACTGCTCGCCGACACGGCCGGCCTCTTCCACGGCCTGGTCCGCCGGCAGCTGCGCTGACCCGCGCGTCACCCCGGAACGCTCCCGGGGCGGGCGCTGGTGCCTTCCGGTCCGCTACTGGAGCTCGGACAGGTCGACCGAGTCGGCCGGCGCCGGGGGCCGGGGCGTGACGGGCTTGTCGAAGTCGGAGAAGGAGGCGTCCACGCGCCGGCCGGACTCGTCGGTGCCCCGCACCTGCAGGAGATACGGCTCGTCCTCGGTGGCGACCTGGTAGGTGCCCGTCCGGCCGTCGCGCTTGCTGGTGACCGTGATGGCGGGCTGGCCGTCGACCGTGGTCCGGGAGCCCTTGACCAGCTGTTCGCTCGGCGGCTTCGAGGAGAACTCCTTCTTGAAGAAGTCCAGATCGCAGACCTGCGCGAAATCGCTCAGCAGGGGACTGTCCGTAGTCCCGTGCAGGTAGCGGCCGTTGATGAGCGCGATCGCGTCGTCGGCCGCGGGACCCGGCACCTGGGCTTTGAGCAGGGCGTCGTCGAGTTTCATCCAGACGTCGTCGCCGCGTTTGACGATGTCGGCCTTGCCGGCGTTGCCGGGGGGTGTGACGGTGCCGACGCAGTCGCCCTGCTCGTCGAACCGCAGGTCGAGCGTGGTGGTGCCCGAGGTGTCGGTCACCTTGCCCACCATGTGCATGGAGGTGACCTCGGACATGGCCTCGCGCGAGGCCTGTGCGATGGCCTGGGCACTCTCGTCGGCGATGCCGTTGTCATCGGCGACGGCCGTGCCCCCGCCCGCGAAGACCAGCAGGCAGGCGGCTCCGGCGGTCGCGCAGCGGGCCGCGACTGCCCTGGGTGCGGACATCGGGCATCACCTTCCTCGGGCCGCATCCGGTACGGCGGCGGCAGCCATCACCGCCCCTCCGGCGCGACCGGGTCACCTGATCAGCGTAGGTCCGCCGCACGGTGGTCGCAGTTCGGGTGGGTTCGGCCGGATCCGGACGGGACGGGCCCCGGCGTCGGGCAGCATGGTGCCCGATCACGTCCCCACAGCACAGCCGACGGAGGGTTGGATGACCATTTCCACGTTATGGGCGCCGATGAGGGCACGTCTCGCCATGACCGTGACCGTGACGGCCGCCGCCGCTCTCACGATGGCCGGGGCCGCCACCGCCGGGGCGAGCGCACCGCCGTCCGAGGCGAAGGCTCCGGGCGCGTTCGTGGCACTGAGCTCGGTCGACCCGACGATCCTGCAGGACATGCGGTACGTGCGTGCGCACAACTTCGTCGGCGAGCCGGTCGACGGCTACCGCCAGCCCCTCTGCATCCTGACCCGCCCGGCCGCCGAGGCCCTGCACCGGGCCCAGGTGCGCCTGCTGCGCCAGGGCTACTCGCTCAAGGTGTACGACTGCTACCGGCCGCAGCGGGCCGTCGACCACTTCGTACGGTGGGCCGAGGACCTCGGCGACGAGCGGCGGAAGGCGGAGTTCTATCCGCGGGTCGACAAGTCCCGGCTGTTCGAGGACGGCTACATCGCGAAGAAGTCGGGACACAGCCGGGGCAGCACCATGGACGTGACGCTGGTGCGGCTGCCGGCGCTGCCGGCGCCCCGACCGCGGCCGGGGCAGGAGTCGGTGCCCTGCTACGCGCCCCGGGCGGAGCGGTATCCGGACAACTCCGTGGACATGGGCACGGGCTTCGACTGCTTCGACACGCTGTCGCACACCGACGACCCGCGCGTCCAGGGCGCACAGCGCGCGAACCGGGACCTGCTGAGGTCGGCGCTGACGGCGGAGGGATTCGTCAACCTGCCCGAGGAGTGGTGGCACTTCACGCACAAGCCGGAGCTGTTCCCCGACACGTACTTCGACTTCCCCGTCGCACACCGGTCGGTCGCCGGACACCGCTCCTGAGGATGCGCGCCGCGGTCGGGCGGGCGACGCGGCCGCCGGGATGCACGGGACGCCGCGGCGGCGGACAGTGGAGGCGGGGCCTTGGGCAGACCGGGAGGACCCGCGTGACGGACGACGACCCGACCCCCGACCGGGCGGTTCCTCCTTTCATGTCGGAGGCGGCCTTCCGCTCCCTCCACGCCGAGCTGTGCCGGCGGGCACCCGCCGGTCCGGAGCACCGGCGCGGCACCCTCGCCCACCTGACCCCGGAGCGCGTGGCCGCGGCCGCGGCCGAGGTGCGCCTCGGGCGCACCGTGTCGCTGGCCACCCCCATCGAGACACAGCCGGGGCCGGACGATCCGCAGCCCGCCGTCTACCGCCTGACGGCGCCGACCGCGCCGGAGGCCGGAACCCCGGGGGTGCACTTCGCCCTGGACCGGTTCGCCATGAACGTGCACGGGGACGCCCACAGCCATCTCGACGCCCTGTGTCACGTCGTGTTCGACGGCGAGCTCCACGGCGGCCTCCCGGAGAGCCGTCTGACGGCGGGCGGCGCCCGCGGGATCACCCTCGACCTGGTGCGCGACGGGATCGTCGGCCCCGGGGTCCTGCTGGACGTACCGCAGCTGCGCGGGGTCTCCTGGCTGGAGCCCGGAGACTTCGTGACCGCCGACGACCTCACGGCGGCCGAGGAGGCCCAGGGCGTCCGGATCGGGCCGGGCGACCTGCTGCTCGTACGGGTCGGCCACCGCCGCCGGCGCCGGGAGACCGGCGCCTGGGACGCGGCGCACGCCCGGGCGGGCCTGCATCCGGCGTGCATGGGGCTGCTGGCCGAGCGGCAGGTCGCCGTCCTCGGCTCGGACGGCAACAACGACACGGCCCCGAGCCCGGTGCCCGGCGTCTCCTTCCCCGTGCACGTCCTGGCCCTGCACGCCCTGGGCATGCACCTGATGGACTACCTGGACCTGGACGAACTGGCCGACGCGTGCGCGGGGCTCGGGCGCTGGCGGTTCCTGTGCACGGTGGCACCGCTGCGGCTGCCGGGGGCCACCGGCTCCCCGGTGAACCCGATCGCCGTCCTGTGACACGCGCCGCCGGTGCCTGAGGGCTCCGGCCCCGGCATTCCCGGCCGCGCGCATCCCCGGGTGCCGCACCGGCGAGGGGCGTATACGTTCGTAGGGGGACCCTGCCGCGACAGGCCCGCCGGGGCGGCGGCACCGCAAGCCGAGGACGGTGATCCGGTTGAACGACGCTCCGCACTACGACGTCATCGTCATCGGAACAGGTGCGGGCGGCGGCACGCTCGCCCACCGGCTCGCGCCGTCCGGGAAGCGGGTGCTGATCCTCGAACGCGGCGGCTACCTCCCCCGCGAACGCGACAACTGGGATTCCACGGCGGTGTTCGTCAAGGGGAAGTACCGCGCGCCCGAGTTCTGGTTCGACCGGCACGGCCGCGAGTTCCCTCCCGAGGTCAACTACTACGTCGGCGGCAACACCAAGTTCTACGGCGCGGCGCTGTTCCGGCTGCGCCCGGAGGACTTCGGGGAGCTGCGCCACCACGACGGCATCTCGCCCGCCTGGCCGGTCGGTTACGAGGACCTGGAGCCGTTCTACACCCAGGCGGAGCACCTCTACCGGGTGCACGGCCGGCACGGCGAGGACCCCACGGAGGGTCCGGCGAGTGCCCAGTACGCCCACCCGCCGGTGGAACACGAGCCGCGGATCCAGCAGTTGAGCGACGATCTGGAGATGCAGGGGCTGCACCCCTTCCACCTGCCCATCGGGGTCGATCTGGACCAGGACGCGACCGGCCGGGCGACCCCGTCCAGCGTCTGCATCCGCTGCAACCGGGTCGACGGCTTCCCCTGCCTGGTGCGCGGCAAGTCCGACGCCCAGGTGATCTGCGTGGAGCCGGCGCTGCAACACCCGGGCGTCGAGCTGGTCACCCACGCGCACGTGCTGCGGCTGGAGACCGATCCGACGGGACGTACGGTCAGCTCGGTCGTCGCCCGCCTCGACGGCGGCGAGGAGGCCCGGTTCTCCGCCGACCTGGTGGTCGTGGCCTGCGGCGCGGTCAACTCGGCGGCGCTGCTGCTCGCTTCGGCGAACGACCGGCATCCGCGGGGACTGGCGAACGGTTCGGACGTGGTCGGGCGGTTCTACATGCGCCACAACAACCTGGCCCTGATGGCCATCTCGCGGGAGCCGAACGACACGCAGTTCCAGAAGACCCTCGCCCTGCACGACTGGTACCTGGGCGCGGACGACTGGGACTACCCCCTCGGCGGGATCCAGATGCTGGGCAAGTCGGACGCCGAGCAGATCCACGGCGAGGCCCCGCGCTGGGCCGGCGCGGTGACCCCGGACATGCCGTTCGAGGTCATGGCCCACCACGCGGTGGACTTCTGGCTGTGCGGTGAGGATCTGCCGCTGCCCGACAACCGCGTCACTCTGGACGGCGACGGCCGCATCCACCTCGCGCTCGACGAGTCCCACAACACGGCCGGGCTGGGGCGGCTGCGGCACAAGCTCCAGAGCATGCTGGGGCACCTGGGCATGCACGAACACCACCTGCTGGACCACAGCCTCTACCTGCACAAGGGCATGCCCATCGGTGCGACCGCGCACCAGGCCGGCACCGTACGGTTCGGCACCGACCCGGCGTCGTCCGCCCTGGACCTCAACTGCAAGGCGCACGAACTGGACAACCTGTACGTGGTCGACACGAGCTTCTTCCCGAGCATCGGCGCGGTGAACCCGTCGCTGACGGCCATCGCGAACGCCCTGCGGGTCGGCGACCACCTCCTGGAACGGATGGGCTGACCCGAGCCGGGACACCACGGCCGGGACACCGCAGCGGACACCGCCGACCGGGCGAAGATCCTGCACCGGGTGGCGCAACACGGATCGCGGCAAGGCGCCGCGCGCCGGATGCGGTGATTGGGTGACGCCGGACCCGCCGGGGTGCCGTCACCCCGACGGCACGGAGCGGCGGTGCGAAGGAGGCAGTCCGTCGTGAGTTCGACCGAGGGCGTACCCCGGGGCGTGATCCCCGCGCACCTGCTCCGGGGCCAGAAGGCGCTGGTGACGGGTGCGAACTCCGGAATCGGCAAGGCCACGGCGATCGGCATGGGCCGGGCCGGGGCGGACGTGGTCGTGAACTACGTGGCCGGACGCGAGGATGCCGAGAAGGTCGTCGCGGAGATCGCCTCGTTCGGGGTGCGCGCGGCGGCGTACGAGGCGGACGTGTCCGACGAGGGCCAGGTCGTGGCCATGATGGACCGCATGGTCGAGGAGTTCGGGACCATCGACATCCTCGTCGCCAACGCCGGCCTCCAGCGGGACTCCGCCTTCACCGAGATGACGCTCGCCCAGTGGCAGAAGGTCATCGACGTCAACCTGACGGGACAGTTCCTGTGCGCCCGCGAGGCGACGAAGGAGTTCCTGCGGCGCGGGGTCGTCCCGGAGGTCTCCAGCTCCGCAGGAAAGATCATCTGTATGAGTTCGGTGCACCAGATCATCCCCTGGGCCGGGCACGTGAACTACGCCTCCTCCAAGGGCGGCGTGCAGATGATGATGGAGACGCTGGCCCAGGAACTCGCCCCGCAGAAGATCCGCGTCAACGCGATCGCCCCCGGCGCGATCCGTACGCCCATCAACCGCAGCGCCTGGGACACGGAGCAGGCCGAGCAGGACCTGCTCAAGCTGATCCCGTACGGCCGGGTCGGCGATCCGGAGGACATCGCGCACGCGGCCGTCGGTCTCGCCTCCGACCTCATGGACTACGTCGTGGGCGCCACGCTCTACGTGGACGGCGGAATGACCCTCTTCCCGGGCTTCGCCACCGGCGGCTGACCTCCATCCGCTTCGGCCCCGGGGAGGGACGCATGCACACCACGCTCCACCTGTTGGCGGAGGCACCGCCGCCGCAGATGCTGCCGGCCCGCTCGCTCATGGCCTTCACCCTGGCCTCGCACATCATCCTGGTGCCGATGGGCGTGGCGCTGCCGCTGATCACCCTGATCATGCACGGCTACGGGCTGTGGCGCGGCGACGCGACCGCCCTGCTGCTGGCGCGCCGCTGGTCGGCGGTCATGGCGGTGCAGTTCGCCATCGGCGTCGTCACGGGCACCGTCCTGTCCTTCGAGTTCGGCCTGCTGTGGCCGGGGCTGATGGGCCGGTGGGGCGATGTGTTCGGGATCGGCTTCGGCGTCGAGGCATGGGCCTTCTTCCTGGAAGCCGTCCTCATCGCGATCTACCTCTACGGGTGGCGCCGGCTGCCCGCCCGTACCCACTTCCTCCTCGGACTGCCCCTGCCGGCGACGGCCCTGCTGGGCGCCTTCGGCATTCTTGCGGCCAACTCCTGGATGAACACCCCGCAGGGCTTCTCCCTCGACTCCGAGGGCAATCCCGTCGACGTGGACGTCCGCAAGGCGATCTTCACGCCGATGTTCGGGCCGCAGTACTGGCACTTCGTCGTGGCGATGCTGGTCACCGCCGGGTTCGTGGTGGCCGGTGTCTACGCCACCGGCTGGCTGCGCGGGCGCCGCGACCGCTACCACCGCCTCGGCTTCACCGTTCCGTTCACGGTCGCGGCCGTGTTCACCCCCGTCCAGTTCGTGCTGGGCGACGCCATCGCCCGGGCGGTGTTCCAGAAGCAGCCGGTGAAGTTCGCGGCGATGGAGATCGTCTGGAACACCGACACGCATGTCCCGGAGTACCTTTTCGGCCGCCTCCACCCCGACGGGACCGTCACCGGCGGCATCAAGATCCCCCAACTCGACTCCATCCTGGCCGGCTTCAGCCCCGACACCGAGGTGCACGGACTGTCGACCGTACCGGCGGAGAACCGGCCCACCGTTGCCCAGGCCACCCTCATCCACTGGACCTTCGACATCATGGTGGGCATCGGCTCGGTGCTCCTGCTGCTGGTCATCTGGTACGCGTTCGTCTGGTGGCGCCGCCGCCGGCTGCCCGCGTCCGCGTGGTTCTACCGCAGCGCCGCCTGCGCCGGGGTGGCGAGCGTCATCGCCGTGGAGTGCGGCTGGATCACCACCGAGGTGGGCCGCCAGCCGTGGATCGTCTACGAGAACATGCGGGTCGCCGAAGCGGTGACCGGGGCCCGCTCCGGGTCCTTGTGGACCATGTTCGCCGTGGTCGTCGTCGTGTACGTCCTCATCTTCGGGGCCTTCCTGGCCGTGCTCCTGAAGATGCGCACCCGATGGCGCCAGGACGACGAACGAAGCCTTGAGGCGGGCACGATGGCGACACCGGAGACCGACACCCCCTACGGCCCCCGCTCCGCCGTCCCGGCCGGCGACGCCCCCGCTCCGGGCGACGGCACCGGCGAGGCACCGGCCGAGGACGGCAGGCCATGACCGCCGCCGGTGTGGTCGCCGCCGTCCTGCTCCTCGCGGTGGCCGCCTACACCTGCGCCGGGGGCACCGACTACGGGGCGGGGTTCTGGGACCTGACGGCGGGCGGCGCGGAACGCGGGAAGCGCCCCCGGTGGCTCATCGACCACGCCATGGCTCCCGTGTGGGAGGTCAACAACGTCTGGCTCATCTTCGCCCTGGTCATCATGTGGACCGGGTTCCCGGTGTTCTTCCAGACCGTGTTCTCCTCGATGTGGCTGCCCCTGGCCCTCGCCGTCATCGGCATCGTGCTGCGCGGCGCCGGCTTCGCGCTGCGCAAGCCGACCCGCAGGATCGCCGGACGGCGCGTCTACGGAGCCGTGTTCGCGGTCTCCTCGCTCCTCACCCCGTTCTTCCTCGGTGCCGCTGCGGGCGGGATCGCCTCGGGGCGGGTGGGACCGGGCACCGAGCCGACGGCGCACGCCTGGTTCAACCCGACCTCCGTCTTCTTCGGCCTGCTGGCCGTCGTCGGCACGGCGCTGCTCGGGGCGGTGTTCCTGGCCGCGGACGCCGTCCGCTACGAAGCCCCCGACCTGCACGTCTACTTCCGGCGGCGGGCGCTGGCCGCCCTCGGCCTCTTCGCCGTGCTGGGGGCGGTCACGCTGATCGTCGCCCACGAGGACGCCCCCCACCTGTGGCACGGCCTCACCCACGGCGCCGGGCTCGTCCTCGTCGTCGTGGCCGTACTGGCCACCCTCGTCACGGCATGGCTGCTGCTGCGCACGTCCGGGGCGTGGTCCCGGCCGGCGGCCGTCGTCCTCATGGCCTCGGCCGTGCTCGCGTGGGGCGTGGCGCAGCGCCCGTACCTCATCCCCGGCCGGCTGACGGTGGCCGAGGCGGCGGGGGCGCCCAGCACCCTGCACTGGCTGATCATCGTGACCGTCGTGGCCGCGATCCTGGTCTTCCCCGCCGTGGCCTTCCTGTACCGGCTCGACACCCGCGGCGCACTGGAACCGCTCACCGACGCCGACCTGCGAAGGGACGGCGGTCCGGAACCCGGGGCCTGACGGATCCCGTCGGCGGGCGCCGGAACACCGGAACACCGCACGGCACGAGCAGAATGGAGCCTTGGCCAGCCTTCGCCGTACCGAAAGCGACTGCCGTGAACCGTCTTCCCGCGGACCCGACCGTGCTCCACCCGTTTCCGGACCAGCCGCGCGTGGTACTGCTCAAGCCGCTGCTGACGTCGCCGCTGATCGAGGCCGGGGAGTACTCGTACTACGACGACCCGGAGGACCCGACCGCGTTCGAGACCAGGAACGTCCTGTACCACTACGGGCCGGAGAGGCTGGTCATCGGGAAGTTCTGCGCGCTGGGCACCGGGGTCCGGTTCATCATGAACGGGGCCAACCACCGTATGGACGGCCCCTCCACGTTCCCCTTCCCCATCATGGGCGGCTCCTGGGCCGAGCATTTCGACCTGCTCACCGGCCTGCCCACCCGGGGGGACACGGTCGTCGGCAACGACGTCTGGTTCGGCTACGGCACGACGGTCATGCCCGGGGTGCGCATCGGGCACGGTGCCGTCATCGCCTCCGGTGCCGTCGTGGTCGACGACGTCCCCGACTACGGCATCGCCGGCGGCAACCCGGCCCGCCTGATCCGCACCCGCCACACCGACGCCGACATCGCCCGCCTGCTCTCGATCGCCTGGTGGGACTGGCCGGCGGCGCACCTCACCGAACACATCCGGACCGTCATGTCGGGCACCGTCGACGACCTCGAAAGGGCAGCGCCGCGAGCGTGAAGGGGCGGCGTCATGACCGCACTGCCGGCAGGATCTCCTACGGCGCGGAGCCCCGGTTCAGGGCCGCGTCCAGGGTGATCGCCGCGTCGATGAGGGCGAGGTGGGTGAAGGCCTGCGGGAAGTTGCCCAGTTGGCGTCCGGTCAGGTCGATCTCCTCGGAGTACAGGCCCAGGTGGTTGGCGTAGCCCAGCATCTTCTCCAGGACGAGCCGGGCCTGGTCGATCCGTCCGGCCCGGGCGAGGGCGTCGACGTACATGAAGGTGCACAGGGAGAAGGTGCCCTCAGAGCCGCGCAGGCCGTCCGGCGACGCCTCGGGGTTGTAGCGGTACACCAGGCTGTCGGTGACCAGTTCCTGCTCCATCGCGTCGAGGGTGGATGCCCACATCGGGTCCTGGGGGGTGAGGAAGCCGACGGTGGGCATGCGCAGGAGCGAGGAGTCGAGGACCCCGCTGCCGTAGTGCTGGACGAACGCGCCGCGCTCCTCGCTCCATCCCCGGTCCATGACCTGTTCGAAGATCCGGTCCCGGGTGGCGCTCCAGTGCAGTACCGGTGCGGGCCGGCCGCTGAACACGGCGTGCCGCAGGGCACGGTCGAAGGCAACCCAGGACATCACGCGGCCGTAGGTGAAGTCCTTGGCCCCGCCACGGGTCTCCCACAGCCCTTCGTCGGCCGAGTCCCAGTGTTCCGCCAGCCACTCCAGCACGCGGATCAGGCCGGTCCAGCCCCGGTACCCGAGGTGGATGCCGTGCCTCTGCGCGAACGAGATGCTGTCCAGCGCCTCGCCGTAGATGTCCATCTGGAGCTGGGTGGCCGCTCCGTTGCCGATGCGGACGGGCGACGAGCGTTCGTAGCCCTCCCAGTGGTCCAGGGTCTCCTCCTTCAGGTCGGAGGAGCCGTCGACCGCGTACATGATGTTCAGCGGCCCGGTGTCCCCCTCGCCGCCCGCCCGTTCCGCGATCCGGTCGCCGAGCCATCCGATGAACGCCTTCGCCTCCTCCGTGAACCCCATGCCGAGCAGGGCGTACACGGAGAACGAGGCGTCCCGGATCCATGTGTAGCGGTAGTCCCAGTTGCGCTCGCCGCCGAGCTGCTCGGGCAGCCCGGTGGTGGGGGCGGCGATCACGGCGCCGGTGGGGGCGTAGGTCATCAGCTTCAGGGTGACGGCGGAGCGCTCCACCGCCTCGCGCCAGCGGCCGGAGTAGCGGGAGGTGCTCAGCCAGTTCCGCCAGTAGCCGATGGTGGCCTGGAAGAGCTCCTCGTACTCGTCGAGGCGGATCCGCTGGGGCGGCCCGTCGGCGGCGGACTCCAGGATCAGCCCGCGCTGCTGCCCCGCTTCCAGGCTCAGGGTGAGGTGCACGTCGCGCTCGCCGCCCGTGAGGAGGTGGCCCAGCCGCTCGTCGTCCGGCTCCCGGATGGTGTGCACGGTCAGGGTGGTGCCGTCGGCGGTGAACACCGCCCCGTTCTCCGTGAGGTGCAGATCGTGCGACTTGCGCCCGTAGTCGAACCGGGGAGCGATGTCGACGTCGAAGGTCATGCTGCCGCGCACGCAGCGGACCATGCGGACCAGCCGGTGCCGGGCCGTGACCGTGGTGCCGGTCAGGGGCATGAAGTCGACCACCTCGCCGGCGCCGGCCTCGGTCATGAAGCGGGTCACCAGCACCGCGGTGTCGGGCAGGTACAACTGCTTGGTCGCGTACGTCGTGTGGGCCGGGCGGACTGTGCAGTGGCCGCCCTTGCCCTTGTCGAGCAGGGCTCCGAACACGCTGGGCGAATCGAATCGCGGGCAGCAGAACCAGTCGACCACTCCGTCGGAGGTCACCAGCGCCGCGGTCTGCAGATCGCCTATCAGGCCGTGGTTCTCGATCAGCGGGTACTCGTCCATCAGGGCGTCCCTTCCGGCATGCGTCGCCGCCCGGATCTCGGCCCCCCGAACCAGCGTATGCCGGGCCTGCGGCACCGTCCCGCCGAGCCGGGCCTCTACGACGTACGGCGTACGCCGCAGGGGGGTCCCCCGAGCGGCTCGGCGGGCGGCTTCAGTCCCCGCTTCCGGCACCACGGTCGGGGGCGCTCATGTCCCCCGTCGCGGGAATGCCGTCGGCGAGCCCGTAGCGCAGGTAGACGGTGCCCTTCGGGCCGGCTGCCGGGGGTGCGAGGAGCGTGAGGTTGCTGGGCACCTCGCCGCCGTCGAACACCTTCTTCCCGACGCCGAGGACGATCGGGTGCAGCCAGAGGTCGAGGCGGTCGAAGAGCTTTTCGCGCAGGAGGGTCTGTACGAGGTTCAGGCTGCCGACGACCTTCACGTGCTCGTGGCGGTCGCGGATCTCGCGGACCGCGCCGGCCAGGTCGGGGCCGAGCTGTGCGGATCCGGCCCACGGGAGGTCGGGCCTGCCGCGGGAGGCCACGTACTTCGGGACGCGGTTGAAGAGCGTGGCGATCTCGTCGTCCTCACCACCCTCCTGGTGGGGCCAGTAGGCGGCGAAGATGTCGTACGTCCGGCGGCCGAGCAGGAGGGCGTCCGTGCCCTCGTACGCGGCACCGATCTGCGCCCCGGCGACCTCGTCCAGCAGGGGCGCCTGCCAGCCGCCGAACGGGAACCCCGCCGGGTCCTCGTCGGGGCCGCCGGGCGCCTGCCCGACGAGGTCGAGGGTCGCGAACAGCTCGATGTGGATGAGGCCCATGGCGCACTCCCGATGAATCGGTTTTCTCCGTTGTCTCCGTCAAGAGTCGGACCGGCCGGCGCCCTCGAACTCATCGCCGCGCCGGAACCGGATTCGCCCGACGCCGGCATTTGCCTATAGCCTTTAGGTAAACACATAATGACTGTAGCTGAATCAAAGGAAGGTGAAGGTCATGGTGAGGGTGGGGCTGACCCCGGAGCGGCTGACCCTGGCAGGGGCGGAAATGGCCGATGAGGCCGGATTCGAGCAGGTGACCCTTTCGGCGCTCGCCCGGCGGTTCGACGTCAGGGTCGCGAGTCTGTACTCGCACGTGAAGAACTCCCACGAGCTCAGGACCAGGATCGCCCTGCTCGCGCTGGAGGAACTCGCCGACCTGGTCGCCGCCGCCGTGGCCGGGCGTGCGGGCAAGGACGCCCTGATCGCCTTCGCGAACGCCTACCGCGACTACGCCCGGGCGCATCCCGGCCGCTACGACGCCGCACGGCTCAGGCTCGACCCGCAGACGGCTGCCGCGAGCGCAGGGGTGCGGCACGCGCAGATGACGCGGGCGATCCTGCGCGGCTACGACCTGACGGAGCCGGACCAGACGCACGCGGTCCGCATGCTGGGCAGCGTCTTCCACGGCTACGTCAGCCTGGAGGCGGCCGGAGGCTTCAGCCACACGGCCGTCGACGCGCAGGAATCCTGGGCCTGGACCCTGGAATCCCTCGACGCCATGCTGCGGCAGCGGAACACCCCCTGACCGGCGGGGCACCGCGCGCCGACCCGACCCACACCCCGTACACCCCGTACACCCCGATCAGCAGGCTGAGGCAAGGCAATGAGCACCGAACAGGACTGGATCACCACACCCGTCACCGCGGACATGCTGCGCGGGCACCTCGACGTGGAGAGGACCGCGCACGGTCTGCTGCCGCACCGGCTGCCGGCCTGGGCGCGCCAGCAGATCCCCGACGACCGACTGGCCGTGGCCGAGGCCCAGCCCTCCGGCGTACGGCTGGCGTTCCGCACCCGGGCCACGGCCGTCGAACTCGACACGCTGCCCACCAAGCGGGTCTACCGGGGCTTCCCGCCTCCGGCGGACGGCGTCTACGACCTGCTCGTCGACGGCCGTCTCACCGCCCAGGCCACGGTGGCCGGCGGCAATGTCCGTACGGTCACCGACCTGGTCGGCCAGACCTCGGAGCTGACCGAAGGGCCTGCGGGCACCGCCCGGTTCACCGGTCTCCCGGCCGGTGACAAGGACATCGAGATCTGGCTTCCGCACACGGAGATCACCGAACTGATCGCCCTGCGCACCGAATCCCCCGTCGAACCGGCACGCGGCAGCGGGCGCAGGGTGTGGCTGCACCACGGCAGTTCCATCAGCCACGGCTCGAACGCCGTCCACCCGAGCGCCATCTGGCCCGCCCTGGCCGCCGCCCGGGGCGGAGTGGAGCTGGTCAACCTGGGGTTCGGGGGCAGCGCGCTGCTGGACCCGTTCACCGCGCGTGCGATGCGGGACACGCCCGCGGACCTGATCAGCCTCAAGATCGGCATCAATGTCGTCAACGGCGACACGATGCGCCTGCGCGCCTTCACCCCCGCCGTCCACGGCTTCCTCGACACCATCCGCGAGGGCCGTCCGACGACACCGCTGCTGGTGGTCTCCCCCATCCTGTGCCCGGTCCAGGAAGACACCCCCGGCCCTCTCGCGCCGGACTTCGACGGCGGGACCCTGCGGTTCAAGGCCACGGGCGATCCGGCCGAACGCGCTGCCGGGCGACTCACCCTCACCATCATCCGCGACGCACTCGCCGCGATCGTGGAACAGCGGGCGGCCGAGGACCCGAACCTCCACCACCTCGACGGACGCGCCCTGTACGGCGAGAGCGACCACGCCGAATTCCCGCTGCCGGACGCGATCCACCCCGGCCCCGAAGGACACCACCGCATCGCCGAGAACTTCGCACGGCTGGCATTCGCGGGCGACGGCCCCTTCGCCACCGGGACCGGCTGAGCTGCACGGGGATCACCAGCGCATGCGGACGTCCTCGGCCCATCCCAGCAGCCGGTCCACCACGATCCGCTCGCCGTCGTCCGTGCGGATCGAGCCCGTGTAGTGGCCGAAACACTGATCCGTGCGGTTGGCGAGGAGACCGATGTCGGTGCGGGTGGACCGGTTGTGGAACGGGGTGAACACCAGGTCCACCCGGTCCGATCCAGGGGTGCGGATCGACCACGGCGCCAGGTGGTCACCGCGGGACCAGTGCCACGTGAGCTCTTGGCCGATCTTGCTGATCCGGCCGTCCACGCACACCGCGTTCTCCGTCGCTCCGGTGCCGCGGGTCCAGCGGCCGCCGAACTGCAGCCCGACGGTGCGGCCGTCCGTACGCCCGGAGGCGGCGCCCCAGTTCCACGCCACCGAGCGGGGCCACCGGCCACGCCCGTGATCGAGGGTGCCCCAGGCGTCGGCGCCGAAGGCCAGTACGTCGCCGCCGATGCGCACCGTGCCGGAGGCGGGCCGGGCCGTGTGCTTGGACGTGTACTGGAAGCGGCGTTCGTCCCAGGGCACCACCACGGAGAGGGTCTCGTGCCCGGCGGGCATCTCGACGAGGAGGTCCACCTCCACCGAGAGGCCCTGCGGGCCGAGACAGCGCGCCCGCAGGCGGGTGCCGGAGCCCTCGCCGTGGATCTCGATCCGTACCCGGCTCCCGGCCGGCCGCGGCGGTCCGACCACGAGCGAGGGAGATCCCGGATCCGGAGCTCCGGCGATGGTGTCGGGGAGGCGGACGCCGAATCCGCCGGGCACGATCGCGGTGCGCTCGAACTCCCTTGCAGCCGCACCGTATTCCAGGACGTAGATCGAGTTCAGGGCCAGGTAGTCGAGGTCGCTCACGGTCAGGGCCACCAGGTGCGTGGGCGTGGTCACGCACCAGTACTCCCAGCGCTTCGTCCGCCCCCAGCCGGGAATCCGGCAGCGGTGCAGGGGCCGGCGCGACCAGCCGATCGCGGCCGGGGCGATCCTCCCGTCGGTACGGCACAGGTCGACGGGCGCGACGATCTCACGTTCGTGCGTGGACATGGCCGGACCCTACCGGCCATCGGCACACCGGAACGGGCAGTCGCGAGAACCCCTGTGAGAACCCCTGCGCCGAACCCCTGCGCGAGCCGCGCTCTCGGCCGGGGACGGGTAAGCGGCGGGCGGCGGGCGGCGGGCGGCGGGCGGCGGGCGGCTCAGGGCAGCAGGACGGCCTTGCCACGGTTGCGGTGGGCTTCCAGGTCGGTGTGGGCCTGGGCGGCTTCCGCCAGCGGGTAGGTGCGCCAGACCGGCACCGAGACCTTCCCCTCGGCGGCCAGCCGCACCAGCTCCGGCAGGGAGTCCCCGGTCCGGTCCGTGCTTCCGGCGCTGAAGAGCACACCGTGCTGCGCCGCCGACGTGTCGGCGATGGTGACGACACGGGTGCTGTCACCGGTCAGCGCGACCGATTCGGCCAGCACACCCGCACCGGAGGTGTCGAAGACGAAGTCCACCCTCTGGGGAGCGGCGGCCCGCACCCGCTCCGGCCAGCCGTCGCCGTAGCGGACCACAGCGGCTCCCAGCGCCCTCACCCGTTCGAGATCGCGTTCGCCGGCCGTTCCCACGACGGTGATGCCCCGGGCGACGGCCAACTGCGCGGCGACCGTGCCCACACTGCCGGCGGCGCCGTGGACGAGCAGGGTCTGCCCGGTCCGCACGCCCAGCTGCTCCAGGACACGCAACGCGGTCTGACCGACCGTGACCAGGGAGGCCGCGGCCTCCCAGGACAGGGCTCCGGGCTTGGCCACCGGCCGGTCGAGCAGCGCGTACTCGCTGTAGCTGCCGCCGACGGCGACGCCGAGGACCTCGTCTCCCGCGGACGCGTCGGCTCCCTCACCCACGGCATCGACCACGCCGGCCGCGTCCAGGCCGAGGACCACGGGAAACCGGGCCGGGACGGCACCGGCCATCAGACCGGAGCGGAGTTTCATGTCGAACGGGTTCACGGAGGCGGCCCGCACCCGGATCCGGACCTGGCCCGGTCCGGGCTCCGGCAGGGTGACGTCGGCCAGGCGCAGCACCTCGGGCGCGCCGTACTCGGAGAAGGTGATCGCTCTGGACATCAGGAACTCCCGGGTGGAGGGCGTGCGTACGGCGCGGCCGCAACCTCGTGGCTCGGCCGGTGAGGGCGGGCACCCGCCCTCGGCGCACCACAGCATTCCGTGCTTCTCCGCGAGCACCGGTGCGCCGCGCGGAACATCAGGACGGTGGGTCGGCCAGGGCGTACAGGCCGGACACCCCGGCCCCGCGGCGGCGCTTGGCCTCGATGGCCTTCATGCCCGCGTGCAGGGCGGTCGTGCCGTGGACGTAGGCCTCCTCGATGGGCAGGTAGTACATGAGGTTGAAGTACAGGTGGGGCGCCGGGTGGCGGCGGTCGAGGGCGACCGCGCGGATCCACGTCGTGGTGCCGTAGTGGTAGAAGAGGCAGAAGCCGATCATCCGGGGTCCGTCGTAGGCGGCCACCACGCGCGCTTCGCTGCCCATCGCCGTGGCCTGCCGTTTCAGCAGCGCGGTCATCGCGTCGAGGCCGTCCCGGTCGTGCCCGTGGTCCTGCTGGTGTCCGGCGAGCAGGACCGCGGCGTCCTCCCAGCAGTCGGCGAGTACCTGTCGGCGTACGTCGAGGCCGGTGGCCGCCGCGAAGGCGCGGCGTTCACGGCGGATGCCGGCGCGGCGCTGTGCGGGCAGGGAGGAGATGTAGTCGTCGATGCCTGCGCCGGGGAGCGGGATGAGGGCGTCGTCCTCCAGGCGGAGGGCGGGGTCCGGATAGAGGGGGGCGAGCCGGGTGGCGGCCTCGGTGGTGAGGTAGGGCCACCAGTGCGTCGTGCCGTGGTGGTCGGCGAAGCGGCGTACGGCGTCCCGGAGGAGGGCGAGGCAGGCGTCTCGGCGGCCGGGGCCGAGGCCGGGGGCGGTGAGCGGGGTGTTGTGGTAGCCGCGCCGGGCGCCGGCGATCACGCGGGGCCGCAGGTGCGGGGGCAGTACGGTCTCGGGCTGGTAGCTGTCGTTCGGTTCGTCCCGCACCAGGTAGAGGGGGGTGGCGGCGAGCAGCATGCCTCCGGGGTCCCGGACGAGCACGTACGCGCAGGTGGCGGTGGGGTCTTCCGCTTCGCCGGCGAGCCACCGGTGGGAGAGGTAGAGGCCGGCCGACCGGGCGAGGTGCTCCCACTCGGCGGCGGGGACCTCGTGGACGGACTCGACGATGCTCGTGATCAACGGGGATTCCTCCGGCGGTGGCGGTTGGGGGCCCTGAGGGCGGGCGCGGCGAGTACGGCGATCAGGCAGGCGGCGGCTTCGACAGCCCACGGGAGCAGCGGGCCGGCCTCCAGCAGCAGGGTGAACAGGGCGGGAGCGGCGACCATGCCGACGGCCCACGAGAACTGGTACAGGCCCTGCGTGAAGCCGCCGGCCGCCTGGGGGGTAAGGCTCACGGACAGTTCGCTCAGCGCCGGGCCGAGGAGGATCTCCGCCACGCTGAACAGGACGATCGCCACGATGAGGGCCGCCCAGGTGGCGGAACCGGCACCGGGCGGCGAGGACAGAGCGGGCAGTGCGGGCAGTGCGGGCAGTGCGAACGCCCACATCCCGACGGCCATGATCAGGTATCCGGCGGTCACGGCGCGACGGGGCACCTTGGGCGCCACGTGCGCGGTGACGACCGTCGAACACGCGGAGACGATGACGGTGTTGATGACGAACAGCAGGCTCGCCGCCGAGGCGGGGAGCCCCAGGGCGCGGGTGGTGTAGACGGCGACGAGGACGGCGAGGACGGCCTGCGCGAGGACGTAGGGGATGTTGACGGCCACGAGCAGCAGGTAGCGGCGGGTGTGGTCGGCCCGGGTCACCAGGGCACCTGGCGGCGTCCCGTCCTGTTCCGGTGGGGTGGTGGTGAGGGCGGCGAAGCAGGCGGCGGCCAGGAGGTAGGTGGCGGCGTCGACCGCGATCATCCAGCGCAGCGAGCCGTTTCCGAACACGGTGAGGGCACCCGCGGCGGCGGCGGACCCGGCGGCGAGCCCGATGTTGCGCAGAGATCCGGTGAAGGCGAACCATCCGCGGCGTTCGCCGGCCTGGGTGACGTGCGTGATCAGGGTGCGCTGCGCGGTGAAGTACATGTTGATGCCGGCCTGTACGAGGAGGTACACGCCGGCGACGTGCGACGGCTCGTGGGCGAGCAGGAACAGGGCGAACCCGGCGGCGGAGAGGATGTTCGCCCACACCACGACGCGTTTCGGTCCGACGCGGTCCATGAGGCGTCCGGCGAGGAACGTGACGGGCAGGGCGAGGGCCTGGCCCACCGTCATGGCCGCGCCCACCCGCGCCAGGGGCAGGCCCTGGACGTCGGTGAAGTAGAGCAGTCCCAGCGGCAGGAGCATGCCGTTGCCGACGGAGTCGATCAGGTTGCCGGTGATGAAGAGGCCGTGCCCGCGCAGTCCGGGCAGCCCGAGACGGTCCGCCGCGGTGCGCGGGCGCCGGGTGTCGGTCGCTGCGCTCACCGGTGCAGCAGGGAGCTGATCTTGCCCAGGACCTCGGCCGCGGGTAAGCCGGTCGCCTCGTGCAGCTCCGTCAGGGCCTTCACGGTCCGGTCCTCCTCGCCTTCGGCGAGGGTGACCACCACGATGTCCCCGTGCGAGGCGCCGTCGATGACCAGCTCGTGCGCGGTGACCACCCGGACGCGCCGGCGGAGCTCGGTCAGCACCGCCGGCGGGATGCCGGCCCCGGCGAGGAACTCGATCGCCCAGCCGGCCCGTCGTGCCGTGCCTCCGGTGAAGGGGAGGCCGCGGGCCAGGCGGGCGAGGGAGGCGAAGGTGTTGGTGCCGGACGCGGCGCAGGAGAGGGTGGTGGCGCCGCCGATGCGCGGGTTGATCTCCAGGATCACGAACCGGCCGCCGGTGTAGATCATGTCGACGTTCACCGACCCGTGCACTCCGAGGCCCCCGCAGAGGTCCACCAGGGTGCGGGCCACGTCGGCGAACGCGGCGTCGGCCTCCTCACGGGGGCCGCACCAGCGCAGGTCCGCGAAGGTGAACACCGGCTCCGCCCCGGCGCGTCCGGTCCAGCACAGGGGAAGGACCTGGTAGGCACCGGGGCGCCCCACGATGTCCACGCTGCACAGGTCACCTTCGACGACCTGTTCCACCACTGCGGACACCACCGCCGGCTCCGCCCGCGACACCGCGGTGCGGGGTGCGAGGTAGGCATCGAGGTCGGCGGGTGAGCGCAGGGTGCGGATGCCCATGCTGGTCGAGCCCCATACGGGCTTCGACATCAGCGGATAGCCGATCCGTTCGGCCTGCACGCGCAGCGCATCCCGGTAGCCGGGCACCGCGAGACCCCGGCCCGCCAGCAGATCGGAGTCGACACGGAACCCGTCGGGCACCGGCAGCCCGGCCCGCTCGCAGAGTTGCTTGGTCTCCCACTTGTCCACCAGCAGCATCGTCGCCGCGAGCGGGGTCATGACCGTCGGGATGCCCACGGCGTCCAGGAAGGCCTTGACCGCGGCGTCGCGCAGGGCGTTCTCGCACGGCAGCGAGATCGACACCGCGGCATCCGCCCCCCAGGCGGCGACCGCGTCCGCGAGCTCCCGCGGCGTCACGCCCCGGTCGAGTCGTTCCCGGTAGCCGGGGAAGTCCTCGTCGCCGGCGGTGCCGCTGGTGTGGAACAGCCCGGCCTCGATCCCGTCCGCCGCGAGCCCGCGTACGGCCTGCTGGACGTAGGGATCGGCGCGCCGGATGCCTACCGACCGTAAGAACGCGATCTTCCGCACCGGTTTCAGCCCACTTCCACTCGGGACCGGGCGGCCACCCGGTCGGCCAGCCCGCGCGCTCGCTCGGCCGTTTCCGCACGGGCCACCACGTGCCCGATCCGGCAGGCCGAATCCGCCGGGTCCGGCACCGCCTCCCCGGGCCGCAGATGCACCTCGCCCCGCGTACCGGGCAGGTCCGGGATGACCACCTGTCGCACCACACCGCCGTGCTCCGGCAGCAGGAACCGGATCGACGCCGCGTCCGTACGGGAGGGAACGGTGTCGGGCACCAGGCCGAGGACGGCCTGGAGTTGGGCCACGGCCTCGCTCACGCCCGTCGCGGCCTCGACGATCTCGCACAGGTTGTCCCCCGGCAGGCGGGCGCCGGTCTCGATCACGTACGGGGTCTCCGTGCCCGGCGGAATCTTCACTTCCGTGTGCGCGATCCCGTTGCGGACGCCGACGGCGAGCGCCGCCCGCGCCGCGATGTGCTGCACCTTCCTGACCAGCGGCGCGGGCAGGCCGGAGGGGCATGTGTGCCCGGTCTCGATGCGGTACCGGCCCTCGGTGGTGTCCTTCGCGACGACGGGCAGGGGGTAGGCCACCCCGCCCGCGACCACCGTGTCGCAGGAGTACTCCCTCCCTGGGATGTACTCCTGCAGCAGGGCCCGCGTGTCGAGCTCCAGGCCGTGCGGGTCGGCGTGCGTGAACCGCTGGGCCGCGCCGACCGCGTCGGCGAGCTGGTCCGGGCCTTCGACCACGGACACGCCCCACGAACCGCCCTGCTCCGCCGGCTTGACCACCAGCGGCCATCCGAGCGCGCGCTCCCGTGCCGCCCGGTACGCCTCTGCGGCATCGTGCGCGACCGCCCAGCGGGGTGCGGGGAGGCCGGCGGCCGCGAACGCCTCACCCATCTCGATCTTGTTCCTGGCCGCCCGCGCGAGCCGGGGATCGTTGCCGGGCAGGCCGGTCCGTTCGGCGAGCAGTGCGGCGAGCGGGGTGAACAGCTCGAAGCAGGCGGCGACACCGGTGACGGCGTGCTGCCGGCAGAAGGCGGCCATGTCATCCAGGGCCCTCGGGGTGTCGGTGAGGTCCGTCGCGCACACCCCCGCGAGGCCGGCCCGCAGCCGGTCCGCGTAACCGTCGTGGATGTCCTTGCGGGTGGCCGCGTACAGACGCACTCCCAGCCGGTCGGCCGCCTCGACGAGGAACCGCCCGGCGTTCCCCATCGGCTCGATCACCAGCACTCCCGGCCCGCGCGGGCCCACCCCGATTGTCATTTCTCCAGCAAAGCCGGGCGGCGGGCGCGGCGGCTATCGGCCTGACAGACGAAAAGAAGTCCCCCCGCGGCAAGGGCCTTTGGAGCAACTGCCAACGAACCGGCCAGTAGGCACCGGGTATTTGGTGCGCCCACCCGATGGAACCGGACAAGAGTCCCGTGATCGGATCGCCAGGCCGGGGAAACCCGCGCCGGCACCCCGTACGGGAAGGCAACACCGTGACCAGCAGCCTGCACCAGGAGCTCGCCGACCACATCGACCAGGGCGTCATCCCGCCCTACCAGTACTCGTACCCGCCCCGCTCCACGTACCGCCCGCTCCCGGAGGGCAAGTGGAGCGTGTCGGAGGTGTGGGCGGGGGATCTCGCCAACCACCAGGTCCCCGAGCTCAATCTCTACCTGCACGTCCCCTTCTGCGACCGCAAATGCGGCTTCTGCAACCTGTACACCATCATCAGCACCGACGAGGACGTCTACGACGCCTACACCGACGCCCTCTGTACGCAGATCCGCGATCACGCGGAGATCATCCAGGCCCGGCGGTTACGCACGATCTACATAGGCGGCGGCACCCCCGCCCTGCTCAAGCCCCGCCACTTCGAGCAGATCTTCACCACCATCGGCGAGATCTACCCCAACTGGCGCTCCACGGCCGAGGAGGTCGCCGTGGAAGCCACCCCGTCGTCGATCGCCGACGCGCCCGGCGAGTTCAAGGCCCTCATCGACATGGGCCTCACCCGCGCCAACGTCGGCATCCAGTCCCTCGTCCCGCGCGAGATCCGCGAAGCCGGCCGCGGCGGCGAGGACGAGGACGTCATCCGCCGCGCCGTCCGCACCGCCCACGAACTCGGCCTGCCGGACCTGTCCACCGACCTGATCATGGGCTTCGCGGGACAGACCCCCGAAACCTGGCGCCAGAGCGTGGACGAGCTGGCGGCACTCCGGCCCACCACCATCAGCACCTACTTCCTCACGGTGCGGCCGGACGCCTGGTTCTCCAGGACCGGCGCGTACCAGTACATGTGGCAGCCCGAGCTGTACGAGCGCTACGACTACGCCCGCCAGGTCTTCCTCGACCACGGCTACGTCCAGGAGGGCTCCGTCCGCTACAAGAAGCCCGGTCGCGGCGGCTACGTCCAGAAGGTGCTCACCTTCCACGGCGTGCCCCTGCTCGGCCTCGGGGTCGGCGCCCGCTCGTACACCAGCGTGCTCGACTACATGTGCGGCAGCGTGAAGCCCTCGGCGGCCGAGGTCGCCGATTACATCAAGAGGGCCAAGAACCACGAGCTCGCGCCCGTCACCGGTTTCGAGCTGACCGGTGAGGAGCTCGTCCGCAAGCGCCTCGTCCTCGACATGTTCGACCTCGACCTCACGGAGCTCGACCGCTTCGGCTATGGCGAGCACGCCGCCGAGTTCGAGCCCGTCCTCGAAGCGGCCGAGTCCAACGGGCTCATCCACCGTCTCGGGCGCCGCGTCCAGCTGACGCCCAAGGGCTTCAAGTACCGCGACGTGCTGTCCTGGATGTTCTACTCCGGGTCCGTGAAGGACCTCGACCGCGAGTACTACGAGAACCTCCACGCGGCGAACAAGCGCGCCCGGAAGAACATGGGGGCGACACCGGTACGGATCACCGGCATCGACCTGCGCGAGCGCGAGGGAGCCGCGTGAGGGACCTGTACATCGCGGCGGGCGGCGGAGGAGACCCCCTCGGGACCCTGATCGCCGCCCGCACCCTCACGGCGGACCGGGCCGGCCCGGCGGATCCCCCGTTGATCGCCACCTACGCCTGGGAGCGCCCGGAGGTCGACCCGACCGCCCGCCCCCTCGGGGCGGACGACTTCGACGGCCTCACCCACGAGACGGGAGGCGCGGGGGGCGGCGGCCTCGGGAGCGGCGGTATCGGGGGCGGCGGTCTCGGGGGCGGCTTCGCAATGTTCACACCGGCCACCCGCGCCCGCCCGCCGGCCGGATCCACCATGCCCGCCCTCGCCAGGGACCTGCCCGCCCGGCTGCTGCTCCTCGACCCCGCCCGGGGACTCTCCTCCCTGGCACGGCAGATCTCGTCGATGGCCGAATCCGCAGGCGGGCGGATCCGCGTCGTCGACATCGGCGGCGACATCCTGACCCACGGCAACGAGCCCGGCCTGTGCAGCCCGTTCGGGGACGCCCTCACCCTCGCCGCCTGCCACCTCACCGGCATCCCCGCCACCGTCCACATCGCGGGCCCCGGCCTCGACGGAGAGATCGGTGAACAGCCCCTCCTCGAACGCCTCGCGGGAAGCCACCCCCTCACCCCGGACCGGGACGCGGCGGCGGCGGCCTCCCGCGCACTGGCCTGGCACCCTTCCGAGGCATCCGCGCTGTGGGCCGCCGCCGTCCGCGGCGCCCGCGGCACGGTCCGTACCGTGAACAGCGTCATCCGCCTCACGGACGTCTCCCCGCGGCTGTACCCCCTGCCGCTCCAGGAGGCCATCGGCCACAACCCCGTCGCCCGGGCCCTCGTCGACGAGCGCCCGGCCACCCTGGACGCCGCCGCCGACGTCTCCCACCGGATCACCGGCATTCCCGGGCTGGAGAGCGAACGCACCCGATCCCCCCGGCAGGACCCGCCCGCCGGGAGGATCAGCTTCCTCGACCGGGACGAGGCCATGAGGACCCTTCGTGACGCGGCCGACGGAGCCGACCACATCACCCTCCGCCACGCCGCCCGCTCCCTCGGCCTCGCCTGGACGGACATCCCCGCCCTCCGGGCCCTCCTCGCCACGGACACCCCCCTCCTCCGGCTCGCCTCCGGGCCCGCACGGCGGCCCCGTCGGCCGCGCGTTGGGCACGTGTCGGGTGCCGCGTGCACTCTTCCCACGTCGACCGAGGCGCCCCGGGCACCTCGCCCGTGATCGTCGGCGCAGGCCGGTACGGGCGTGCCCGCTCAGCACCCGACGAACAGGGGACGGACGGATCATGAGGAACAAGCGCAGTCGGATACTCACCCGGGTACTCACCCGGGCTCTGCCGGTCGCGGCCATGGCCCTCGCCACGCTGATGACCACGGGCCATCCCGCCTCGGCCGCCGGGCTGGGGTGCAGCGGCTACGGCTGCGACGGCTGGAACCCGGGCCCGGTCAGCTGGGACTCCGGTCCGGACACCGACTCGACGGCGACCGTCCGCGGCGACGCCACCGCGGAACTGCGCTCCGGCAAGAAGGACGGCAGATGGTACGGCTGGGCCCGGACGGCCACCCCGTACTACAAGTACGGGGTGTGGATCGGCCGGTCCACGGACGGCGGCCGGACGTGGGACGGAATGCGCGGTTACGGGCACCATGACGGGAGCGATGCGTACACGTCCATGCAGTACTGGCCGGACGGCACCTGGCTGCGCGCCTGCGTGAACGTCGAGGGCGTCGAGCTGAAGTGCACCGGCTGGGTCAGCTGACGTACTGGCGGCACTTCGGGAGCGTGGCCCCGAGCACGTGCTCGGGGCCGCGCTTCGGGGCGCGGGTGCGCTACGCCGGCGCGGCCAGGCCCGCACGGCTCCGCTCGATGTGCTGCGTCATGCCGTGGCGCAGCCCCAGGTCCAGGCACTGCTCCCAGCAGGCCCGCACGGCGTCCCGTTCGCCGAACTGGTGGTGCGTCCGGGCCATGAAGGCCAGGCAGTCGGCCGTACCGCCGAGGTCGTTCATCCGCCGCCGGATGGCCAGCGCCTCCGTCTGCGCCTCCACCGCCGCCTCACGGCGGCCGAGTTGCCGGTGGATGTCGCCGAGCCAGCGCGTAGCCGGTCTGCCACAACGGGCCACCCACACGGCTCCGGCCGCCGTGTTGGACACCGGGGGCAGACCGGCGGGCACGGCCGCGCTGCGGCGTTCGCCGGCCGGGGATGCTCGACCCCCGTTTGACATGCTTCGAGGGGGTGGCAGGGTGGTACGTGGGGTACATGTTGGGAGGTTCCGCATGCTATCCGCTTCGGCACGGCGTTCCGCTGCGCGACAACTTCCGCTGCGGCTGACGACCGGCGTGTTCTTCCTGAACTCCGGGATCTCGAAGCTCGGTGCCGACGAGGCCACCGCCGAGGGGCTGCAGCAGTTCGCCGCCATGACCTACCCGTTCCTGAAGAAGCAGGACGCTCAGAAGTTCGCCAGGCTGCTCTCCGCCGGGGAGCTCGCCATCGCCGCCACGCTGCTCGTACCGGTCGTCCCCGCCGTTGTCGCCGGGGCCGCGCTGACCGCGTTCTCCGTCGCCACCCTCGGGCTCTACCTGCGTACGCCGGGGATGCGGGAGGAAGGCAGCCTGCGCCCGACCGAGCAGGGAATCACCCTGGCCAAGGACCTCTGGCTGCTGGGCATCGGCGTCGCCCTCATCGCCGACGGTGTGACCGAACACGAACACCGGTGAAGCACGAGCACCGGTGAAGAGGCACGTCAGGGGTGCATATGGTCATGACCACATGGTTCTTCGAACCCGGTCACACCGCGGCGGAGTTCCGGGCCAGGCACATGATGGTCACCTACGTGCGCGGACAGCTCAAGAACGTGCACGGCTCGCTGGAGGTCGATCCCGACAAGCCGGAGGAGGCTCGTGTCGAGGTGACGATCGACGCGACCCAGGTGTACACCGGTCAGCCCCAGCGCGACGCCCACCTCCGCAGCGCCGATTTCTTCGACGTCGAGCACCACCCGACGTGGACGTTCGTCGGGTCGCGCGTTCACCAGGTGAGCGGAACCGAGTTCGAGGTCACCGGAGATCTCACGGTACGCGGTGTGACGCGCCCCGTGACCTTCGACGTCACCTCCCTGGGACAGTGGGACACCCCCTGGTGGGAGGAGGGGCAGGACCTCGGGCCCCGGCGACGCGCCGGGTTCGTCGCCACGGCGCGCATCGACCGTCATGAGTTCGGGGTGAGCTGGAACGATGTGGTCGACCGCGGCGGAGTGGTCGTCAGCCCCATGGTCGACGTCACGGTCGACGTGGAGGCCGTCCTGGACCCCGGCGCGACGGCCACCTGAGCGTGTGGGGGTGCGCCGGGTCCCCCGGGGTCAGGGGCGGATGCCGTCGCAGGCGATCGGCAGGTGGCGGGGGCCGCGCAGCACCGCGTTCTGGCGGTACGGGGGCGGGTCCTCCAGCAGCCGCGGGTTCTCCAGTCTGCGGGCCAGCTCGCCGAGGGCCAGCTGGGCCTCCATTCGAGCCAGCGGGGCGCCGAAGCAGCTGTGGATCCCGCTGCCGAGGCCGAGGTGCTGGATGTCCCCGCGGTCGGGGTCGAAGCGGTCCGGGTGCTCGAACCGCTTCGGGTCGCGGTTCCCGGAGGCCAGGATCAGCGAAACCGTGGCCCCCTTGGGGATGTTCACCCCGGCCACCTCGATGTCGTCGAGCGTGCTGCGCCGCGGCAGGAGCTGCACGGGCGGTTCGTAGCGCAGGAGTTCCTCGACGATCGGTACCGACAGCTGCGGGTCCTCGCGCAGCCGCTGGAGGACGTCCGGGTGGCGCAGGAGGGTCAGCATGCCGTTCGTGATCAGGTTGACCGTGGTCTCGTGGCCCGCGATCAGCAGCAGCGCCGCGGTGCTGATGGCCTCCAGCGTGCTCATGGACCCGTCCGCCTCCTCGCTGGCGGCCGCCAGCTGGGACAGCATGTCCTCGCCCGGGTCCTTGCGGCGCTCCTCGATCAGCCCGGCCAGGTACATGCCGAGCTCCATCTGTGCGTCGGCGGCGCCCTTCGGCTTCTCGCCGGGGTCGGCGTCGGGATCGGGGTCCAGGCTGGCGGCGATGGTGTCGGCCCAGCCGTGGAAGCGGGGCTCGTCCTCGTGCGGCACACCGAGCAGCCGGCAGATCACCGTCACCGGGAAGGGGTAGGAGAACTGGTCGACCAGGTCGATCCGTTCCGGGGAGCCCGTGTCGACGATGCCTTCGATGAGGCCCGAGACGATGCCGCCCAGCTCGCCGCGCATGTCGTGGACCTTGTGCGGCGAGTGCGGGGGCCCGAACGGCCGGTTCGTGATGCGGCGCAGCCGGTCGTGGTCAGGCGGGTCGAGCTTGAGGAACACCGGGGGCAGCGCCGAGTCGTCCCCGTCCTCCTGCGCCAGCGGGTCGCTCGACGGCAGTGTCAGGTTGCGGGGGTCGGAGCTGATGCGCGGATCGTGCAGCAGGCTCTGTATCTCGTAGTACGTGCTGACGACGTACGGCCCGTCCTCGTCGTGGAACACCGGCGTTTTGCGCAGCTCCTCGTACAGCGGGTACGGATCGGCGCGGCTGGAGTAGTCGATGATCTGCCGGAGCATGGCTTGGCTCATGATGTGTCCTCGTACGGCTCGCGGGATCGGCGGATCGTTCGTACGGTCCGCCGCCGTCGTCGTGCTGACACTGGTCGCCGGCCGACTCCGGCTCCCCGGTTTCCCCAGCATGCAGGCAGGCCCGGGCGGCCGCCTGCCGGGCACCGAAACCGCAGGTCACGGCCCCAGCACACAGGCCGCGAAGCCATCGTTCGGGGCGCGGCGCCGCGCCTTCCCGGCGCTTCGGCGTGTGTGTCCGGACCCTCGACATCCCGTCGGCCTCTCCCGCATCATCATTATTGCACTAGCAGTGCAATGATTCCGGCGGGAAGGAAAGGCCTACGCATGCGTACGTTCCTCCGTGTCCTGGCTGTCCTGGTGGCAGCCGCCGTGTTACCGCCCCTCACCGCCGCGGCCCCGGCCGGAGCGGTGACCCTGCCCGCCCTGTCCATACCCGGGGATCCTCGCGGAGCCGGACTGCGCCCGTTCACCGGTCACGCCGTCGCACCTCGGCCGGTCGCCGTCCCCCCGGTCCCGCAGCACCCGTTCATGGCCGCCAACGGCTCCAGCAACCTGCACGGCGACGCCTACCAGAGCGACACGTACGAAGGACCCGGCCCCACCGGCCGCGATCTCGCCGTACGCAGCAGGCTCCAGGGAGGGCTCTGCGGCTCGGTCACCTTCGACTCCAGGGGCCGGATCGTCACCGTCTGCATGACCCCAGGACTCTCTCCCCGGCTGATGCTGCTCGATCCGCACGACCTCGGAGCGGTTTCCTCCCTCACACTGCCCGGGACGGCGGGCACCAGCCCCACGGAAGTCTCCGGGGGCGGCTACTTCTACCTCGATCAGCTCGACCGGGCCGTCGTCCCCACGAAGGACGGCACCATTCAGGTCGTGGCCGTCCGGCGCGACGCACTCGTGACGCAGGCCCGTTACGACCTCAAGGCGGTGGTCGGCGCCAGCGGCATCGTGTCCGTCCTCCCCGACTGGTCGGGGAGGATGTGGTTCGTTACCGGCAGCGGTGTGGTCGGCGTCCTCGATCCGGCCACCGGCGCGGTCTCCACCCACGTGCTGCGGGGGGAGGCGATCGCCAACAGCATCGCGGTCGACGAGTCCGGCGGCGTCTTCGTCGTCAGCGATCACGCCCTCTACCGCTTCGACGCCCCGGCCGGAGGCCGACCCGTCGTCACCTGGCGCACCCCGTACGACAGGGGCTCGCGGCACAAGCCCGGCCAGCTCAGCCAGGGCAGCGGGACCACTCCCACGCTCATCGGCCCGGCATCCGGCCCGGGCGGAGGGTACGTCGCCATCACCGACAATGCCGACCCCCGGATGAAGGTGCTCGTGATGGAGCGCGGGAAGGCCGGGCCCGCGAAGGTGTGCGAACAGCCGGTCTTCGCCCCGGGCAGGGGTGCCGACGAGAACAGCCTCGTCGCCGTGGGCGGTGACCTCATCGTGGAGAACAACTACGGGTACGTCGTCGAAGAACACGCCCTCCTGAAGGGAATGCTCGGAGGGCGTCAGGTCGACACCGAACCCGGCCTGGCCCGGGTCCACGTCGACTACACCACCCGTACCTGTTCCCTGGCCTGGTCCGACAGCACGGAACGGGTTCCCAGCGTCGTCAGCAAGGTCTCCCTCGCGACGGGCCTCCTGTACACCTTCACGCACCCCACCGCCGACGAACTGCGCGCCGCCCACCGGACGGGCACCGCCGCGATGCCCGACGCCTGGTACCTCACGGCGTTGGACGTACGGACCGGCAAGCGGGTGTGGAGCCGGCTGGTCGGCGCCGGCCCCCTGTTCAACAACCACTACGCGCCGGTGACCCTGGGAAGCGACGGCTCCGCCTATGTCGGCGTGGTCGGCGGCCTCGTCAGGATCACGGACTCCTGACCCGGACGGGCGGGCCGTCCGACGCGGCGCCCGACCCGCCGCCCGACCCGCCGTCCGGGTCTCAGGCTGGGACCGGACGTGTGACAGACCGCGGCCACGCCGCGTTACGGGGCATGAACCGCGCCCCGCGCGGTTACCCCTTCCCCGGGTCCCAGCGTCCTCGGAGCTGTGCTCGGCAGAGCGCGGCATTGCCTGACGGCATCGCGCCGGGCCGCGTACCGCACCCGGACGGCTCCACGAACGGCTTGACGAAAGGTACGACGATGAGACGGCGCAGCACGCGTCACCGGGGACTGAGCTCCCTTGTCACCCTTGCCCTGACCGGCGTGGCGGCCACGACCGCCGTGGTCCCCGCCCACGCGGTCACCGTGCCGTGCGACACCGCGGCCTTGATCACCGCGATCAACAACGCCAACGCGAACATCGATACGGTCATCGACCTGGAGCCGTACTGCCTCTACGAGGTCACGGCTCCCTACATGGTGGGATCCGACGACGGGCTTCCGCCCATCACCAACAACGGCGGTGTGACGATCAACGGTCACAACGCGACCATCAAGCGGGTCGGCACCAGCAGCTTCCGTTTGTTCGAGGTCGGCACGTCCGCGGTCGTCCCGGGCACCCTGACGCTCAACGACCTGACTGTCATGAACGGGCAGCCCTCCATGGCGGTGGGCGGCGGCAATGTGCTGGTCAGGAACAACAGCACCCTCACGGGAACCAACGCCGCCTTCCAGGGTGCGACGGCGAACATCGGCGGCGGCATCAGGTTCATGTCCGCCACCACGGGAACCCTGACCGACAGCAGCATCTCGGACAACCGCACCGACGGCGGAGCGAGCAACGGGGGCGGACTGTACACCGAGGGGCAGGTCACCCTCGTCAACACCCAGATCACGAGCAACCGCGCCCGTATCGGCGGCGGCATCGGGCACGATTCGGGGACGCTCACCGTCAACGGGGGCAGCATCAAGCACAACACCGCCTTCGACACCGGCGGCGGCATCAACTCCGAGAGCAACGACACCGTCCTGAACGTGACGGGGACCGCCGTCACCGACAACCGCGTCACCACCGGCGGTCTCGGGGCGGGCACCGGCGGCGGGGTGTTCATCGGCGTCGGCGGTACCCAGACCTTCACCAACTCCACCATCGAGGGGAACACGGTGACCGTCCGGTCCGCGGACGACGGCGGAGGCGGCATCTTCGCGCTCGCCGGAGCGCTCACGCTGGACAACACCAAGGTGAAGGGGAACAAACTCATCGGGGAGGCCGGCCACGGGGCCGGAATCAGCGCGCTGGGAGGCACCGTGAACCTCCTGAACGCTTCGGACGTCACCGGGAACCTGGCCGCCGGCCGCTACTCGCTGGGCGGTGGGATCTACACCCAGACGCTGGTCAACACCCCGGCGGTGACCGTGAACGGTTCCGCGATCGACGGCAACAAGGTCTCCGGCACCGGTTCACGAGGCGGCGGCATCTACAACGCGGGCGGTACCTACGATCTGACCGACGCCTCGGTGCAGTTCAACGTCGCGCCGGACGCCCCCGCGCCCGGCGGCATCTGGACGGCCACCGCGATCACCGCGGTCACGACCACCACGATCGCCAACAACACGCCGACGAACTGCCTCTACAGCCCGGCGGCCGTGACGTCCTGCGTCGGCTGACCCCCTCTCCCCGCCGAAGCCCCGCGGCCCCGCCCCCGACAGGGGGCGGGGCCGCGGGGCGTTTCGCACGACCGTCGGCAGTGCGCCGGAGCCGGCATCGTCCCGACGGCACGGCAAGTCACGGCAAGTCACGGCAAGTCACGGCACAGCAAGGCCGGCGGAGGAGACCCGAGGGCTCCGCCGCCGGCCGGGCCGGGTGTCAGCCGGAGGTGCCGACGAACGTGGCGTAGACGGCGCCGTTCGCGCCGGCGTTGCCGTTGGAGATCACCGGGACGCTCGCGACCGTGTCGGTGTTGGCCACCGCCCAGCTGCCGCCACCGCCGCCGCCACCGCCGGTGATGGCTTCACCGCCACCGCCGCCGCCACCACCGCCGCCCCAGCCACCGCCGCCGCCTCCGCCGCTGCCGTAGTTGGTGCCGTTGGTCCGCCACTCGCCCTCGCCGCCCTGCCCGGCGTTGCCGAAGAAGAGGGAGGAGTTGTTCGTCCAGCTCGCCCCGGCATTGGGGCCGTTGCTGGTGTGGACCGGACCGCCCAGTCCGCCGATGCCGTCGATGCCGCTGGTCCCGGCCTTGTGGTCCACTCCGGAGCCGCCTCGGCCGCCTGAACCGCCGTCACCGTTGCTGCCGCCACTGCCGCCCGCACCTGTACGCGTCAGGCTGCCGGTGGTCGCCTTGCCGTCACTGCCCGCGGATCCGCCCGAGATGATCTGACCCGAGACCGCGGTGCCGCCGTTGCCGCCGGCGCCTCCGTTGCCGTTGGCGTTGCCCTGGCCGCCGCCGCCACCACCGCCGGCGTCGGCGAGCAGCGTGGTCGAGGTGCAGGTGCCGTAGCCGGAGATACACGGGTCCTGCGTGGTCAGGTCCACGCCGGAAACGAGGGTCGAGGCGCCGCCGCGGCCGCCGGCGGAGGTCGCGCCGAGCTGACCGACGTAGTAGTACAGGGTCTGTCCGAACGCGGTCTGGAAGCTTGCGACCGACGTCACGGTCTGTGCCTTGCCACCGTTGCCGCCGTCGCCTCCGCGGTAGAGGCCGCCGCCATTGCTGCCGTACCGTCCGGCACCCCCGTAGGCGGTGATGACCAGGGGGGTGGTCGTGGACAGCGCCGTCTGCGTCTCCGCCTGGGCGGCCGCCAGCAGAGCCGTGGTGTCGTACGAGGACGCACCGTCCGGCAGCAGGCAGGACACCACACCGGCCTGGATCTCGCCGCAGTCGATGGTGGTGGTGGTGGCCGAGGCGGTCGGTGCGGAGAGTGCCAGGACGGAGACCAGGCATGCGCCGGTCCCCAGAGCCTTGACGACCCTTGCCGATCTGAGCATGAAATTCCCTTCAAGGGCGGGCGGATGGGCCCGAAGTGCGGTCACGGAGCGCATTGCGCGACGGCTGCCACGGTGGCGGAGGCCGTTGTCGAAGGGTTGAGGACGGTGACGGTCCAGGTGTTGGGAGTCGCTGCCCGCGAGGTCATCAGGACCTGCAGCGAGCCGCTCATCAGGTACCCGCCGCTCACGAGGGTGCTCCCTGCCGGACAGGTGGCGAACACGGTGGCCTCATTGCCGGGGGCCACGGTGATGGGATCGCCGACTGTCTCGGTGGTGGACACGGGCCCGGCCGGACCCGTGGCACCCGGAGAGCCGCTGGGTCCCGCAGGACCCGAAGGCCCGGACGGACCCGCAGGACCGGACGGCCCGGACGGACCCGCAGGGCCCGAAGGCCCGGACGGACCCGGAGAACCGCTCGGCCCCGGAGGACCGGACGGACCCGAAGGACCAGCAGGACCCGAAGGACCGGGAGGCCCTGTGGGCCCGGTGGGTCCGACCGGGCCCGGCGGGCCGGAGGGACCCGGAGGCCTGTGCCCGTCGTGACCTTCGTGGGGCGGCGGCCCGTCTTCGTGGGGCGGCGGCCCGTCCTCGTGGTGCGGCGGTCGGCCGTGCGACGGGCCCGACAGAAGGGGACCGCAGTCCACCCAGGGCGGACACAGCCTGTTCGGCGGTCCGGGGTCCGCCTTCGCCACGGCCGAGGAGCTCGCTGTCTGCACCGGGGCCGATTCCGCGGTGCCCGCGAGCCCGGCCACGGCCGCGGTGAGCACGGCGAGGGCCCCGCAGACGTGGGGGATCCGCCGACCTGGCAGCGACCCCGAACGGCCGCGCCGAGGGAGATCAGAGCGCATCAAAGAGCTTCTGCTTTCTAGGGGAGGAGGAGAGCAGTCGCGGCATCGTTACCCTCCGAGGGGTCATCCGCGTCCGCTCTGCTCCCTTTTGAGTGACTGTCATACGACGCCCGGCCTAAGGCGCTTCAGGACCGCTCCGCGGCGCCTGCACATCGTTCGTGCACGCGCCACGGAACAGCGACGTACCGGGAACGCCGTCAGGCCGCGGTCAGTCCCCGGGGGTCTTCTCCGGTGAGTCCTCCGGGGCGCCCTCGGGCGCGCCCTCCGGCGCGTCCTCGTGGGGCTGCTTCGTGTCCGACTCCCCGTGCGGGCCCTGGCCGTGGTCCCGACCAGGGTCCCGTCCGGGGTCCCGACCGGGCTTCTCGGCCGGGCCGTGGCCGGGCTTGTGGTGCCCGCCGAACTCGGCCGCGACCACCCTGAAGGGGATCGACTGCCACAGCTGGGAGCCGTGCCCGGCGAGCTCCAGGCGGTACTCGCCCCGGAGGTGGTGGTGACGGCCGTGCCGCTCGGGGACCCTGACGGTGCCGGAGACCTCTCCGTCGCCGTTCGCGAGGAGGATCGCGAGGGTGACGATGCGTCTGCCGGCGCGCAGGTCGCCGTCCCCGTCGACCCCTTCCAGGCCGCGGGTCTCATCGGCCCGGCCTTCCGGGACCAGCCGTACGTACACCTCCTCGTTCGGCCAGTAGCGGCTGGCGGACACGGTGAAGCTCTCGCCGTGCGCCACCGTGCTGCGGTCGACGGTGATGGTGGAGAAGGGGGCCGGGTTGACCGCGGCCGGCGGCGCTGCCGACGCCACGGCCGGGCCCGCGCTCAGTACTGCGGCTCCGGCCGCCAGGGCGACGAGCCATCGCGGGTTTCTGGGCATGGTGGGAAGGTCTCCTTCGGAAGCGGAGGGGCACCGGCCTGTTCTTCGAACACCGGCCCGCGATTCGTAGACGCGTACGCACCGGACCAAACAGGCGCGCCACGCGGCTCCCCGGGACGGTCGCGCTCCGCCACCCGTACGGTCGGCACCTGGAGGGCTCCGCGCGCTGCCGGGGGTGTGCGCCGATTCGTTTGCGACAATGGCACCCAGCGAAGTCGGGAGGGGCGCCGTGAACCAGTCGGCCCGAAGGCCGCGGTCCGAGGACCGCGCCACGGACGGTCGCGCCGCCGACGGCCGTGCCGAGCGCGGCCGTCAGTCCCGGGTGAAGATCGCCGAGGCCGTACTGTCCCTGCTCGACGACGGGGAATCCAGCTTCCCCGCCGAGCGGGTGGCCGAGCGCGCGGGCGTGTCCCGGCGCCTGGTGTTCCATCACTTCGCCGACATGTCCGAGCTGGTGGAGACGGCCATCACCCGCCGGCTGGAACAGCTGATCGAGCAGATCAGACCGCTTCCGACCTCCGGTCCGCGCGACACCCGGGTAGCGGCCCTGACGGAACAGCGGGCCCGGATCCTGGAGTGGATCACACCGGCCCAGCTGACCCTGATGCGCCTGGAAGCCCCGGGGGGCCGCGTTGCCGAGGTCACCCGAGAGGTCCTGGACCTCGCCCGGGCGCGACTGGCCGAGATCTTCGCGGAGGAACTCGAACGCCTGCCCGCCGCACGTGGGATCGAAGTGCTCTACGGGCTGGACGCGGTGACGACCTGGGGCGCCTGGTACCACTGGCGCAGCAGTGGCCTGAGCGCCGAAGCGGCGGCCGGCACCATGGAAACGGCCGTACACGCCCTGCTCGCGACCACCGACCGGCCTCGCTCCGGCGACTAGGCCGTTCCCCTCTTGCGGGCTGGACGACCGATGCGACGGCGACGGTGGTGACAGTCTTGCCGTGGCGGGTGGTGAGGCCGCGTGTGAGCTTGTCGATGCACGGCTCGGCAGGGTTGAGCTGTCTGCCTCGTCGGTGCGCTGACGTCATTCCTGGCGACGACCACGGCCGAGCGCACCCGGCACCAACGGTCTCGGCCGACGGCGTCGAGCTGCGGGCCTCATGTGGAGCGCCCATGCTGAGTAGAAGGGCGCCCTCGTCCTGAGACTCGTCCCTCCGGAAGGCCGAACGGCGCAGGCGCCTGCGAGGAGGAGGAAGCCATGCGCATGCGAAGAATCCTGGGCCTCGCCCTGGCCACGGCGACCCTGGCCGGCATGAGCGCCGTCGGCGCCGTCGGCGCTGAAGCCGCCTCGTCTCCGAACATCACCAGAGACGAGTGCACGGCTGCGGGCGGACAGGTCACGTCACAGCCCTACGCCGGATACGTCTGCGCGCTGCCTGACGGGACCAAGCAGCCGATCACGTGATCGACATCCCGGCGCCGGCCGCGCACGGTGGGGCAACCGGTCCGGCCGGTGCACTCCATGCGGCGCGGTCACGCCGTCCGGCACGATCGCGCCGAGTGAGAGCCCGGCGGCGTTGAACAGTCCGACGGTCGGCGGGTGTGCGGCCGCTCACCCTCGGGAAGAGGGTCGGCGCGCGCCATCTGCGAGGTTCATGCGGGGTCGGCGGGTGGCATGCAGCGCGGGGCGTCTTCCTCCGCGCGCGGCCAGTAGCGTCCTTCGAGGGCCTCGGCGCTGCGGTTGAGCCGGACCAGGACGTCCGCCAGCTCCCCCACTTCCTCAGGGGACCAGTCGGCAACCACCCGGGCCAGGCAGGACCGGTTGATCTCACGGTCTTCGGCGAGCCGACGCCCGCCTTCCATGGTGATGCACAGCTTGCGGGCCATGCCGCCGTCCGGGTCCGCGACGCGTTCGGCCAGTCCGCAGCGCAGCAGCGCGGCCGTCTGGCGGTTCACGGTCGAGGTGTCGAGCCCGAAGGCCTCCGCCAACTGTCCGATGGACATGGGGCCTTGTGTGTCGATCCGGCTGAGCAGCAGGTAGGCCGAGCGCTCCAGGCGTTCGGGGTCGCGCTCGCGCCGGGCCAGCACCTGGTGCCGCGAGAGCAGCATCAGCTCCCGCTCGAGTTTCTCCAGCACTGCGCCTCCTGCTCCTTCCGGCGCTCCATTATCGCGGACCTGTGAACCCGTGGACCGGCAGACCCCTTCACCGCAGCAATATGCATGATACATAGCATGTGTACTATGCACTCCTCGTCGTCACCCCGACGAGCCACAGCCTCAACCCGGAGGACCCGCATGACCGTCACCACGTCCACCGCCTCCCGCGCGGCCGAGATCCTTTCCCGGCCCATCAAGCTGAACGGCCTGACCGTCCCCAACCGCATCGCGATGGCGCCGATGACGCGGATGTTCTCCCCCGGCGGCGTGCCCGGCGAGGATGTGCAGGCGTACTACGCCAGCCGGGCCGCCGCGGGCGTGGGCCTGATCGTCACGGAGGGCACCTACGTCGGGCACGACTCCGCCGGGCAGAGCGACCGGGTGCCGCGGTTCCACGGCGAGGACCAGCTGGCGGGGTGGGCCAAGGTCGCGGCGGCCGTGCACGAGGCGGGCGGCACGATCGTGCCCCAGCTGTGGCACATAGGCATGGTGCGCAAGCAGGGCGAGGCACCGTATGCCGACGCCCCCGCGGTCGGCCCCTCCGGAGTCCGCGTCGACGGCACCGAGGGGACCGGCAAGGCGATGACCCGCGCCGACCTCGACGACGTCATCGGCGCGTTCGCCGACGCCGCCGCGGAGGCCGAGCGGATCGGCTTCGACGGCGTCGAACTGCACGGCGCCCACGGCTACCTGCTCGACCAGTTCCTGTGGGAGCGGACCAACCGCCGCACCGATGCCTACGGCGGCACCGCGGTGGCCCGTACGAAGTTCGCCGCGGAGATCGTGGCCGCGGTCCGCGAGCGCGTCGCGGCCGACTTCCCGGTGATCTTCCGCTACTCGCAGTGGAAGCAGGAGGCCTACGACGCACGGCTCGCGCAGACCCCGGAGGAGCTGGAGGCGATCCTGGCCCCGCTGGCGGCGGCAGGCGTCGACGCGTTCCACGCTTCCACCCGGCGCTACTGGCTCCCGGAGTTCGAGGGCTCGGACCTGAACCTGGCGGGCTGGACCAAGAAGCTCACCGGCCGGCCGGCCATCACCGTCGGCTCGGTCGGCCTCGACGGCGACTTCATCCGGGCCTTCGCCGGCGAGGGCGCGGCGCTCGGCGACATCGACAACCTCCTGGACCGCATGGAACGCGACGAGTTCGACATGGTGGCCGTCGGCCGGGCGCTGCTCCAGGACCCGCGGTGGGCGGCGAAGGTCCTCGGCAACCGCTTCGACGAGCTGAAGCCGTACGACGCGGCGGCGCTCAGGTCGCTCAGCCGGTAGCCCGAAGCCGGAAGCCGTCCGGACACTCGGACGCCCGGACGCCTGGCCGGCCGGACGCCCGGTCCGGGGACGCCCCGTGACATCGGTCCGCCGAGGTCACGGGGCGTTCGCGCCCGGCGCCGGTTCCACCGGCAAGGTGTTCGCCAGCGCTCGACGTCCACGGGGATGCCGCGGACGCCGTCCCGGGCCTCGACGGAGGCGTCCTCGTGCAGGATCGCCCTCGATGTGGCCGCAGGAGCCGCCCAGGACCCCGCGTCCGGCAGCGTGCGGCGGTCAGCGGAGCCGACTCAGATGTCGAGGAAGCGGACGTCCTTGGCGTTGCGCTGGATGAAGGAGCGCCGGGCTTCGACGTCCTCACCCA